>NZ_JBWXUE010000041.1:0-68661 GCF_057158765.1 Kitasatospora sp. NEAU-69
AGAGCGTCCGCCAGTAGGTCATCGGATGCGGGGGCTGTGGGGGCGTGTGTCCCAGCGGTGGGTGAACCATGCTCGTCGTATCAGGCTGCGGATGGTGACGATGGCCGTAGCCAGGGCGATGTAGAACTCGACGCACGCCCGGCGGCGCTCGGTGCAGCGGCGGAGCTTGCCGAAGTTGTTCAGCCACGAGTTCGTTCTCTCCACCACCCAGCGGCCGTCCGCCTGGATCGGGGTCTGCTGGCCGCGTTTGGCGATCCGCGGAGCGATCTGGCGTTCTGTCAGGTCCTCGTAGACGATGCGGTAGTCGTATCCGGCGTCCAGGCTGAGGCTGGGGTGCTCGGGCAGCGGGCCGAGTTCCTTGCCAAGGTCGCGGTACTGGTCGAGGGTCGTCGGAAGGAGCGTGTGGTCGCGGATGTTGGCCGGGGCCGGGTGAGTGACCAGCGGGATGCCGTAGGCCTCGGTCAACTGCGAGCGTTTGACGCCTTGTTTGGCACGGTCAACCGGGCTCCTGCCGGCGCATTCGCCTCCGGACGGTGCCTTGGTCTGGCAGCCGTCGGCAGCCAGATGCTCCAGCTCCAAGCCGACCATGCGGTCGTAAGCGGCCAGAGCCGCCAGGCGCAGGACCTCGCCCATCCCCAGGGCGATCCAGTGGTCCCGGCGGCGTCGGATCGTGGTGGCTGAGCAGGCCTGGTCCGCCACGCGCTCGTAGCCCATGCCGGACACCAGGACCAGGATGAGCCTGTCGAAGACCAGCGCGTCGGGGATGCGCGGGTTGTGGCAGCCCAGCGGGTGGTCGTCCCGGTGTTCCGGCAGCAGCGCGAGGAACTCCTTGCGCAGCGGATCCAGGATGCAGGCAGGAACGACAGGCACGAGCCCTCCCCGAACACGCGGACGTCACAGCGCCGCGCCCGGGCGGTTCAGCGCAGCGCGCCGGCCCTGGTGTGCAGTTCGGCCCGGTCGGCGGCGGCCGTGCCGTGGGCCCACCCCTCGCGGTCGTTGGCGTATGCCGAACCGTGACTGTACGACAGCTCGCCGAACAGCTCGTCCACCTGGTCGTCCACGGCTTCGGCCCGCGAGGCCAGCACCGGCAGCAGCCCTGCCGTCCGGCCGACTTTTCCGGCCGCCTTCACCGCCTGCTCGGCGACCCGCCCGAGCCGCTCCTCGATCCTGGCGGCGTAGGCCACCAGGAACGACTGCCTGAAGGACCGGGTGCGCGAGCTACCGTCCCCACGCTTGCGCGCGCCCGCCGCCTGCAGCGCCGCCTGGGCCTGGACCAGCAGCGAGGTGAACAGCAACTCGACCGCCTCCACATCGGAGGCGAAGCCGACCACCGTGGAGAACCCCAGGTTCCTCGACCACACCGTGCGACAGCGGTTCGCCTCCGCCACCGCCTGCAGCAGCACCACCTTCGGCTCCTCATACGGGGCATCCACCGCCACCCGCACCCCGCCCGGCGTCTGCCGCTCACCCCGCTCCACCGCCAGCAGCGCCATGTCGATGCTGTGCTGGGACATCAACTGCTGCGCCTTGGCCGTCAGCGCTTCCGCCTCCTCGGGGAAAGAGGTCGACTCGGCCTTCGCGAGCAGTGCCCGAATCTTGCCCAGCAGCGAAGACTCCACCCCGCCGGCCTCGACCATCCCAGCGCTGCCGGTCTCACAGGGCACCGGCATCAGCCGCGGCACCTCGGGAAGCCGGCTCAGCAGTTCGAACAGTTCAACGACGGCCCGTCCCAGCACCACCGGATCGCTCTTCTCCCGCGCGGCCGCACCGTCGACGTAGGCGTCGTCGTCACCCCACCACGCCGTAGCCGATGCCTCCGCAAGCTGCTCGGCCCAGCGATTGGGCAACCGCCTCGCCGGATACTCGCGGTGCTCCGCGGCGACCAGATCGGCGGCGATCCGCGCGTGCCGCACGGCCAGCTCCCGGCGTGCGACACGCACCACATCCATTGGCTGCCAGCCACGGTGCCACAGATCGTGCACCACCACTCCACCCACCTGGAGCACCGCACGGCCGATACCGCGCCGGGCGAACAGCGCAGCGGCTCGCTCAAGCGCCGCTGCGCGACGCCCGGCGTCTCCAGCCGGCACAGCACACAACCGTGCCATCGCCTCATCCAGGAGATCCGCGACAGTCCGCGCACCACCCGGCCGAGGAACGGGCCCGCCACTACCCAGGCAGAACGGATCACCGCACTCGCAGGAAGCGAACCCGAAAGCCGCCCCTTGCCCCGCCCCGCTCCGCCCTCTCGCGTCCCGCTGCTTCTTCTTGGCCCGCCGACGCTCCTGGTTGCGCTTACCCAACCCAGTTCCCCAAGCCCTCTATCGCTGTCCCACTGCCGATACCGAGCGTAGCGGCAAACCGGAGCACACCACCTGCCGACAACGGAACAGAGCACCAGCGCGAGCGATCACCGGACCTACTGGCGGACGCTCTAAGTACGCCGGATCCCGGTGACCAGGAGGTGAACGGGTGACCTAGAACGGGGGTCGTCTGCGGGAACGGTCGAGTCCGCTTGGTTTAAAACCGCTCATGTGGTGCGCGAACGGCTCGGCCCGAGCGGATAAGGTCGGGGAGTCCTCGGCCGGAACCGCACGCAGGACACCGACTTGGGAGGGACCGGTGGGACGCATCTTGACGGAGCACGACGCCCAGCAGGGCTCCGGGAACACGGCTGGGGGCGCGCCGGGGAACGCGCCCGAGGGCGCAGCCGAGCACGTCGAGCGGACGGCTGCCGCCGGCGCCGCGCAGGAGTTCACCGATCCGCATGGCGCGGGCGGTGCGCTGTACCGCCGGGTCGCCGCCGACCTGCGCGAGGCGATCAACACCGGCGCGTACGGCGAGGCCGGCCGGCTGCCCGCCGAAGGGGCGCTCGCCGAGCGGTACGGCGTCTCCCGCGGCACCGTGCGCCAGGCGCTCGCCGTGCTGCGCGCCGACGGTCTGGTCACCTCGCGCCGCGGCACCCGCCGGGTGGTGCTCGGCAACGCCCGGGTGCAGAGCTTCTCCGAGCTGCTCAGCTTCACCCACTGGGCCCGCTCGATGGGGGAGGAGCCGGGCGGCCGGCTGGAGTCGCTGATCCGCCGCCCGGCGGACGCCGCCGAGCGCGAGCATCTGCGCCTGGAGCCCGGCGCCGAGGTCTATGTGACGCTGCGCCTGCGCACGCTCTCCGGCACCCCGGTGATGGTGGAGCGGACCGTCTACCCGCCGCACGTCGGCGTGGTGGTGGCCCAGCTGCCGGCCGACGTGGTCTCGCACACCGAGCACCTGCGCGAGCACGGGATCCTCTTCACCGACGCCGACCACACCATCGACGTGGTCACCGCGAACGCCGAGGACGCGAAGCTGCTCGGCTGCCGGCGCGGCGCCCCGCTGCTGCGCGAGCGCCGCCGGACGACCGACCCCACCGGGCGCCCGGTGGAGTGGTCGCAGGACCGCTACCTGCCTGGAACGGTCGCCTTCAGCGTACACAACTCCCTTGCCACGTCAGCTCTTTCGCGTCACGCGCGGGAGAGTGACTGACGCGCCGACCGGCTCGGCGCCGGCCGCTCAGTGGCTGCCCAGCAGGGCGGCGAGCAGCGGTCGGAAGTGCCCGAACGACGGCGTCTGGGCGTCGGCCGTCTTGGCCTGGTCGTCCCAGTGCCGGACCGCCACCGCGTCCTCGGCGCCGGGCCGGGCGGCGAACGCGGCCGCCTGGCCGGCGTCCATCGGGCCGCCCTGCACCTGCAGGGTGAACTCCGAGGCCGGCGACAGTCCCGCGCGGTACTCGGGCTCGACCGCGCACAGGTAGCGCTTGGCGGCGACGTGCAGCCGGATCGGCTCGGTGACCGCCGGGCCGAACCACTGGCCCAGCCAGTCGGCGCCGGTGTGGCTGTGCCGGTTGTCCTGCCCCTCCATCAACTCCTGCCCGCTGACCGGACCATGGCTGTGCTCTTTGAAGAGGTGGCCGACATCGTGCAGCAGCGCGGCCGCCACCAAGTGGTCCGGCGCACCGGCCTGTTGGGCCAGGTGTGCGGCCTGCAGCATGTGCTCGGCCTGGGTGACGGCCTCGCCGAGGTACTCGCCGGCCCCCTCCACCTCGAACAGCTGCTGGAGCGTGTCGAGCACCTCGGTGCGCCGGTCGAGCACCGCGAGCGTCGAGGAGAGCGAGTCCAGGTCCGCGTAGCAGCCCTGGAGGTGACGCCTGCCGTCCTGCTCGAAGGCGGTCCTGGCGTGCAGCAGGCGGACGTTGTCGAAGATCAGGCAGTCGCCCGGGCCGAGCCGGAACTCCAGCTGGAGCTCGGGGCGCAGCGTGATCGCGGCGAACTTGCGGTAGGCGGCGTAGAACGCGTCGAGTTCGGCGGCCGGCAGCCGCAGCGTGCCGATCGAGCGGTTGTTGAAGCGCACCTCGCGGATCCGGCCGAGCGGGTCGGTCTCGATCAGCGGCCGGTCGGCGTGCAGCTCGGTGTCCCGGTCGCGGAACGTGAACGGGACCAGCGTGCGGGTCAGCACCGCGAAGTCCGCGGGCGCCTCGGTGCGCAGCAGCTCGGCCGCCTTGAAGCCGTCCACCAGGCCGGAGTCGCCGCCGACGGCCGCGTTCTCCAGGCAGTGCAGCAGCTGCAGCGTCGGCACCGGGTCGCGGTACGGGTTGTCCGAGTGCGGGGTGATCGCGACGCTGGTGAAGGCCAGGTTGTTCGGGTCGGGCTCGACCCGGACGTCGAACAGCTCGCCGTAGTTGGTCACCCGGACGTAGCCGAAGGTCTCGGCCACCGCGAGCACCTGCCGCTCGACGGCCGGCACCTCGCGCAGCACCGCGAAGCCGAGCCGCTGCACGGCGCGCAGCACGGCGGCCTGCTCGGCCGGGTCGGCGAGGTACTCGCTCCACCGCGCCTCGGGGATCCCGGCGGCGAAGTCGGCGGCGCGCCACAGGCGCTTGCCCTGCTCGGTGCGGCGGTCGTCCTGGTGCTCGGCGGTCAGCCAGTCGAGCGGGAACCGGGAGCGGTGGCCGTCCGACCAGAGCACCTCCAGCTGCTGTTCGTGCTCGGTGCTCGCGGCGATCGACAGCTCGTCGGGCAGGTCGGTGATCTGGAACAGCTTCTGCCCGGTCCGCGGGTCGCGGCACTCGGTGCAGGGGCAGTTGTCGCGCAGCCAGTACACGGACAAGGGAGTGGGGCGGGGCGGGGTGGCGTGGGGCATGGCGGGGCCCTTCGGGGAGGCGGGGAGCCGATCAAGTTGGCTATACAACTTGGCTCCGGGAAGGACCCTGCCGAAGGGTGGTGACCGGTATGGGGCGGCCAGGTTTCGGGTACGCGAACAGCAGGCCACGGCGGTGTGCCGGGACCCGTGCGTCGGTCTGTGGTGTCTGTCAGCTCGCGTCGAGCACCAGGCGGCCGCGGACGTGCCCGAGTTCGCCGAGCCGGTGCGCGGCGGCGGCCTCGGCGAGCGGGAAGACCCGCTCGACCGCGATCTCCAGCCGCCCCTCGGTGAGCATCCGGGCGATCTCGGCGAGCGCCGCGCGGTCCGGGCCGACGTACGTGTAGCCGACCCGCAGTCCGCGCCGCTGCACCGCCTCCTCCTGGCCGGCCTGCTGGTCCTTGAGCGTGACGATGATCCCGCCCGGCCGCAGCGTGTCGAGCAGCTCGAAGAAGTCCGCCCCGCCGCGCGGGTCGACCACCACATCGACGTCCTTGACGGCCTCGGCCACCCGCTCCCGGGTGTAGTCGATGACCTGGTCGGCGCCGAGCGAGCGGACGAAGTCGTGGTGGCCCGGCGAGGCGGTGCCGATCACCTCGGCCCCCGCGGCCTTCGCCAGCTGCACCGCCACGTGACCCACCCCGCCCGCCGCGCCGCTGATCAGCACCCGCTGGCCGGCGTCCAGTTGGGCGTGCCGGACCAGCGTCTGCCAGGCGGTCAGCGCGACCATCGGTGCGCCGGCTGCAGCCAGGTGGTCCAGCCGGGCCGGCTTGCGGGCCAGTTCGGCCGCCGGGACGACGGTGTACTCGGCGTACGCGCGGGCCAGCGCCGGGAACCGGGGCATGCCGAACACCTCGTCGCCGACCGCCAGCGCGCCGACCGCCAGTGTGCTCACTCCGGGGCCGACCGCAGCCACGGTGCCGGAGAGGTCCCAGCCGAGCACCGCGGGGAAGACCGCGACCCCGATGCCCTCGCCGGCCCGGGTCAGCCAGTCGATCGCGTTGACCCCGGCGGCCCGCACCCGGACCAGTACCTCGCCGGCTCCGGGTGTCGGGGTCGGCAGTTCGGCCTCGCGCAGCACCTCGGGTCCGCCGAAGCCGTCCAGGACCATGGCGCGCATCGAAAGCCTCTCAACTCGACTCGTGGGTTCACCACACCCAGGTCTGTATACCCCCCTATAAACGGCCGCGCCCGGACCCGACGGACCGGGGGCGTGGTCCCGTCGGGTCCGGGTTGCGGGCTCACCGGCGGCGACGGCGCACGGCGCATCGGAGGGCGGTGAGCTGGCTCAGGGGCGGACCGTGGTGCTGGGGTGTGTCTCGGGTGGGTTCGGATGCGAGTCAATCATGGTTGTCATTTTGGGTCAATCAATCTGTCAAGATCCATTCGGGGCCCGGGTTCGGTGCTCGGGGGCTGGCAGTAGAGTGCGGGCATGACGGAAGGCGCAGTGCTGCACATCACCGGCCGGGTGCTGGTCGGTCCGGACGAGGTCCGCGACGAACTCTGGGTCGTGGACGGGCGGGTGAGCTACGAGCGGCCGGCCGGCGCCCGCGACGTCCGCAGCCTCACCGGCTGGGTGCTGCCCGGTCTGGTGGACGCGCACTGCCACGTCGGCCTGGACGCGCACGGCGCGGTGGACGAGGCGACCAGCGAGAAGCAGGCGCTCACCGACCGCGACGCCGGCACGCTGCTGATCCGCGACGCCGGCTCGGCCGCCGACACCCGCTGGATCGACGACCGCGAGGATCTGCCGAAGATCATCCGGGCCGGCCGGCACATCGCCCGCACCCGCCGCTACCTGCGCAACTACGCGCACGAGATCGAGCCCGGCGACCTGGCCGCGTACGTCACCCAGGAGGCCCGGCGCGGCGACGGCTGGGTCAAGCTGGTCGGCGACTGGATCGACCGCGAGACCGGCGACCTGTCCGCCTGCTGGCCCGCCGACGCCCTGCGCGAGTCGATCGCGGCGGCGCACGCCGAGGGCGCCCGGGTCACCGCGCACTGCTTCGCGGCCGCCTCGCTGCCCGACCTGGTCGCCGCCGGCATCGACTGCGTCGAGCACGCGACCGGCCTGACCGAGGAGTTGATCCCGCTCTTCGCCGAGCGCTCGATCGCCATCGTGCCGACGCTGATCAACATCGCGACCTTCCCGAAGCTCGCCGACGGCGGCGAGGCGAAGTTCCCCGCCTGGGCTGCCCACATGCGCCGCCTGCACGAGCGCCGTTACGACACGGTCGGCGCCGCCCGTGACGCCGGCGTCCCGATCTACGTCGGCACCGACGCGGGCGGCTCGCTCGCCCACGGCCTGGTCGCCGCCGAGGTCGCCGAGCTCGTGAAGGCCGGCCTCCCACCCGTCGAGGCACTCTCGGCCGCCACCTGGGCAGCCCGCAGCTGGCTCGGCCGGGACGGCCTGACCGAGGGCGCCGCCGCCGACCTGGTGCTCTACGAGGAGGACCCGCGCGCCGACGTCCGCGTGCTCGCCGACCCGAAGCTCGTCGTCCTGCGCGGCCGCCCCCTGAGCTGACCCCGGCGGCCGGTGGCCGGCGGCTGCGCAGGGTGTCCGGCTGGGCCGATAGGGTGAGGTGCATGGCACCGCGTCCTCTGCATGAGATCGTCGAACCCGGTTGGGCCAAGGCCCTGGACCCCGTGGCCGGGCGGGTCGCCGCCATGGGCGAGTTCCTGCGCGCCGAGCTGGCCGCCGGGCGGACCTACCTGCCCGCCGGGCCGGACGTGCTGCGCGCGTTCCAGCAGCCGTTCGCGGACGTGCGGGTGCTGATCGTCGGTCAGGATCCGTACCCGACGCCCGGGCACGCGGTCGGGCTCAGCTTCTCGGTGGCGCCGCAGGTCCGGCCGATCCCGGGCAGTCTGATCAACATCTACCGCGAGTACGGCCAGGACCTCGGCTACCCGCCGCCCGGCAACGGCGATCTGACGCCGTGGACCCGGCAGGGCGTGCTGCTGCTGAACCGTGCGCTGACCACCGCGCCCGGCAAGCCGGCCGCGCACCGGGGCAAGGGGTGGGAGGAGGTCACCGAGCAGGCGATCCGGGCGCTGGTCGCCCGCGGCACGCCGATGGTGGCGATCCTCTGGGGACGTGACGCCCGCAACCTGCGGCCGCTGCTCGGTTCGGTGCCCGCCATCGAGTCGGCGCACCCGAGCCCGATGTCGGCGGACCGCGGCTTCTTCGGCTCGCGTCCGTTCAGCCGGGCCAACGAGCTGCTGGCGGGGCAGGGCGCGCAGCCGGTGGACTGGCGTCTCCCGTAACTCTGTAGGTGCCTTCCGTTCGCCGCGAGGGTGATTGCGTCGGCGGCGCTCCGCCCTCGGCTACCGCAGCCCGGTCGACTGTGAAGGACACCACGCCAGCAGCCTCACTACGCTGGACTTGGTTGCACAGCAGGCGAGTGTCTACAAAGCCGGGTAAAGCCGGGTAAAGGGCGAGTTGGCCGACGCCGCCATCGCCGCCGTCCCCTGGAAGAGCGTTCGAGTGAAGAAGTAGCCTGACGTGACCTGGCTCCCGTCCGGGCCGGGCCGGACCTGCTGAGTGGGGGACCTGATGCCGATCTGCCCTCGGAGCCATGAGTCGCAGGCAGGGGACTGGTGCGACTTCTGCGGCTTTCCGATGAACCCGGCGCCCGGCGCCGCGCGCTACGGCACGCCGCTGCCGCCGCAGCAGGCACCGCACCAGCCGGCGTTCCCGGGCGGCGGCTACCCGTCACCCGCCCCCGGGGCCGAGCAGCCGCCGACCTCGTCCCACCTCGCCCCGCCGTCCCAGCCCGAACCGGTGCGGACCACCTGGCTGGCCGTGGTCAGCGCCGACCGCGAGTACTTCGCCGACATGATGGCCCGCAGCGGCCTCGAGGCCTCCGGTGTCTTCTTCCCGCCCTACGTCCCCGAACGCCGCATCCCGCTGACCGGTCGCGGTCGGCTGCGGATCGGCCGCCGCAGCCGGCTCCGGGGCACCGGCCCGGAGATCGACCTCTCCGTCCCCCCGGCGGACCCCGGCGTCTCCCACCAGCACGCCCTACTGGCCGAACAGCCCGACGGCAGCTGGGTCCTGGTCGACCAGGAGTCCGCCAGCGGCACCACCATCAACGGCGGTGCCGACCCGATCACACCGCACACCGCGATCCCGCTGAACGACGGCGACCGAATCCACATCGGCGCGTGGACCACCATCACCCTGCACCGCTCGTAGGAGCGGACCGTGGTCGGCGATCGCCTCGGTGAGCGAGGGGCCAAGGATGTACTCGGTGGCGAGCCAGGGCAGTTCGGCGTGCCCTGGCGGCCCGTGGTGGCCCGCTGGTGGCGATCCTGTGGGGTCGGGACGCGCGCAACCTGCGCCCGCTGCTCGGCCAGGTGCCGGCCGTCGAGTCGGCGCACCCGAGCCCGATGTCGGCGGACCGCGGGTTCTTCGGGTCCCGACCCTTCAGCCGGGCCAACGACCTGCTGGTCAGGCAGGAAAGCCAACCGGTGGACTGGCGGCTGCCCTGAAGACACGTCCGGGCACGCTCATCAGCCACCGGTGTGTTACCGGACCCCGTCGGGCGGCCCGGGCTGTCCGGAGGCGTCGTCCGCGTCGGTGGCCGGCGTCGCGGCTTCTTCGGCGCGGCGGGCGCGTTGTGCGTCGGCCTGCGCGACCAGGCGCCGGACGGCATCCGCCTGTCGGTCCTCCCTGCCCTGCATCGATCGCCCGATCCGGTGGAACAGTGCTCCGAAGCTCACCACGACGGTTCCCAAGCCGAAATAGCTCTGCTGGCCAAAGCTGTTGTCGAGCTGTGTCGCGTACAGCATCATCCCGGCGCCGATGAGGGCGCCCAGCCATCCTAGGAACTTGAAGAACTCCATGAAACTCCCTCGGTGCGATGTGCTCGGGATGAAGCGGTCGGTGATCCGGGCGGGTCACCTGGACGGGGGCTGCTCGGCGGCCGCTTGAGTCGGCTGGCGCGAACTTCGTTCCGGTCGGAAAGGGAGTTCCGGACCGTGTAGGTGGTGACCTGGAGTTGTCTGGCGAGGGCCTTCACGCCGCGAGGGTCTCCGAGTTCGGCCAGGTTGATCAGTGCGCCGGTGCGGGTCTGCTTGTCCAGGGCCTTGTCGTGCATGAGCGCGTGGAGCAGCTCGATGCCGCGCGGGTCCTCGAGCGCGTCGAGGAGGCAGGCTGCCTCCACCCGGCAGTCGGCCTGGCTGCCGTCGAGGGCGATGCCGTTCAGCAGGTCGGCGCTGCCGGGGTCGCCGAGTTCGGCCAGGGCCCTTGCCGCGCTCACGCGATAGCGGCCGGCGGGGGTGGGGTCCGCGGCGAAGGAGCGGAGCAGCGGGAGGCCGCGAGGGTCGCCGCATTCGACCAGTCCACGGGCTGCCTGCACGCGGTTGCCGACGTTGTGGTCCATGATGACGGCGGCGACGGCCATGATGGCAGCGGGCCAGGGCTCTGCTTTGGCCGTGTGGGCTTCGATCGTGTCCACGACGGTGCTGTGGTAGCCGGGGTCGACGGCGAGGGCGTGGAGCGTGTCGATGCCGCGGGAGTCGCCGAGTTCGGCCAGCGCCTGAGCCGCTCGCGCACGACCGCCCCGGAAGTCGGGGTCGAGGGCGAGGGCGTGGAGCAGATCGAGGCCGCGCGAGTCGCCCTGAACGGCCAGCGCCCGGGCCGTCTGTCCACGGTCGCCGAAGGCGCTGTCGGTGCTCAGGGTGTGGAGTAGGTCGAGGGCACGGGGGTCGCCGAGTTCGGTGAGCGCCTGGGCGAGTGTGGTGCGGTCGTTGTTCCTGAGGGTGCTGTCCAGGGCAAGGGTGTGCAGCAGGTCCGCGCCGCGGGCGTCGTTGCGGCTGGTGAGCCTCCCGGCGAGGCGGAGGCGGTCGGTGCTGTCGAGGGTGCTGTCGAGGGCAAGGGCGTGGAGCAGGTCCGGGCCACGGGGGTCGTCGAGTTCGGTGAGCGCGTCGGCGGCGTTGGCGCGGGCGTCGCTGTCGAGGGTGATCTTGAGGGCGAGGGTGTAGAGCAGGCCGGTACCGCCGGGGACGTCGAGTTCGGCCAGTTCCCTGGCCGCCGACACTCGGCTTGAGCCGGCGACACAGAGGTCGGTGGCGCGTGCGGCGAGCTTTTCGACGGCTCTGCGATGGGCGCGTTCGGGCTGTCGGGTCTTCCATGCAGCGAGATCGGCGAAGGCCCGGCGGACATGACTGATCATCGCTGCGTGCTCCGTTCAGCCATAAGCTGAGATGAGTGGCCTGCTTGTAAGCATTCACGCTGCTGGAATATTGGTCAAGAGTCAGCAGGGCAAGTGAGATGACGAACCATCAGCTTGCGCCACCATGCCGAGCAGTCCCGGCGTCGCCCCGCCGACCAGCACGAGGAACCGTCGAGCGCCCGCAGTCACCACCAGGCACTCAGATCGGCCCGGCGATCCACAGTAGCTCGTCAGCTCAGACTAATGCCGTGCTGCCTTTGTGCACAAGGATGTTGATGAACCGTCAGATATCGGATCGAAGGCAAAATCGTCGGCGTAATCCGCGCGACTCGGGAGCTGCATGCGCGTTCTCTCCTCAGCCGGTTGCCCGGGGGGCGACGTACGCCTCCGTCTTTCCCTGAGGCCGAGATCGGCATGCCTCACTCGCTTTCGCCGGTGGGCCAACGAGGATATTGACTAGGACAGTTCAAGAATTCCGCGGCATCGACTCCGGGTGCACGTTCAGCACGAGGATCCAGTCGAACCGACGAAGGGTCAGATCAACTCGAGCGAGTGAACCACCCAGCGGGTCGGTCCGGCGCCCGTGCTCAGCTTCCCGGTGGCGCTGCAGGTGCGGCCCTCGCATGCCATCGTCCGGAGGCATTGCCGGGAAGACCGGAGGCCGCTGCGGGATGCAGCCGCCCGTTCCAGCCGTCCGCGCGTGCCAGATATCCGCCGGCTGACACATATCCCCAGGTCAGATGGCTCGTCCGAGGGGAGCCGCCGTGTACTGCAACGCTCTGCCCGCACCGACCGGGGGCGGCGTCCCGCTGTTCCTCATCCCTGGCTGACCAACGCCGCCACCGTGCCGCATTCGAGCCGGCCCGCTGCGTACGCATCCCACTCCGCCCGCCGACGGGCCGCCCAAACGCGCTCGGTTGGCGGATGTTCCCTTCTTTCCGTCCTTGCAAACTTCGATTTGTCGGCCTGCCCGGCGCAGCTGTCCGTCATCGAACTCGCAAGGATGCTCATGAGAACGCTCATTCCGAGCGGGCCGACTCCGGTGAACGACGCCCCGACCGGCCGGGCCCGGATGTCCGAGGTCCAGTTCCGCGGGCTGAGCGCCATGCACCGCACCGCGATCCTGTCCTACCTCGCCAAGCGCACCTTCGGGGATCCGCAGCTGGCCGAGGACCTCACGCAGGAGACCTTCCTACGGGCGCTGCACCATCCCGAGATCCTCTCCGCCGACCACCGGTCGGCACTGCCGTGGCTCTACCGGGTGGCCAGGAACCTGCTCATCGATCACCTGCGCTCACTCAGGCACAGGCCTGCCGAGGTCGGCTCCGACGACCTCGGCGCGCTCTTCGACGAGAGCGCGGACGCGAACGGGATCGACCTGCTCCTGACGAGCTGGTCGGTTCGCTCGGCGCTGGCGTCCCTGAGCGATCGGCATCGCGCCGTGGTCACCCAGATCTACTTCGAGGACCATTCCATCAGCGCCGCCGCCGAGATCCTCGGCGTGCCCCCCGGCACCGTCAAATCCCGGTGCCACTACGCGCTCCGCTCGCTCCGGTCGACCCTGCGAGAGCACCAGCCGGTCAAGTAGCCGACGCGATGCGCCCGGTGTCACCGGACATCGGGGACATCCGAGGTCGCGACAACAACTCCGCCTGCCCGCAGTTGCTTTCGGCTGCCATCAATCGAGGTGCCCCATGACGAAAACCGATCACAGTCACGCCCCGCACGACGGCCTGGTGAACCCCGCTCCCCGGACAACGGAGGCCGGGCGGGCGAGCCGTCACCCCGAACAGGGCGGATCGCCAGGCCCCTTGGGCCGGCTCGGCCGCTGGGCGGCGGGCCGTCTGCGGTTGGTGACCGTGCTCTGGCTCGTCGTGGTCGCCGGGCTCGGCTCCTTCGCCCCGCAGGTGACCTCCTCGCTGGCCGGCGCCGGCTGGCAGGCCAACGGCTCGGAGTCGGTCCGCGTCCGCGAGCTCGCTCAGCAGCACTTCGACGGCAACGCCTCCTCGGCTCTGCAGGTCGTCATCGCCGCTGACCGACCGGTGACCGATCCCGCCGTTCAGCAGGTCGTCGATCGGGTGACGGCGCTTCTGAAGTCCGACCCGCGGATCGGCGAGGTGCTGTCGCCCCGGCCCGGCGCGACGATCAGCCCTGACGGGCGCACAGCGGTCGTGCTGGCCGGCGCGAAGGCCGACACCAACGCCATGGTCCGTGCGGCGGACGACCTGAAGGGTCCGCTCAGGGCACTGTCCGGAGCCGGTGTCGAGGTGAGCGCCACCGGCGCGTCCGTCCTGTGGAGCGACTTCAACGCCGCCAACCACGACGCGATGATGCGGTCGGAGATGCTGTCGTGGCCGGTGACCCTCGCGATCCTGGTGCTCGCGTTCGGCTCGCTGGTCGCCGCCGGACTCCCGCTGCTGCTGACCATGGCGGGGCTGGCGGCCTCGGCCGGTGCCCTGGTGCTGCTCAACCACCTGATGCCGACGTCCATCTGGGCGATGAACTTCGCGATGATGTTCGCCCTCGCCCTGGGCATCGACTACGCCCTGTTCATCGTCGTACGTTTCCGCGGGGCGCTCGCTCGCCACGGCGACGCCCGGCGCGCTGTCGGCGAGACCATGGACACCGCGGGCAAGGCCGTCGCGCTGTCCGGTGCCACGGTCCTGGTCAGCCTCTCCGCGGTCCTGCTCGTCCCGTCACCCGCCTTCCGGTCCATGGCGCTCGGCATCATGATCGCGGTCACGTTCGTCCTGGCAGCGACCCTGACGCTGCTGCCCGCCGTGCTCGGCCGCCTCGGCACGCGGGTCAACGCGGCGGCGCTGCCCTTCGCCCGCCCCCAGGACGCCGCGGGCTCGCCCCGCTTCGCCGGCTGGGCCGAACGCCTGTGGCGGCACCCGCTGCGGTACGGCGTCCCCGCCCTGACGGTCCTGCTGGCACTCGCCGTTCCGGTGATCGGGCTTCGGACGGCCATGCCGTCCATCACCGTCATCCCCGCGGACTCCTCCGCTCGAACGGGCTACGCCGCCGTCCAGAAGGCCTTCGGGCCCGGGGCTCCCGGCGCCCTGCAGATCGTGGTGCCCCTCGCCCGGGCCGAGGCCGCCGCCGCCGTCCTCAGGAGCACCCCGGGGATCGCCGCCGTCATGCCGACCACGAACGCGGCCGACCGGTCCGGCATCGCGCTCATCCAGGCCGTTCCGGCCGCCGACCCCTCGGACCCCGCCCTGAAGACGACCGTCGCCGAACTGCGCAGGCAACTGCCGGGGCAGGCCCTGGTCGGTGGCGCCGCCGTCGAGAACCTCGACCTGCAGGCCGTCCTCGACGCCAAGACCCCGCTGGTCGTCGGAGTCATCCTGGCGCTCGGGTTCGTCCTGCTCCTGCTCGCGCTGCAGGCGCCGCTGGTCGCGCTGATCGGTACCGTCACCAACCTGCTGGCCACGGCCGCCGCCTTCGGCGCCGCCCGCCTCGTCTTCCAGGACGGGCACGGGGCCGGGCTGCTCGGTTTCACCCCGCAGGGCTTCCTCGACGGCTGGGCACCGGTCTTCTTCTTCGCCATGATCTTCGCGATCGCGATGGACTACACCGTCTTCCTCCTCGCCTCGGCCAAGGAGCACTACGAACGCACCGGTGACCCGCGCGAGGCCATGGCCGGCGCCCTGGCCAACTCGGGCCGGGTCGTCTTCGCGGCCGCCGCCGTGATGGTCGCCGTCTTCTTCACCTTCGCGCTCTCCGGCCCGCTGCCCCCCAAGGAGATGGGCATCGTCCTGGGCCTCGCGGTCCTGCTCGACGCGGCCCTGGTCCGTCTGGTCCTGCTGCCCGTCCTGCTCCGGCTGACCGGACGCGCCGCCTGGTGGACGCCGGCCTGGCTCGGCAGGCTCCTGCCGACCCTCCGGTTCTCCCACGACTGACGCCGAAGCGACCAGGCCGAAACCGTTCCCAAGACCTCCCCTGAAAGAGAATGCTGTGCTTGCGACCCTCAGGAAGCCGCTGGGGCTGCTCAGCCGGTCCCGCCGAACCAAGCCGGCCGTGAGCCCGGATGCGCCGGCGCGATCGAGCGCTGCCGCGGCGACACTGGCCCGCATCCGACGCGGCCTCATCGGTGACGGCGATGTGCTGCCGGGCCCGTACGGAGCCCGGCGCATCACCTACGCCGACTACACGGCCTCCGGGCGTTCGCTGGACTTCATCGAGGACTGGCTTCGCGCGACGGTCCTGCCCCAGTACGCCAACACCCATACGGAGAGCTCCGCCACCGGGCTGCAGACCTCCAGCCTGCGTGAGGAGGCCCGCCGGCTCATCCACCGCGCGGTCGGCGGCACCGACGACCACGTCGTGCTCTTCTGCGGTTCGGGGACCACGGCCGCGGTGAACAAGCTCGTCGGCCTCCTGGAGCTGCAGAGCCCGGTCGGGCTGGCCGAAGAGTACGGTCCGGCGCACGCCATCGCAGCGGACCAGCGGCCGGTCGTCTTCGTCGGCCCCTACGAACACCACTCGAACGAACTGCCCTGGCGGGAATCGATCGCCGATGTCGTAGTCATCAAGCTGGATGCCGACGGTCAGATCGACGAGGACGATCTGCGGACCCAGCTGGGCCGCTACGCGGACCGGCCGCTGCGCATCGGCAGCTTCTCGGCCGCCTCCAACGTGACGGGCATCCTCACCGACACCGACCGCATCGCCGCCCTGTTGCACGCTCACGGAGCCCTGTCCTTCTGGGACTTCGCCACGGCGGGGCCGTACGTGCCGATCCGGGTCACCGAGTCGGCACCGGGTCGCATCGATCACAAGGACGCGGTCTTCCTGTCACCCCACAAGTTCGTCGGCGGCCCGCAGTCCCCGGGGGTACTCATCGTCCGGCGGAGCCTCGTCCGCAACCGGGTACCCACCATGCCGGGTGGCGGCACGGTGGCCTTCGTGGACCCCCAGCGTCAGTACTACCTCGACGACGTGGTCGCCCGGGAGGAAGGCGGCACCCCGGCCATCGTCGAGTCGATCCGGGCCGGCCTCGCCTTCGGGGTCAAGGAGGCGGTCGGTACCGAGCTGATCCACGCCAGGGAGGAGCGGTCCTGGAACGCGGTCCTGGCCCGCTGGCGGGACAATCCGAACATCGTCATCCTCGGCAGCACCCACGTGCCACGCCTGCCGGTCGTCTCGTTCCTGATCCGGCACGGCGACCGCTACCTCCACCACAACTTCGTGGTCGCGCTGCTCAACGACCTGTTCGGCATCCAGGCCCGCGGCGGCTGCTCCTGCGCCGGCCCGTACGGGCACCGTCTGCTGAAGATCGACGGAGACCATTCGGCGGCACTGCGGGACGAGATCGTCACGCAGGGCCACGAAGGCATCAAGCCCGGCTGGACGCGGGTCAGCTTTCCGTACTTCATGTCCGACACCGTCCGGGACTTCATCATCGAGGCCGTCGAGTTCATAGCCAGGGACGGGCACCGCCTGCTTCCCGATTACCGCTTCACTCCGGACGCCGGCCTCTGGCGCCACGAGCGCGGCCCGGTGGAAGCCCGGTTCAGCCTGGACGACTTCCGCTACTACACCCTGGACGGCCCCGACTGGAACCGCGACAGACCGGTCCGCCACGGCGAGGAGTCGCTGGCCGGCTACCTCGCCCACGCCCGTCGCCTCGTCGCCGGACGTCCCGGAGGTGTTGCCGAAGGCCGGCTCGACCTGCCCGAAGGCTTCGAGGCGCTCCGTCACTTCCCCCTTGCCGAGGCCTGCTTGCTGCCACTGCCCGACGGCACGGAGTCGTGAGCCCGCACCCTGTCAGCCGCCCCCTCCGGTGAGCCCCTGCCGCGCGGCCTCGCCGGCGATCTCCACTCTCGACCTGAACGAGAGCTTGGCCAGGATGTGCGAGACATGGCTCTGGACGGTGCGGGCGGAGAGCAGCAGCTCGGCGGCGATCTCCGGATTGGACCGGCCGACGGCGACCAGGTGGGTGACCCGCAGCTCGGTGGCCGTCAGGCTGGCCCAGCCGGAGGTCGCCCTCACCCGGGGGCTGCGGGACCCTTGCCGGACCCCACGGGCGCGCAGCCTCGCCTGGGCCCGCCGGACGTCCCAGGCCGCACCTAGACCCGTGTACACGGCCACGGCCTCGGCCAGTCGGCGCCTGGCTTCGATCGGGGATCCCTGGAGGGCCAGCAGCTCCGCCGCGTCCTCCAGCGCGTTGGCGTGCCGCAACGGGCGGGAGGCCGACGCGTAGTAGTCGGCGGCGGCGAGGAGTGCGGCAGGGTCGCCTGCCAGCAGGCCGGTGCAGTGCAGGGCCGCGTGCTGCCGGTGAGCAGTGCCCGGCCCGGGCGGCCGGACGGCTGCGGCCGCTTCCGCCGTGGCGTGATCACCGCTTGCCAGGGCCAGCCGCACGACGACCGGAAGCCAGTCGCAGGGGTCCGCCAGGACGGCCGCGAGCTGCGGGTCGAGGACGGGACGCAGCGCCGCGAGCGCCTGGTCCGCGAGCCCGGACCGTTCGGCGGCGACGGAGCGCGCCATCAGCAACCACTGCGCGGCCTCATGGTCAGCCGGGGACGCCGGACGGTGATCGCGCATCAGCTGCAACTGCGCCTCGTAGGTCGCCCTGTCGTCGCGATGGGCGGCCACCAGCGCGGTCAGGCCGCGCGACAGGACGGCCGCCTGTCCGGGTCCGTCCTCCTTCAGGTGGTCGAGCTCGGCCAGGGCGTCATCCCACTGCCCCGTCCTGAAGCGGTGAGCGGCGATGGCGGTGGCCGCCCCCGGGGCCGCCGGCCGGGCGCCGACCAGACGGATCGCCGTGATCTCCTGTTCGGCCTCGACGAGTTGGTCCAGGGCGCCCATGATCATGACCCGTTGGGTCCGGATCAGCAGCTCGATCCGTGGCTGGGCGCCGTCCGTGCAGAGCGCCAGCCCCCGTGCACTGAGCTCCAGCGCAGCAGCAGGGTCGCCCTCACGCACCCGGGCCGTCACCACCTGCATCCAGCGCGCGTAGGCCGCGGCGAAGCTCTCCCCGGAGCGTTCGCCGCTGATCACGGCCTGGGCGGCCGCTTCGACCGCCTCATCGGGCCGGTCCGACCAGAACAGGTGGAACGCGCTCTCGGCGAGCAGTCGAGCCGTGCACCGCTCGCTCATGCCGTCGATCCCGGCAGCTGCGGTGACGACGTCGGCCGCGTTGGACGACCCGCCGGTACCCGGGCCCTGCGCGTGGAGTGCCCGAGCGAGCAGCCAGGACGCTTCGGCCGCGTCGTCAGCCCCGATGGAGCCTTCGGCCAGAACCTCTCGCGCGAGCGCTTCGGCCTCCTCCGGCCTGGCCGAGGCGATCAGCGCCTCGACCGTACGCAGTCGCAGGGCCGTGAGGTCCACTGCCGGCAACCCCGCGGCGACGGCACGTGCCAGCAACGCCACCGCGGCCGCGGGGGCACGATCCACCAGCTCCCGGGCATGGTCTGCCGTCCAACCGACCGCCCACGCATCGCTGCCCGCGTCGTCGGCCTGGAGCAGTTGCGAGGCCACTTGCTCAAGTGGCGAGCCGGTCCGGGCCAGCGCCTCGGCCGCCTGCCTGTGCAGCACCCCACGCAGCGCGGCCGGGATGCCGTCCGCGAACGCCTGCCAGATCAGCTGGTGCCGGAAGCTCAGCCGCTCGCTCGCCGGCACGAGCACTGCCGCGGCCAGGGCCTCGTCCACGATGGGCAGAAGAGCGATCAGCGGTCGGCCTGACACGGCCGAGAGGTCCGTGAGCTGGAACTCGGCTCCCAGCACAGCCGCGATTCCGAGTACCTCGCGAAGCTCCGCGGAGAGGTGCTGGATGCGGTCGGTGATCGTCGCTCCCAGCGACAGGTCGCGGTGTCCCGGCCTGACCTCCAGCCCGTGCGGGCCCTCTGCCAGAGCGCCGTTCTCGTGGAGCAGCGCCAGCAACTCGGTGAGGTGCAGCGGATTTCCACCAGCCCGGCGCAGCTCCCGCACCAGGGACGGAGCAGCAGGGCCTGTCAGCCGGCTGTCCGCGAGCGCCATCGCCGCGCAGTCGGACAGCGGCCCGAGACGGATGGTCAGGCCGCTACTGCGTTCCAGCCCGCGAAGGGCGGCGCCCACCTCACCCTCGCCGGCGCCGGAGCGCACAGCCGCTGCCATGACCAGCGGCAACTGCTCAGCCTGGCGCGCCAGTCGTGTCCAGAGCGCTGCCGACATCTCGTCCGCCCACTGGAAGTCGTCCAGGACCAGGAGCACCGGACCGCCGGCGCACTGGCGCTCCACCGCCTGGAAAAGTCGTTCGGCCACGGCCGGTACCGGATCCGCCATCGCGCCGGCGCCGTGCTGTCGTAGCGCTGTCACGGCTGCTCGGTACTCCTGGCCCAACTGGCCGGCGGATGAATTGCCGGTCCTGAGCAGTTCCAGAAACGGCCACAGCGGGAACTGCTGCTCGATTTCATTTGCCGAGCCCCGGAGCACCGTGAAACCGGCCCGCTCGGCTTGATCGGCGCACGCCGTCAGAAGTGCGGACTTCCCGATCCCGGCTTCCCCGCTCACCGTCACTGCTCGGCCGGAACCAGTCAGAGCGGAGGACAGCACCGTATCGAGCTGAGCCGACTCGGCCGCCCGGCCGACCAGAGTTGCTGCCGACCTGCTGGATCCCATCCCGAGAAGGTACCTCACCGGCTGTAGCGAGGGTGCGTCCTCTGGGCGATGCACGGGAGTAGTAGCATGGCGCGTTCTGACCCGATTTGTCGCCGTGGGGACCGGCGCCGAGCGGGTGCCGTACTCGGGCCGCTGCAGGGAACGCCTGCCGGGGCGGCTCACGGCGAGCTCCGTGATGGTCGGATGACAGGAAGACGACGGAGACATTGATGGCGACTGCTCTGTGCGGCCGTGACAGCGAGCAGGCCCGGTTGGATCTGCTGGTTCAACAGGTGGCGGCAGGGCAGGGCCGGGCGATGGTGCTTCGGGGTGAGCCGGGGATCGGGAAGTCCGCCATGCTCGACGTGGCGGAGACTCTGTGCCGCGGGGCCGGGATCTCCGTGCTGCGAGGGCAGGCCAGCGAGATGGACCACTGGCTGCCGTTCGCCGCGCTGAGTGACTGCCTCGGTACGGACACGGCGGAGCGTCCGGGTCTTGCACGGATCCGGAGTCTGATGCGAGGTGACGAGCGGGTGGGCCCGCTGGCCGGAGCCGCCGGTCAGGAGTTCCTGATCGCCGAAGCCATCCTCTCCTCGCTGGACGACTGGTGCTCGGTGGGGCCGGTCGCCCTGTTGGTGGACGACGTGCACTGGGCGGACACGGCGAGTCTCGCCGTCATCCACCGCCTCGCCAGGGCTCTGGACCAGCTGCCGCTTCTCGTCCTGCTGACCAGCCGTCCCACCCCGGAACACGGTCCGGTCGGCCGACTCCTGCTGAGTCTGGAAGAGCACAGGGTTCCGACCGTCACTCTCGGGCCCCTGGACGAGGACAGGGTCGCCGAGCTGGTCGCGGAGATCACGGGCGTTCGTCCGCAGGGCCGTCTCCGGGAGCTGGTGGCCGGCGCGGCAGGCAATCCCCTCTACGTGATCGAGCTGGTCTCGGCACGGTCCGGTGCCGAGCGCCACGAGGCCGGAGGTTCGGTCGAGGAGGGCGACGGCGGGGACTCGTCGGTGCCGGGCTCGCTCAACGCGGCCATATTCCAGCGGCTCGGGTCCCTCAGCTCCGGCACCCGCGAGCTGCTGAGAATCGTGGCACTGCTCGGCCGTGCCTTCAGCGCCGCGGAGATGACCGCCGTCCTCCAGCGCCCGGTGACCGAGCTGCTGGCACCGGTGGCAGAGGCGATCGCGGCGGGCCTGTTGGAGGACCGCGGTGGTCTGCTGGCGTTCCGGCACGACCTGATCCGCCGAGCTGTGGTGCAGAGCTACTCACGCGCCGTTCGTACGGCTCTGCACCAGCAGATCGGCGTCGCACTGGCCGCGATGAACGCCCCCGTCGAGCGGGTCGCCGAGCATCTCCTGGAAGCCGCGCAGCTCGGCGAGTCAGACGTGGAGTGGCTGCGCGGCGCGCTGGATTCGCTGGTGGTCCGCGCGCCGGGGCTCGCCGTCGAGCTGTTGCGCCGCGCTCGGGACCGCTCGCCGTCGGACGAGCTGGACTTCGAGCTGGTCCGCGCCCTGATGTGGGCCGGGCGGCTTCCCGAGGCCGAGCAGGCCGCTCGACTGCTCCTCACCCGGCCGTTGCCCGTGGAACAAGCGGGAGTGGTGCGATGGTGGCTCGCCCAGGCGGTCCTGCAGCAGGGGCGGTTGCTGGAGACGGTGGCGGTCGTCCGCGCGGCGACGGAGCCGGCCGGCGTTTCGCGTGCACAGGCCGCACGGTTCCACGCCCTTGAGGCACAGGCGCTCCATCTCATGGTTCGGCTGGACGAGGCGGAGCGCGCTGCCACCCTCGCGGTGAGTGGCGGACGGCAGAGCGGCGATGCCTACGCGACCGCGTACGGTCTCACGACGCGCGCGGCCGTCCTGCTGGTCACCAGACGTGTCGAGGAGGCCCTCGGTCTCATCGACGAGGCGTTCATCGCACTGGGCGGCCGCGAGACCCAGCCCGACGTCCAGCTCTCCCCGCATCTGGCACGGGGATGCTGTCTGTCCGACCTCGACCGGGCGGCCGAGGCCTACGAGGACTTTCGTGAAGGTGTACGCCAGAGCGAGCGGGCCGGGGGAGCCTTCCTCACCTGGCATCAGTCGGCCATCGCCAATCTCGAGTTCCTGCGCGGGAACTGGGACGACGCGCTGACGGCGGTCCTGACCGGCCTGGACGCACATGACCCCCTCGACGTCGGGCCTGACCTCCGGGCAATCGCGGCGATGATCAACATCCGCAGGGGCCAGCGGACGGAGTACACGGACTTCGTCACCACCGCACCGCCGGATCTTCGGGCGTACTCGTACACCGAGTACCTCCACTGGTGGGCACGGGCCATGGCCCGTGATGCGGACGGTGACTCCGCGGGCGCTTTCCAGCTGCTCGAGTCGTTCCTCTGGGGCTCGGACCGCCCGACGAACGTGGTGACGCTCGACCACGTCTTCCCGGACGCCGCGCGGCTCGCCTTCTGCCTGGGGCGCACGGACCGGCTCGCGGCGCTGGAAGTGTCCGCACGCGAGCTCGCCGCCTTCCAGCCCAGCCCGAACAAGCGCGGGACGGCGGCGCTGTGCCGTGGGCTCGCGGAAGCGGACTGCTCGCTGCTGACCGAAGCCGCCGACGCCTACCGCACCGCGGGGCGCCCGCTGTTCACGGCGTTCGCCCAGGAGAACGAAGCCGTGCTCCGAGCCCGCGCGGGCCAGCTGAACCAGGCCGGCAGTCTCCTGTCCGAAGCCGTGCAGACCTATGTCACGCTCGGTGCCGACTGGGACGCCCGCAGGGCGGAGGACCGGCTGTCGCTCGAAGGGCTCAAGCTCGAGAGCCGAAGAGCACCGACCACGGCGGCGACCGGTTGGGACGCTCTGACGAAGACGGAGCAACGAGTCCTGTCGATGGTCGCCGAAGGCTGTTCGAATCCACAGATCGCCGAGCGGTTGTACGTTTCCCGCCGAACGGCCCAGACCCACGTGTCGCGTGTCATGGCCAAGCTCGGAAAGTCCTCGCGCGTCGAGCTCGCAGTGGCGGCAATGTTGCGAACAGAGGCGTGAGGAAGCGTGATCGCGCACGGAGACGCACGTCACGTTGAACCTTTTGCCGGAACTGCTCGTAGGGCCTCCGTGTAAGAGAGCGCCGTGGTGACCGGCGACCCGCAAGCACCGAAGACCGCAAAGCACCGAAAACGAATTCCAGCCGCTCCGGCGGCTGCTCGACGAGAACACGACCCGATGACCACCATGTACGAGCCCCTGACCGTCCGCGAGTTCGCCCGCCGCACCACCCCGGCGCACGAGGACGCCGGTGAACTCCTGCTACTCGCGCTGCGCACCGGCGAACTGCTGCTGGCCAGCGGTGCGCCGGCGGCCGACGTCGTGGCGACGACGACCGCGATGGCGGCAGCCCTGGGACTGCACGGCTGCGCGGCGGACGTCACCGCCGGCTCCCTCTCGCTCTCCTACCGCAGCGGGCCGCGAGCGGTACCCATGACCGAGATCAGGGTCGTGCGCACCGCTGCCCTCGACTACTCGCGCATCGATGCCGTCCACCGCCTCGTCGAACAGGTCGGGCGGGGCCCGCTGGACGTCAACGGCGTGCGGTCCCGCCTGGCGCGGATCGAGGCTGCCCGACCGGCCCATCCCGCCTGGCAGGTCACCCTGGCCTGGGCGGCCCTGGGCGGCTTCTTCACCGTGATGCTGGGCGGCGGACCGGCGGCATTCGCCGCTGCCGCCGCAGTGGCCGCGTTCATCGATCGCGCCAACCACCACCTGTCGCACCGCGGCGTGCCCGGCTTCCACCAGGTGGTCCTGGGGGGAGCCGTGGCCACGGCCACCGCGGCGGCGCTCTTCCTCACCGACGCGACCACCCAGGCGCCACTCGTCGTCGCGGGCGGGATCGCGATGCTGCTGCCCGGCCTGGCTTTCGTCAGCGGGGTGCAGGACGCCATCGCCGGGTACCTGGTCACCGCCGCGGCGCGGGCCCTGGAAGTCGCGATGACCGTCGCCGCGATCGTCGCCGGGGTGGGAGCGGTCCTCTACGTCCTGGTGCGCTCCGGACTGCGGGCCCCACAGGTCCAGCCGGGCGGCTTCGCCCTGCACGGCTGGGCCGCGCTCCCCCTGGAGATCCCGGCCGCGATGATGGTCTGCGTCTGCCTCGCCTTCTGCCTCCAGGCGACCCGGTGGCACCTGCTCACCGCCGGCCTCGCCGGTGCCCTGACCTGGACCGTCTACCTGGTGCTCTGGCAGGAGTACCGCCTCCCGCCGCCACTGGCCGCAGCGGTCGCGGCCACCCTCGTCGGCCTCGGCACCCAGGCCCTCGCACACCGCACCAAGACCCCGGCACTGCTGCTCACCGTCGCGGGCATCGCGCCGCTCGCCCCCGGCTACACCATCTACCAGGGCATGCTCTGCCTCAGCCACGGCCAACTCGCCCCCGGCCTGCTGACCATCGGCCAGGCCGCGGCCATCGGCCTGGCGATCGCAGGTGCTCTCACACTGGGTTACACCACCGCCGACCAGTTCGCCCCCAGGCCCGCACGCCGACACTCGTAAGCACGCACAGCCCCCGCTCTCGGCCACCCGGCGCCTGGCAACGGTGATCTGACGCCGTGGAGCCGGCAGGGTCGGCAAGGCGCGCAGCCGGTGGACTGGCGGCTTCCGTAGCGGTTTATTGGGCGCATGACTACTGCTACTCCCGCCGCCGCCGCTGAGCCGGGCAGCGGATCGAACCCTCCGGCGGTCCGCGCCGCAGGCGGCGCTGCTGCCGCAACTCCCGCTGCCGGCACCGGTGTCGGTGCCGCCGTCGGGTCCGCCCTGTCCGCGCTGCCGACCGGCCCGGCCGCGATTCTGGCGGCGGCCGGATTCGGGCTGCTGATGGTATTCCTGGGCGTGCTGCCCTGGGACGGCAACACCAGCCTGCCGGATCTGACCCAGGTCACCTCGGGGCTGGTCGCCGCGCTGCTCGGGGCCGTGATCAACCCCGGGCACACGGTCACCCGGGCCACCTGGAACGTGCTCGGCGTCCTCGCGCTGCTCGCCGCGGCCTCGGCGGGGGTGGCGATCCTGTGCTTCCCGAAGCACTTGGACGCGGTGCCCGCGCTGACCTCGGCCGTCGCCGCGCTGTCCGGGCTGTTCGTGAACACGGCGCCGGTCACCCACACGGGAGAGTAGGCGGCCCGCGGGGTGACCGGCGCCGGTCGTCGGAGCGTCAGTGCTTGGCGAAGGCGCTGACGAACGCCGAGGTCGCCCCGCCCAGCCCGGTGACGTCGTCGTAGCCGGGTGCGGTGTTCAGCGAGCTGTCGTGGTCCATCGTGGCCAGGTACGTGAGGTAGCTGCCCGGGTTGTTCCAGTCCGGCTCGTAGTGCCGGGCGATCGGGGTCTGCCCGGTCGGCGCCGGCAGCACGTCGTGGATCGCCGGGGTGCCGCGCAGCGCGTACAGCGCGGGGTTCGCGAAGCCGAGCGCGTGCCCGGCGGCCTGCGCCGCGTCCACCTCCAGGCCGGCGATCATCGGGGAGGAGCCGCTGGTCCCGCCCTCGGTGACCTCCTGGTAGCCGCCGCCCGGGGTGGTGTAGCCGATCAGCCAGCCGGTCAGCTGGCCGTCACCGTCGGCGGAGATGTCCGGCACCTCGCGATGGGCGGCGGCGGTCCCGCCCGCCGTGGCCAGCGCCTGCGGCACCACGCCGTGCTGGTACCAGGGCTGCGGCAGCTGCGCGCTGCGCCCGCCGGTCGAGCCCTCGTCGAACTGCCCCGGCAGCGCGCTCAGGTAGCCGGTGCCCTGCGGGTTGACCTGGGCGTGGTCGAATCCCCAGCCGAGTTCGCCCTGGACGGTGCCGTTCTTGCCGATCTGCAGCGTGGTGCCGCCGACGCCGGTCGCCCACGGGTCGGAGGCGGGGAAGAGTACCGAGGCCGGCTGGCCGCCGCCGGCGCTGTCGCCGCCGTCGCCGGAGTCGAAGTTGAAGCCGATGCCCTCCAACGCGCCCTGCTGGAAGGTGAGTTCCCAGGCGGCGATCATGGCCGGGCTGTACAGCGACTCCAGCATGCTCCAGGAGTCGGTGGAGACGTCCGCGAGGTGCTGGTCGACGATCCTGGTCTCGGCGTCCAGGAAGCCGAGTTCACGGGGGTTGTTGGAGCCGTCCTGGGAGCAGTCGGCGCCGACGTAGACCACCTTGGCGTCCGGCGCGGCGATGTGGATCGTCTCGACGTCCAGCGGCTCCTCCGGCAGGTCGGACGAATCTCCGCAGCTGGCCGCGAAGTTCGGGCCGAAGTTCTCGCTGTACTGGCCGGGGGCGAAGCCCGGGAGGCCGTGCGCGGCGAAGAACCGGTTGGCGTCCGCCGCCATGCTCGGCAGCGCGCCGTCCAGCACGACGGCGACCGTGCGGCCCTTGCCGGTGTAGGCGGACTTGGTCACGCCGTACGCGTCGCGCAGCTGCTGCGGGGTGTAGCCGCAGATCTGGTCGGGCGCGGTGGTGTGGCCGTAGGCGGCCGGGATCGGCGACTCGTGCTCGCCCCAGTAGTGCGAGCAGGGCGGGGCGGTGGGGGCGGCGGAGTTGGTGGCGGAGTTGTTCGGCTGGGCCACCGTGTTCTGCTTCTGCTTCTGCTTCTGCTGGACGGCCTGCGGTTGCGCGGTCAGCGTGCCGGGCTCCGCGTCCAGGCCGACGACGGTGGCGATGTCCGCGCCGAGCGCCGAGGGGACGGAGATGCCGGTCGCCGGCGCGTAGCCGAGTGCGGCCGGGTTGCTCGGCCAGCTGAAGCTGTGCAGCGAGGTCGCGAACGCGCGGTTCGCCTGGGCGGCGGTGGCCCGGACCGTCAGGTAGTGCGCGTTGGCGTCACTCACCGTCATCCCCTGGCCGGTCAGCCAGCTCCGGATGGCGGTGAGCTGCGCCGGGCTCGCGCCGTACGCCTGCTGGAACGCGGCGGGCGTCAGGTAGTGCGCGTAACTGCCGTTGCCCGGCGTCGCGGTGTGCTGCGCGGCCAGGACCCGGCCGGCGGCGTTGCGGCCGGCGAGGTAGACCCGCAGCGTGAGCTGCTGTCCGGCCGGTGCGGGGCCGAGGTCGGTGGTCGCGTTCTGGCCGGCCCAACTCGGCGTCGCGGAAGGCAGGGTGGTGCGGGCCGGGGTGGTGGGCGCGGCCGTCGCGGCCGGGGAGACGGCGAGCGTCAGTGCGGCGGCGGCGAGGGCGGCGGCGACTGTCCGTGTTCGTGCCGGCAAGGTATCAGGCTCCGTCGAGTCGGGGTCGGGTCGGGGTCGGGCGCGGCGGTCCTGTCGGGCCCCGGTGATGGAGACGTGTCGGTGGGGTCGTTCAGTCGCATCGAATCAGTGGACGCGCGGTCGCTACTGACGGTTCTTCACTCCAATGGATGAATAGGACACCGGCGTTGCCCTCGGGGCGGAGGTTTCGAGAATGATGACGGCAGCCGAGAGCGAGCGCCCTCCCCCGATCGGGGTGAGCGTCATGGCGCGCTCTCCGTTCGTTCGCCTGCTCGATCACCACCCGTGGGGGTTCCACCGTGCTGTCCGCTGTTCGTTCGTCCCGTTCCACCGGCTCCACCCGGCCTGTTCCGCCCGTGCTGCCGGTCCGCCCGGTGCGGCCCGTCCAGCCCGTCCGTGCCGCCCGGGCGCTGTCGGCCGCAGCCGTCGCGCTGGCTGCGACGGCGCTGGTCACGCTGCCGCTGCCAGCCGCCGCCGACACCCCGGCGACCGGGCGGGCGAATGCTGTGACCGCCGAACTCGCGCTGGACGTGAACCTGTTGAACAACGCGGTGGACGTGCCGGTGGACGTCGCGCTGAACAAGGTGCAGTCGCCGGCCGACCAGAGCGGCTCGCTGCTCACCGCGAACGTGGACGGCATCGCGCAGCCCGGCCCGGTCACCCTGGTGCGGGCCGACGTCGGCAACTCGGTGACGCACGTGGACGCGCAGGGCGCCTCGGCCGGCGTCAAGCTGGTCAACGCCGACGTGCACGCGCCCGGCCTGCCGCTGACCAGCCTGCTCCGGCTGGAGGCGCTCAGCAGCGAGGCCGACTGCCCGGTCGGCGGCCAGCCGACCGCGAAGGTGGACGCGCCCGCCACGCTCACCGTGCTGGGGCACACCGTCAGCGTCAGCGTCTCCGGGCCGACGCACGTGGCGGTGCCCGGCGTCGGCAGCGTGGACGTGCAGTTCTCCCAGCGCACCACCACCTCCGACACGGCGGCGGCGTCCGCACTGGTGGTGCAGGTCGCGCTCAATCCGCTGTCGCTGAACGTGGCCAAGGTGGACGGCACGATCACGGTCGCCTCGGTGAGCTGCCAGACGCCGTCCGGCGGCGGGACGTCGTCCGTGCCGCCCACTCCGCCGTCCTCGCCGACGGCGTCGGCCCCGGCCGGTGGGACGGGCGGGACCGGTGGCTCTGGCGGGACTGGTGGCACCGGTGGGTCCGGTTCGACCGGCGGTTCGGGTACGGGCGGTGGGTCGGGTACGGGCGGTGGCTCGGGTACGGGCGGTGGGTCCGGTTCGACCGGCGGCTCGGGCGCGTCCGGTGGGTCGGGTACGAGTGGCGGCTCCGGCGCGTCCGGTGGCTCCGGTGCGTCGGGCGGGTCCGGCGGTTCGGGGGCGTCGGGCGGCTCCGGCGCGTCCGGTGCGGGTGCCGCGCCGTCCGCGGGTGCCGCGCCGTCCGGTGCCGCCCAGGTGGCCGACACGTCCGCGGGTGCCGCCGTCCCGTCCGCGTCCGCCTCCGCGTCGTCGACGGCCGCCGCCGGAGCGCAGAAGACGTCGAGCCACTCGCTCGCCTTCACTGGCGGCGGCAGCGGTAGCGGCACGATGATCGGCGCGGGTGGCGCGCTGGTCGCGGCCGGTGGTGGCGCGCTCTGGTTCGTCGCCCGCCGCCGTCGCACGGCCGGCCGCCGGAACGACGGCTGACCGGCCCGCTCGCCCGGGCAGCCGGCGCCGACCGAGCCATTGGCACTCTCGGAGAGTGAGGGTGCCACTTCGGACAGTCGGTTCACACGCTGGTTACATAAGAGGAACAACGGGGAAACGGCGGCTTGCAACGCTACGCGGGCACCCACCACCCAAAAGCAGTGAGGTTCTCCGCGATGGCTATCAAGGCTGAGTACATCTGGATCGACGGCACCAAGCCGACCGCGAAGCTCCGCTCCAAGACCCGGGTGCTGCCGAACGCGGACAAGATCCCGACCTGGGGCTTCGACGGCTCCTCGACCAGCCAGGCGGAGGGCCACGCTTCGGACCGCGTGCTCGACCCGGTGAAGGTGTACCCGGACCCGATCCGCGGCGGCGACCACATCCTCGTGCTCTGCGAGGTGCTGGAGATCGACGGCTCGGCGCACCCGTCCAACACGCGTGCGCTGCTGCGCCCGATCGCCGAGCAGTTCGCCGCGCAGGAGGCGATCTTCGGCATCGAGCAGGAGTACACCTTCTTCAAGGGCTCGCGCCCGCTCGGCTTCCCCGAGGGTGGCTACCCGGCCCCGCAGGGCGGCTACTACTGCGGTGTCGGTGCCGAGGAGGTCTTCGGCCGCGAGATCGTCGAGCTGCACCTGGACCGCTGCATCGCCGCCGGCCTGAACATCTGCGGCATCAACGCCGAGGTCATGCCCGGCCAGTGGGAGTTCCAGATCGGCCCGGTCGACGCGCTGACCGTCTCGGACGACCTGTGGGTCGCCCGCTACCTGCTCTACCGCACCGCCGAGGAGTTCGGCATCGACGCGACGCTGGACGCCAAGCCGGTGCGCGGCGACTGGAACGGCGCGGGTGCGCACACCAACTTCTCCACCAAGGCGATGCGCGAGGGCTACGACGCGATCATCACCGCCTGCGAGTCGCTCGGTGCCTCGCAGGAGATCGTGTTCGAGCACGTCAACCAGTACGGTGACGACATCCAGTCCCGCCTGACCGGCAAGCACGAGACCGCCCCGTGGAACGTCTACTCCTACGGTGTCTCGGACCGCGGCGCCTCGGTGCGCATCCCGTGGCAGGTCGAGGTGGACAAGAAGGGCTACATCGAGGACCGCCGCCCGAACGCCAACGTGGACCCGTACGTGGTGACCCGCCTGCTGGTCAACACCTGCTGCGCCGCGCTGGAGAAGGCCGGCCAGGTCTGATCGCCTGAGGCGTACGTCTGAGCCGTACGCCTGAGTTGTACGCCCGAGGCGTACACCGCACCGCCCGTCGGTCCTTCCGGGGACCGGCGGGCGGTGCGATCATGATCGGCGTGAACCCTGCCGATGTGAACCCTGCCGACCGGATACCCGCAGCGTCCGTTCCCGCCGACGCCGCCCCGCTCTCGATCGCTCACATCAGCGATCCGCACATCACCACCGGCCTGTTGGCCGGCGGCCCGGCGACGGGGCTCAGCCGGGCACTCTGCCGCGTCCTGACGCTCGATCCGAAGCCGGACTGCGTGGTCATCACCGGTGATCTGGTCGACCGGGGCAAGCCCGCCGAGTACCAGGTGCTGCACGAGCTGATCGGTGGATTCCCGCTGCCGCTCTACCTGGTGGCCGGCAACCACGACGATCCCTCGGTGCTGCTGGGCGAGTTCGGCGGGACGCGCTTCCTCGGCGGTGCCGGTGCGGCGAACTACACCGTCGAAGAGCCCGGGTTCACCCTGGTGGTGCTCAGCTCGGTGCTCCCCGGCTCACCTGCCGGCCGGCTGGGTGAGGCCCAACTCGCATGGCTGAATGAGGCGTTGTCCCGCCGCCCGGAGGTCCCGGCGATCGTCTGCCTGCACCACCCGCCGATGGCGCTCGGCATGCCGTTCCTGGACGGGATGCGACTGGAGGACGGCGCGGAGCTCGGCAAGCTGCTGGCCGGCCACCGGAACGTCGCCCGGGTGCTGGCCGGTCACGTCCACCGCCAGGTCACCGCCGCGTTCGGCGGCAGCACGCTGGCGGTCGCACCGAGCTCGTACCTCCAGGCCCACCTGGTGCTGCGCGAGGGCATCCCGAACTACCTGCCCGAGCCGACCTCGTTCCTGCTCCACCTGCGCAGCGAGGACGCCTGGATCACCCACACCGTGCCGGTCAGCCACGCCGCCGGGCCGATCGCCGGGCACACCTGGTGAAGCGTCACGCCTGGTGAAGCGTCACGCCTGGTGAAGTGTCAGGGCTGATCGACGACCGCACGCAGCGCGGCGAGGAACCGGTCCGTGGTCTCCTCGTCGCGCACCGCGAGGCGCAGCCAGTCCGGCCCGAGCCCGGGGAACGTGTCACCGCGCCGCACCGCGTAGCCGGCCGCGCGCAGCCGTTCCCGCACCAGTGCCGCGCCGGGCAGCTCGATCAGCACGAACGAGGCGGCGGGCTCCCCGTGCACCCGGATCCCGGGCACGGCGGCCAGCCCCTTCAGCAGGTGCGCCCGGTGCTCGGCCAGCTGCCCGGCGGCCTCCTCGGCCTCGGCCAACGCGGGTGCGGCGCTGCACAGTTCGGCCGCCACCAGGGCAGGCGTCGAGACCGGCCAGAGCGGCTGTGCCCGGCTGAGCTCGGCCACCAGGGCGGCCGGGCCGAGCAGGTAGCCGATGCGCAGGCCGGCCAGCCCCCAGGTCTTGGTCAGGCTGCGCAACACCACGACCTGGCCCGGGAGTTCACCCGCAGCGAGCCCGGCCAGCGACTCGCGCTCGCCCGGCACGGTGTCCATGAAGGCTTCGTCGATCACCAGCGTCCGCCCCGGGCGGGCGAGTTCGGCCAGCGCGGCGGCCGGGTGCAGGACCGAGGTCGGGTTCGTCGGGTTCCCGATCACCACCAGGTCGGCCTGCTCGGGCACCGCGCCCGCGCCTGGGGCCTGTCCGAGCCGGAAGCCGTCGGCGGGGGAGAGCAGCGCGCGGTGCACGGTGATCCCGGCATCGCGCAGCGCGGCCTCCGGCTCGGTGAACTGCGGGTGCACCACGACCGCGTGGCGCGGGCGCAGGGTGCGGGCCAGCAGCACGAACGCCTCGGCGGCGCCCGCGGTGAGCAGCACCTCGTCGACCGGCCGGCCGTGCCGGGCGGCGACGGCGGCCCGCGCGGCGCTCTGCTCGGGGTACGCGGCGAGGTCGCCGAGCGTGGCGGCGAGCGCCTCGCGCAACCAGGCCGGCGGGGTGCCGGTGCGGACGTTCACGGCCAGATCGACCAGACCGGCGGCTCGCACCTCGGCGTCGCCGTGGTGCCGAAGGTCGGGCTCGCCGACTTCCGCCGGGTCGGCAGTCATGGTCACCGTGGCCAGCGCCACTGTGGCCCGCGCGGACTTCCGCTTGGCGAGCAGCAGTCGGCCACCGCCGAGCAGCGCGGCCGCCTCGGCGACGCTGGCCGTTCCGGTGCCGGCCAGCACCACGGGGGACGGGTTGGGCACCCGGACGGCGGACAGCTCCGCCGCCGGGTGCGCGGTGAGCGGCAGCCCGAGCGCGCGCGCCGCGCCGAGCAGGCCCGGCTCGTCGGCCCGCTGCTCGACGGTGGCCAGCCGCCGCAGCGCCGTCCGCGCCACGCCCGCCTCGGCGAGCGCCGCGCCGATCAGCGCCAGCACCTCGTCCGCGCCCACCCCGGCGCTCGCGCCGACCCCGGCCACGACCCCGGCCGTATCGCCGTCCACGCTGCCGCCCGTACCGCCGTCCACGCCGCTCACCTGTGGTTTCTCCCTCTCGCGCCCCGCGCATCCCACCACGCTGGGCAAGAGGGAGTCAACGAGGGGGAGTAGGACCTACCCGGTCGATCCCGTCGAAGCAGCGCGCGGTGCCGGCCGGCCGGCCGGGATGCCATGGAGGGCGCACCTCCCGGCCGAAGGCGGGGGCCTGTCGGCGACCGTGCCGGTGCGGCAGGATCGGGCTCGGAACAACCGATTCCGAATCCTGGGGGGAACGGGCGATGACCACGCAGACCGAACGGCTGACGCTGCGGCAGTGGGAGGCGGCCGATGTCGCGCGGGCGTATGACCTCTACTCGCGCTGGGAGGTGGTCCGTTACCTCGGGACCACACCGCGGGTGGTGGCGGACGAAGCCGAGGCGGCGGCGCTGATCGAGCGGTTCCGGGCGACCGCGCAGGCGGATCCGCGCTACGGCCGGTGGGCAGTGGCGCGACGGGACAGCGGACTGGTGATCGGCACCGTGCTGCTGGCCCCACTCCCGGGGGACAGCGGAGATGGCGCGATCGAGATCGGCTGGCACTTCCATCCGGACAGCTGGGGGCAGGGGTTCGCGACCGAGGCGGCCCGGGCCGTACTGGCGAAGGGGTTCGCGGACGGCCTGCCGGAGATCCACGCCGTGGTGCGGCCGGACAACGAGCCCTCGCAGGCGCTCTGCCGCCGCCTCGGCATGGAGCCGCTGGGCCGTACGGACCGGTGGTACGGCGTGGAGCTGGAGGCGTTCCGGCTGGCCGCCCCGCCGGCCGGCTGAAGGGCCGACGCTGCCGGTCGCTTGGATCAGGACCCGCTCGCCGGCTGCTCTCCAGACCCCGTCGGCCCCGGCAGTCCGGCCAGCAACTTGGCGAGCAGCAGGGCGAGTTGCTCCTGTTCGCCGCCGGTCAGCACGCCGTCCACCAGGCCCTGCTCGTACTCCAGCAGCTCTTCGACCGCCGCCTCCACCGCAGCGTGCCCGGTCGCGGTGAGCTCGACCGGGACGGCCCGGCTGCCCGGCTCCGCAGGCAGTCGCCGCACCAGGCCGTCCGCCTGCGCCCGGTCCACCCGCTGCGTGACGGCGCCGGCGGTGATCAGCGAGCGGGCGGCCAGCTCGCGGGTCGAGAGGCGGTACGGCCGGCCGGACCGGCGCAGCGTGCTGAGCAGGTCGAGCGTCGCGGCGTCCATCCCGACCCGGTTGAGCGTGCGCCGCCGGTCGTCGGTGAGCAGCTTCGCGGCCTGCCGGATCCGGGTCAGGATGCCGATCGAGCCGACCGGCAGCCGTGGCCGCTCGCGCTGCCAGGCGGCGGCGATCTCGGCGGCCAGGTCGGGCCGCTGAGGCCGCTCGGGCTGCCCGGGCCGCTCGGACTGCTCGTGCTGCCCGGGCTGATCGGCACTCTCGTAAGCGGAATCCATGGTGCTAGTGTGGCATGGACGTTTAGGTCTAAACGAGGGGAGCGCGCTCATGCGCCAGATCATCGTCACCGGCGGCGGCACCGGCATCGGCCGGGCGGTCGCGGCGGCCTTCGCCGAGCAGGGCGACCAGGTGGTCATCACCGGCCGCCGCAAGGACGTGCTCGCCGACACCGCCGCCGCGCTCGGCCCGTCGGTGCGCGCCGTCGCGTTCGACGCCGCCGACCCGGCCCAGGTCGAGGCCGCGCTGGCCGAACTCCCGGAGCGGGTGGACGTCCTGGTCAACAACGCGGGCGGCAACACCGACATCGGCGCCGAGCCGGCCGAGGGTCTGGCCGGCCTGGCCGCCGGCTGGTTGGCCAACTGGCAGGCGAACCTGCTCTCCGCCGTGCTGGTCACCACCGCGCTGCGCGAGCGGCTCAACCCGGGCAGCGCGGTGATCAACATCAGCTCCATCGCCGCCCACCGCGGCGGCTCCGGCTCCTACGGCTCGGCCAAGGCCGCCGTCGAGGCCTGGACCCTCACCCTCGCCCAGCAGCTCGGCGCGGACGGCAGCACCGCCAACGTGATCGCCCCCGGCTACATCGAGGACACCGAGTTCTTCGGTGCCGGCATCTCGCCGGAGCGCCGCGCCTGGAACATCGAGCAGGCGGCGAACAAGCGCGCCGGCACCCCGATCGACATCGCCGGCACGGCGCTCTACCTCGCCTCGCCGCTCGCCTCGCACGTCACCGGCCAGATCATCCACGTGAACGGCGGCACGTACGGCGGTCGCTGACGCATCGTCAGGATACGCTCCCCGCCTGCTCCGCCGCTGCCCGGACGAACCGCTCGGCCAGCCCCGGCGCCCCCGCCCAGTGCAGGTGCAGGTAGCTCGCGTGCACGTTGGCCGCCGCGAAGCCCTCGGTGTGCGGGGCGCCGGCCGGGGTGCGCCAGCCCCAGGCGGGGGTGGGTCCGGCGCCCGGGGTGCAGGTGGTGCGGTGGAACTCGTGGCCGCGTACCCGGGTGCCGGTGGCGGCGAGCGGGCTGTCGTGCAGCGCGACGGCCTCGCGGTAGCCGAGCGTCAGGCGTTCGGTCATCCGCGCGGTCGAGTCGAGCACCCCGCACATCGGGCGCCCGTCCAACTCGCGCCCCAGGTACAGGAGTCCGGCGCACTCGGCGGCGATCGGCGCACCGGCGGCGGCCAGCGCGGTGATCGCCGCGCGCAACTCGGCGTTGGAGCTCAGCTCGGCGGCGTAGACCTCCGGAAAGCCGCCGCCGACGACCAGACCTGACGTGCCGTCAGGCAGCGCGCGGTCGTGCAGCGGATCGAACGGGACGACCTGCGCCCCCGCCGCGGTGAGGAGTTCGGCGTTCTCGGCGTACGAGAAGGAGAACGCCGGCCCGGCGGCGAGCGCGATCCGGGGCGCCGGTCCGGCGACCGTGGTGACCTCGGCGGCCGGGTCCCAGGGCTCGGCGTCGAGCGGCGGCGCCGACCGGGCCAGCGCCAGCACGGCGTCCAGATCGACCGAGGCGGCGATGAGTTCGCCCATGTCACGGACCGCCTGGACGGCCTGCGCGGAGCGCTCCACCACCGGCACCAGGCCGAGGTGCCGGGACGGGGTCGCCACCGAAGCCGTCCGCCGCACCGCGCCCAGCACCGGCACGCCCGCGCCCTCCTCCAGCGCCTCGCGCAGCAGCTGCTCGTGCCGGTCGGAGGCGACCCGGTTCAGGATCACGCCGGCGAGCCGCACCTGCGGGTCCCAGGACGCGAAGCCGTGCACCAGCGCCGCGACCGAGCGGGACTGCGAGGAGCCGTCCACCACCAGCACCACCGGTGCCCGCAGCAGCTTGGCGACGTGCGCGGTGGAGGCCAGCTCGCCGCGCCCGGAGGCGCCGTCGAACATCCCCATCACGCCTTCGATCACCGCCACGTCCGCGCCGGCGGCGCCGTGCGCGAGCAGCGGGCCGATCCGCTCGGGGCCGCACATGAAGGCGTCCAGGTTGCGGCCTGGACGGCCGGTGGCCAGGCCGTGGTAGCCCGGATCGATGTAGTCCGGGCCGACCTTGTGCGGGGAGACGGTCAGACCGCGCGCGGTCAGCGCGGCCATCAGGCCGGTGGCGACGGTCGTCTTGCCGGCGCCCGAGGAGGGCGCGGCGATGACCAGGCGGGGGATGTGCATCAGAGGTCGCCTACCACTCGATCCCGCGCTGGCCCTTGCGGCCGGTGTCCATCGGGTGTTTGACCTTGGTCATCTCGGTGACCAGGTCGGCGACTTCGAGCAGCGCCTCGGGCGCGTACCGGCCGGTGATCACCACGTGCTGCGAGCCGGGCCGCTCCCGCAGCACCGCCACCACCTCCTCGACGTCCACCCAGCCCCAGTGCATGGGGTAGGTGAACTCGTCCAGCACGTACAGCCGGTAGGTCTCGGCGGCCAGGTCGCGCTTGACCTGCTCCCAGCCCTCCTTGGCGGCCTCCTCGCTGCTCACCTCGGCCTCGGCCGAGCGCTGGATCCAGGACCAGCCCTCGCCCATCTTGTGCCAGGCGACGCTGCCACCCTCGCCGGAGGCGCCGAGCACCTTCAGCGCGTTCTCCTCGCCCACCTTCCACTTGGCGGACTTGACGAACTGGAACACCCCGATCGGCCAGCCCTGGTTCCAGGCCCGCAGCGCGAGGCCGAAGGCGGCGGTGGACTTGCCCTTGCCGGGGCCGGTGTGCACGGCGGTGATCGGCTGGGTGCGGCGCTGACGGGTGGTCAGGCCGTCGTTCGGGACGACCTCGGGCTTGCCCTGCGGCATCGGGTCACGCTGCCTTTCGCGAAGAGGGGGAGGGACGGTGCGCGTGCACCAGGGCGGCGACGCCCTCGGCGCGCAGCTCGTCCAGGGTGACGGCGGTGGCGTTCAGCTGTCCGGCCAGGGTGCGGGCCAGACCGAGCCGGACCGGGCCAGACTCGCAGTCCAGCACGACGGCCGCGGTGCCCTGCGCGGCGAGCAGGCCGGCGGCCCGGCCCGCGTCGGCGAGCGCGGCCCGCCCGCCGGTGGCCCGGCCGTCGGTCACCAGCACCAGCAGCGGACGGCGCAGCGGGTCGCGCAGCCGCTCCAGCCGCAGCACCTCGTGCGCCCGCAGCAGGCCGGCGGCCAGCGGGGTGCGGCCGCCGGTCGGCAGCTGCTCCAGCCGGGCCGCGCCGACCTCGACCGAGGAGGTCGGCGGCAGCGCCAGCTCGGCGCCGGTGCCGCGGAAGGTGACCATGCCGATCTTGTCCCGGCGCTGGTAGGCGTCCATCAGCAGCGAGAGCACCGCGCCCTTGACGGCGGTCATCCGCTGCCGGGCCGCCATCGAGCCGGAGGCGTCCACCACGAAGAGCACCAGGTTGGACTCGCGGCCCTGGCGCACCTGCTCGCGGAAGTCGTCGTGCCGCAGCACCAGCGCGCGCGAGGAGCGGCCGCGGGCCGCCTGGTGTGGGGCGGCGGCCTGGAGCGTGGCCGACAGGTGCAGCCGGGTCAGCTGGCCGGCCGGGCGGCGGGCCCGGATCGTGTGCCCGCCGTCGGTCTCGGCGGGGGAGCGGCGGCCCTGGGCGCCGCGACCGGTGCCGGGGACCTTGAACAGCCTGGTCCGGTACGGCTCCCCGGCCGCGACCGGGGCGTGCTCGCGGGACGGCCCGGCCGGGCGGGGCAGCTGCGGCGCGAGGGGCTGCTCGGCGCTCTCGTCCTCGGCCGCCGGGGACGGCGCGGTCGGCGCCGCAGGGCCCGCGGCCTCCGACGAAGGCTCCGGCGCACCCCCGCCGCCACCGTCCGGACCACCATCAGGTCCGTCGTCGGGGCCACCCTCGGGCCCGCCGTCCGGTCCGTCGCCTTCCGGCGAGTCGGGCGAATCGGTCGGGTCGGTGTCGGCCTCGGGGTCGGCGTCGGGCTCGTCCGGCGCGCTGTGCTCCGCCAGCGTCCGGTCCAGCTGCTCCTCGTCCAGTCCGGGCGCGTCGAACGGGTTGCGTCGGCGCCGGTGCGGCAGGGCGAGCTGCGCGGCCTTGCGCACGTCCTCCTCGGTCACCGCCGTCCGCCCGGCCCAGGCGGCCAGCGCGACCGCGGTGCGCGCCATCACGATGTCCGCGCGCAGCCCGTCCACCTCGAACGCGGCGCAGACCGCGGTGATCTGCCTCAGCGCGCCGTCGCCGAGACGCACCGACGGCAGCAGCGAGCGCGCCGCGGTGATCCGCCCGGCCAGCTCCCGCTCCTCCGCCTCGTACCGGGCGGCGAAGCCTGACGGATCCGCGTCGTACGCGAGCCGCCGGCGCACCACCTCGGCCCGCTCGGCCGGGTCCCGGGTGGCCGCGATCTCCACCGTGAGGCCGAACCGGTCGAGCAGCTGCGGCCGCAGCTCGCCCTCCTCCGGGTTCATCGTGCCGACCAGCAGGAACCGCGCCGCGTGCCGCACCGAGACGCCCTCGCGCTCCACGTACGAGCGCCCCATCGCGGCGGCGTCCAGCAGCAGGTCCACCACGTGGTCCTGCAGCAGGTTGACCTCGTCGATGTAGAGCACGCCGCGGTGCGCCTGGGCGAGCAGCCCGGGCTCGTACGCCTTGACGCCCTCGGCGAGCGCCCGCTCCAGGTCGAGCGAGCCGACGATCCGGTCCTCGGTGACGCCGACCGGCAGCTCGACAAGCCGGGCGGGCCGCTCCGCGACCGGCCCGGCGGCGCTGTGCGGACCGTCCGGGCACTGCGGATCGGGCGCCGCGGGGTCACAGGCGAACCGGCAGCCGTCCACCACCGCGAGCGAGGGCAGCAGCCCCGCCAGCGCGCGCACCATGGTCGACTTCGCGGTCCCCTTCTCGCCGCGCACCAGCACCCCGCCGACAGCCGGCGAGACCGCGTTGAGCAGCAGCCCGAGCCGCAGGTCGGCCATCCCGACGATCGCCGTGAACGGGTATCGAACGTCACTCAAAGCAGCTCACCTTCCATTGCGCGTGTGGCCGGAGCCCCCGGCGGGACGAACGGCAGGCCGCCGCCCGGACCGCCCTCGATCAGCCGCCACAGCGCGGCGGTGTCGGCATGCTCCTCGATCAGGTCCCCGAGCCGGTCCAGCCGCTCCTCCCGGGCCGCCGCGAACGAGGTGTCCGGCGCGGGCACGAAGGCCCGCCCCGCCATCGCCGCGACCTCGCGCAGGAACGCCCGGCGGAAGCCGTCGTTCTCCAGCGCGCCGTGCCAGGTGGTGCCCCAGACCGAGCCGGTCCGGCAGCCCTCCAGGCCGTGTCCGTCGGCGTCGGACATGAACGGCTCGCCGCCCTCGACCGCGACCACGCCGTGGTGGATCTCGTAACCCGCCACCTGCTCGCCGAGCGCGTAGCCGACCGGCCGGGCCAGCACCTTCTCGACCCCGAACTCGACGGTGGTCGGCAGCAGCCCGAGCCCGTCCACCATGCCCGCGCCGGATTCGACCAGGTCGGTGATCCGCCCGCCCAGCATCTGGTAGCCGCCGCAGACCCCGAGCACCGGCTGACCGGCGGCGGCCCGCCGGCGCAGCGGCTGCTCCAGGCCGCGCTCGCGCAGCCAGGCCAGGTCGGCGACGGTCGCCCGGGTGCCGGGCAGCACCACCAGGTCGGCGTCGGCCAGTTCCTCGGGGCGGGTGGCCCAGCGGACCAGCACCCCGGGCTCCTGGGCCAGCGCGTCCAGGTCGGTGAAGTTGGACAGCCGCGGGAACCGCAGCACGGCCACCCGCAGCACGTCGGCGCCGACCGGCCCGGCCGAGCTGCGGTCGACCACGGCGGACAGGTCGAGCGAGTCCTCGGCGTCCAGCCACAGGCCCGGCAGCATCGGCAGCGTGCCGAGCACCGGACGGCCGGTCAGCTCGTGCAGCATGTCCAGGCCGGGCTTGAGCAGCCGCACGTCGCCGCGGAACTTGTTCACCAGCCAGCCGGCGACCAGCCGCTGGTCCTCGGCGTCGAGCAGCGCGAGCGTGCCGTACATCGCGGCGAAGACGCCGCCGCGGTCGATGTCGCCGACCACCACGACCGGCAGCTCGGCGGCCCGGGCCAGGCCCATGTTCGCGATGTCGCGGTCGCGCAGGTTGATCTCGGCGGGCGAGCCGGCGCCCTCGCAGACCACCACGTCGAACCGGCGGCGCAGGTCGGCCAGGCACTCCAGCGAGCGCTCCAGCAGGTACGGCTTGCGCTCGCGGTAGTCCAGCGCGCCGACCTCGGCGATCGGCCGGCCGAGCAGCACCACCTGGCTGCGCCCGTCCGCGCCGGGCTTGAGCAGCACCGGGTTCATCGCGGCCTCGGGCTCCACCCGGGCGGCCTGGGCCTGCATCACCTGGGCCCGGCCGATCTCCGCGCCGTCCATGGTGACCATCGAGTTGAGCGACATGTTCTGCGCCTTGAACGGCGCGACGCTGACGCCCTGGCGGACCAGCCAGCGGCAGATGCCGGCCGTCACCACGCTCTTGCCGGCGTCCGACGTGGTGCCGGCGACCAGCAGTGCGTTGCTCATATCTTCCTCCCCCTCACAGCACGGCGACGGAGCATCAGGACGCGCGCCGCGACCGTCGTGCCCAGCGCCAGCAGCCCGACCCGCCGGGAGAGCCGGCAGGCCCGTTCGATGTCCGAGACGGCGACCGGGCGCAGCTCGGCGCCCAGCACCGGCCGCTGCTCGACCCTCTCGCCGTAGCGCAGCGGACCGCCGAGGCGCACGCCGAGCGCGCCGGCGAAGGCCGACTCGGCCTGGCCGGCGTTCGGGCTCGGGTGCGCGGAGCCGTCCCGCCGCCAGACCCGCAGCGCGGTGCGGCGGGCGGCGGCGGAGTCCGCCGCCGCGACCGTGAGCAGCGCGGTCAGCCGGGCGCCGGGCCAGCCGGCCACGTCGTCCAGCCGGGCGGCGGCCCAGCCGAACCGCTGGTACTTCACCGACTTGTGCCCCACCATCGCGTCCAGCGTGTTGACGGCGCGGAACGCGAGCAGCCCAGGGGCGCCCGCGAGCGCACCCCAGACCAGCGCGTTGACCACGGCGTCGGCGGTGTTCTCGGCCACCGACTCGACCACCGCCCGGGCGATCTGCGGCTCGTCGAGCGCGCTCGGGTCGCGCCCGCACAGGTGCGGCAGCCGCTGCCGGGCCGCTTCGAGGTCGCCGGCCGCGAGCGAGGCGCCGATGGTCCGGGCCTCGCGGGTGAGCGAGCTGCCGCCGAGCACGGTCCAGCCGGCGAGTGCGGCGCCGACGGAGCGGGCGGAGCGGGCGGTCCGGCCCGGCAGCAGCCGTTCCAGTCCAAACTCCAGTCCGGCTGCGCCGGCCGCCACCGCGCCCACGCAGAGCGCGGTGTGCAGCGCGCCGGCGCCGCGGTGGTCGCGCCACAGCACCCGCTCCAGCCGGGCGGCGGCGGTGCCGAAGCCGGCCACCGGGTGGCCGCGGCGCGGGTCGCCGAAGCGCGCATCGGCGGCGTAGCCGGCCACCATGCCCGCCGCGTAGTCGAGTGCCGTCAGGTCGGTGCGGCTCACCGGGCAGCGCAGGGGTGCGCGGAGCAGGGGAGCACTGGGCAAGGGGGCGCAGAGCAGGGGAGCGCTGGGCAAGGATGCGCCGAGCAGGGGTGCGCATCGCGCAGAGGTGTCGGGGCAGGCTGCATGACTGGCTGTGTCCTCACTCAGGGTCCGCGCCCTGGATCGACGAACCGGGGGCGAGAGTCTCCTGGCTCCCGGGGCCGACACACCCTCGGGCCCCGCCGGCGGGGCCGGCCGGTCTCGCCGTCAGCAGCGGGCCGTGACCATGGTTTCGAGCGTGCTCCCCGGTGACAGTGGCGGGACCGCGCCGGATTCGCACCGGCTTCCTCTCCTTGCCTCCGTATGGCCCAAGGATCCCACCACGTGCCGGAACCGGGCGTCAACCGGACCCCGGCCTGGTGGATCACACCGGGGGCGGGCCGGCGAAACCGTCACTACCTCCGAGTAACCGCGCTGCTCGGCGGGGTGGCCTCAGCGAATCGTCCAACACCCTTGCGGGGCCGGTGCTCCGGCTTCGTGCATTCGGCGGGTGGGGCGGGCCATGCCCGGGCGCCTAGCGTCGGGGCATGCGAAGAACCAGGCTGCCGGTCCCCGCCCCGGTCCCGTTCTCCCCGCAGGCCGCCCGGACGCACCGGGCCGCCCTCGGGCTCACCCCGGACCAGGTGGTGGCGGGGATGGCGGCGAACGGCGTCCGGCTGCTGGCGGGCCATCTGCTCAGCTGGGAGGCGGGCGAGCTGCGCCCCGACGAGGTGGAGCTGATCGCGCTGGCCCGCGCGCTGTGGTGCCCGGTGGCGCAGCTGATGGGCGCCGCCCCGGCGAGCCTGCGCGACTTCCGGGTGGCCCGCGAGCTGAGCCAGGAGCAGGCGGCAGCGCGGATCGGGATCGGCGTGCGCACGTACGTCACCGCCGAGCTGACCGGCCGTTGGACCGGGGACGAGACCGAGACCGCCGCGCTGATCGAGGAGCTCGGCCTGACGCTGCGCGACCTGGTGCGGGTGACCGACCGGGCCGCCGAGCTGGAGCTGCGGCTGCGTCAGGCGGTGGACGGGCGCTGGCAGGCGCAGCTGAAGGCGGTCGGCCGGCTGGTGCCGGTGGCGAAGCCGGTGCTCTCCCAGGTGCTGGCGGCGCTGCACGGCGAGTCCCAGGCGGGCTCCTCGCACTGGGGCGCCTCGACCTGGGGCGGGACGGGAGCGGCGGGAGCGGCCGGCCCGGCGACCGTGGAGGCGGCGGTGAGCACCGGGGCGCCGGTGGAGCGGTTCTGGGCGCTGCTGGCGAACGCGGACACCGGCGGCCTGCCGGTCTGACCGCGCCGGGGCCGGGTCGTGCCGGGGCCGGGTCGTGCCGGGATTGGGGCGTGCCGGATTCGGGGCGTGCCGGGCCCGGGGCGGTGGACTTGACGTTCCGTGGTCCCGGACCAGCCCACCCGCCCCGGACGGCTGCCTTCCGGTGGCCCGGCGCGGCGTCCCGGGGTGAACTGGGGTCGTTCCGTGCCGTCCCGGCGTGGGGCGCCGCCACAACCCAGGGGAGAGCCATGCGTTGGGGAACCGCCGCCGTCGCGGCCACCGCGGTCGCCGTCGCAGCGGGCGCCGTCGTCGTGATCGTCGGCCGCCGGGTGTCCGACCTCGCCCTGCGGACCGGGGCCGAGGGCACCGAGCCCGGCCAGGACGAGCCGCCGCTGCGGGTGCACGAGATCGCCGCCCGGGAGGTGACGCTGACCCGCACCCCGGCCAGCGGCCGGCGCGGCCGTTACGCGCTGGACTGGCCCGGCGGCCACGCCGTGGTCGGCGAGGTGCTGCGCACCGCCCCGCAGACCGTCACCCGGCGCCTGGAGCAGATCGCCGGCACCGCGCCGAGCACGGGCACCGAGGTCGAGCTGAGCCCGCGGGTGCTGCGCGGCGACCCCGGCTCGGCCTGCGGGCTGGACTACCTCGACGTGCTCGTGGACGGCGAGCTCGGCACGCTGCCCGCCTGGTACGTGCCGGCGATCCGCGGCACCTGGGTGATCGCGGTGCACGGCCGGTTCGCCGACCGCCAGCAGGCGCTCCCGGCGCTGCCGCTGCTCAAGCGGCTCCAGCTGCCCGCGCTGGTGATCAGCTGCCGCGGCGACCAGGGCGCGCCGCCGGCCCCCGACGGGCTCGGCCACTTCGGCGAGACCGAGTGGAACGACGTCGAGGCGGCGATCCGGTTCGCCAAGCACGCCGGCGCCGGCCGGATCGTGCTGTACGGCTGGTCGGTCGGCGCCGCGACGGTGCTGCAGACCGCGGCCCGCTCGGACTACCGCGACTCGATCGCCGGGCTGATCCTCGATTCGCCGGTGCTGGACTGGGACGCCTCGGTGCGCGGGCTGGCCGCCCGGGCCGGCGTGCCGACCGCGCTGACCGGGCTCGGCGCGCTGGCGGCCGAGGGCCGCACCGGCGTGGACGTGGCCGGCTTCGCGCGGCTCGCCGACGGCACCGACCTGGCCGCCCCCGTGCTGCTGCTGCACAGCCCGCAGGACGGCGTCGCGCCGTACGAGGCGGCGAGCAGGCTGGCCGAGCGCCGCAGCGACCTGGTGAGCCTGCACCCGGTCCCCGGGGCCGGGCACGCCGCGCTCTGGAACGCCGACCCGCACGGCTACGAGGAGACGCTGCGGCGCTTCCTGACCCCGCTGCTCTGAGCCCTGCTGCTCTGAACCCTGCTGCTCTGAACCCCGCTGCTCTGACCGACCACCGGGCGGCCGCCGCCCGCCGCCGCTCGCGGTCGTCCGCAGTCGAACACGACTTAACGCAGTACCTCCGGGCCGATCCGGCACCACCCGGCGGTCACCCCGTTCGGTCACTCCTTGACCACGCACCGTGCCCCCCACTACTGTCGTGCACAGGTCACCAGTCGATCAACGGCCCGGTTTGGGCTCTCTTGCCCCAACTCCGCCCGCCCGTCCACCCAACGCTGTAGAAGACGCGCCGAACTCGATGTGACAGAAGCCCCGCAGACGGGGAAGACTGCACGGCGTGACGTCTCGGAACCCGCGCGACCGTGATGCCCCGCTCCCGCCGACCATGGGTACCGGCGCGACGGTGACCCGTCTACCCGGAACGGCCCGCCGCGCCGACAGCGCGCAGCCGGGCCGTCCCGCCGTACCCCGGCGGCGTACCCCGAAGCCGGCCCCCGGCCGCGGCCGCGTCCCGGTGCCCGAGGGGCAGCCGGCACCGGCCGAGCTGGCCCCGCTGGCCCGCCGGATGCTCGCCGACGCCGTGCGGATCGCCCGCTGGGCCGGCGAACTCTCGGCGGTGGACAAGCGCGGCGAACTGCTCCCCGACGACGCCCGCGCGGCCGGCCGCGCGCTGGCCGTCACGGTGGGCGCCGCCGCCAAGGCCTGGGGCCAGGCCCTGCTGGTCGGCCTCGTCGAGCCGCGGGACGGCGGTGCCGGCCCCGGCTGGCGGCTGCACGCCTGGGAGCACGACGACGAGGCCGTGCTGCGCGGCTGGTCCGCACTCTTCGACGCCTGGACGCTGCTCGCCCCGGTGCCGCCCGCCGCGCTGCGCGGCGTCTTCGCGGTGCTGGCCGGCCAGGCCGTCGACCAGGCGCCGCAGCTGCTCTCGTTCCTGCACCTGGTGGACGGTCCGGTCGCCGAGAGCGAGCTGATGGAGCTGCTCCGGCGCGGCCTGGACGAGCGCCGCCACGGCGCCGGTACGGGCTTCGCGACGCTGTCGCCGGTGCCGCACGCGGCCTCCGCCGTCTCGGCCGTGCGCGGCACCTGCCGCGAGCCGCAGATCGACACCCCGCCCGCGCCGGCCGACATGGCCGCCGTCCTGGACTGGATGCTGGACGGCCTGGCGGCCGTCGGCGCGGTGGTCCGCCAGGACGCCGCCGCCGAGCTCTCGCCGCTCGGGCACTGGGCCGTGCGGGCCAAGCTGGAGGAGATCTGCACGGTCGCCCAGACCGCCGCGGGTCACATCGAGCAGAGCGCGCTGGAGCTGCTGGACGCGTGCGCGAACTACTCGCCGGGCCCGGCCCGCGCCGAGTACCGCGCCTGGGTCGCCGCCCGCCCGGTGGACCGCGCGGTGGCCGAGCTGCTGGAGGCGGCCCGCGGTGAGGACGCGCTGCTGCGCGGGCTCGCCTTCGAGGCGCTGCGGGTCGCCGGCGGCACCGCCGAGCAGGCGGTCCGCGCCGCGGTGGACGAGCCCGTGCTGCGCCCCTACGCGCTGCTCTGGCTCGCCGAGCAGTCCGAGGAGGGCGGCGTGGTGCCGTCCGACGTGCTGAGCGCGCAGGACGCCGCCTGGCTCTGGGTGGACACCGCCGCCGCGGTGCTCGACCACGGGGAGACCGAGCTGCTGGTCGGCCACGTCGAGGGCGCCAGCGCCGGCGACCCGGTCCGCCTCTTCGCCCGGGCCCGCCAGTCCGGCCACGCCCGGTCCGCCTCGGTCCTCACGGCCGTCGCCTCGGTGCACCCCGACCCCGCCGTCGCCCGCGCGGCCCGCCGCTCGGCCTTCAGCGTCCACCGCGGCGGCGCCTAGCCGCACAGCGGCCCTGCACGCCCCGCACGGGCCCTGCCACGGCCACAAGGGCCCTCGGGCCCCCCGGCCAGGCCTCGTGCCCGGCCGGGCCGCCCAGGGCCCGCGCGTGTCACGACATGACGAAGGCCCCCGCACCAGCGGGGGCCTTCGTCATGTCCAGCAGCGTGCGCCGCTCAGCCGCTCAGCCGCTCAGCAGCCGCGCGACTCCGCGCGGCGGGCCCGGACGTCGCCGACCTTCTGGCCGACCTTGCGCCGGATCACCAGCAGCGGGGCCATCGCGGCGAGCGCGATCTGCGCGATCGCGCCGACGTGCATCAGCACGTCGCCGCCGGGCAGACCGGCCGCCCAGGCGCCGAGGCAGCCGATCGAGACGACGATCCAGCCCAGCGTCGCGGTGGCCAGCAGGCCCTGCGGCTTGGGGTACTCGACCTGGCTGACCATCAGGTACGCCACGCCGAAGATCGCCAGCAGGCCGGCCAGGAACGGCGGGTCGAGCAGCACGATCGCGATCACCGTCATCGCGCCCATCGGGCAGGGCATGCCCTGGAAGACCCCGGGCCGCATCTTCACGGCCGAGAACCGGGCGAGCCGCAGCACCACCGCGAGCAGCACGGTGAGCGCGATGAACGCGGAGAGCCCCTGGCTGCTGCCCGGGCCGCCGACGATGCCCCAGACGGCGACGAAGTAGGCGGGCGCGATGCCGAAGCTGATCAGGTCGGCCAGGTTGTCGAGCTCCGCGCCGAGCGCCGAGGAGCGCAGCTTGCGCGCCACCAGGCCGTCGAAGAGGTCGCACATCGAGCCGATCAGCAGCAGCGTGACGGCGGTCGCGGCACCGTGCCGGACCATGCCGCCGGTGCCGTCGCCGGTGCCGTTGATGTGCGGGATGAGCATGTTCGTGGTGATCGAGTAGATCGCCAGGAAGCCGCAGACGGCGTTGCCCAGGGTCAGGAAGTCGGCGGTGGAGAGCGCCTGCGGGGAGCGCGGCGCCCGCAGCTCGCGGTCGCGCGCCCAGCGGCGCCGGCGCAGCTCGGTCTCCTCCGAGTCGCCGAGGCCCACCAGGGTTTCGGGATCAGTCACGGTCAAGGCGTGTCACCCCCGCGGTGGTCTTCTGGCCGACCTCGACGCCGACCTCGACGCCGGGCGGCAGGTAGGTGTCGACGCGGGAGCCGAAGCGGATCAGGCCGATCCGCTCGCCCTGCTCGACCTTGGTACCGGCCGGCACGTACGGCACGATGCGGCGCGCCACGGCACCCGCGATCTGCACCATCTCGATGTCGCCGAGCTCGGTGTCGAAGTGCCAGACGACCCGCTCGTTGCGGTCGCTGTCCTTGTTGAACGCGGGCACGAAACCACCGGCGATGTGCTCGACGGAGGTGACGCTGCCGAGCATCGGGGCCCGGTTGACGTGAACGTTGAGCGGGCTCATGAAGATCGCGACGCGGGTCCGGCCGTCCGGCCAGGCGTCGATGCTCTGTACCACTCCGTCGGCGGGCGAGATGACTCTGCCGGTGCCGATCTCACGCTCGGGGTCGCGGAAGAACCACAGCATGCCGGCGCTGAGCGCGCAGGCGGGGACGGCCGCGTAGGCCCACTTGCCGCTCCGGCGGGTGAGCGCCGTGGTGAGGGCGGCCGTGGCCAGGGTCGGGGCGAACCAGGGGGTGGCACCGCGCGCGATGGTCACGCGCGGTCGCCGACCGGCCGTCTCGGCGGCGAGGGCATCGCGGTCCGTGACGGAGGTGTGAGGGGACGGGCTGAGGGGCATCGAAGACCTTTGTCGCGGGGGATCATGGCCGCTGCTCGGGAGGCCACCGCGGGGATCGGGTGATAAAGGGACAGCTGCTGTCCCGGTGGATGCTATCGGGAGCAGGCGGTAGGTGGGCAACCCGCCTGCTCGTTCAACTGTGCGCCGCCTTACCGTGGCACACGCGCTATGTATACGACCGTAGCTGGCCGCTCTCCGGTTCCAAAGAGTCCGGTCAAGATCCGTGAGTCTTGTCTCAGCCCTCCGGGTGAGGCGTGCGGGTACGCGGAAGCACCGCAGGGCACGCGCCTCGCGACGCGGGCCCTGCGGTGTCACCACGGCCTCGGCCGGCCCTACTCGGCCAGCTTGTACTCCTCCAGCAGCCGGCGCCCGACGATCATCTTCTGGATCTCGGCGGTGCCCTCGCCGATCAGCAGCATCGGGGCCTCCCGGTACAGCCGCTCGATCTCGTACTCCTTGGAGAACCCGTAGCCGCCGTGGATCCGGAACGAGTCCTCGACGACCTCCTTGCAGTACTCGGAGGCGAGGTACTTGGCCATGCCGGCCTCCAGGTCGTTCCGCTCGCCGCTGTCCTTCTTGCGGGCGGCCATCACCATCATCTGGTGCGCGGCCTCGACCTTGGTGGCCATCTCGGCCAGCTTGAACTGGATCGCCTGGTGCTCGGCGATCTTCTTGCCGAAGGTGGACCGCTGCTGGGCGTAGGAGATGCCCAGCTCGAACGCGCGGCGGGCGACGCCGCAGCCGCGCGCGGCCACGTTGACCCGGCCGACCTCGACGCCGTCCATCATCTGGTAGAAGCCCTTGCCCGGGACGCCGCCGAGGATCCGGTTCGCCGGGATCCGGACGTCCTGCAGCACCAGCTCGGTGGTGTCGACGCCCTTGTAGCCCATCTTCTCGATCTTGCCGGGCACGGTCAGGCCGGGCACGGTCTCGTTCGGGCCGAAGCCGGCCGTCTTCTCGATCAGGAAGGTGGTCATGTTCTTGTACGGGGAGCTGCCGCCCTCGTCGGTCTTGCAGAGCACCGCGACCAGCGTGGAGGTGCCGCCGTTGGTCAGCCACATCTTCTGGCCGTTCAGGACGTAGAACTCGCCGTCCTTGACGCCCTTGGTGGAGATCGCCGACACGTCGGAGCCCAGGCCCGGCTCGGACATCGAGAAGGCGCCGCGGATCTCGCCGGCCGCCATCCGGGGCAGGAAGTACTCCTTCTGCTCCTGGGTGCCGTGCGCGTTGATCATGTGCGCGACGATGAAGTGCGTGTTGACGATGCCGGAGACGGACATCCAGCCGCGGGCGATCTCCTCGACCACCAGGGCGTACGTGAGCAGCGACTCGCCGAGGCCGCCGAACTCCTCGGGGATGGTCAGGCCGAAGAGGCCGAGCTGCTTCATCCCCTCGACGATCGCGCTCGGGTACTCGTCCCGGTGCTCCAGCTCGGTCGCGACCGGGATGATCTCCTTGTCGACGAAGTCCCGCACGGTGGCGAGGATGTCCCGCTGGATCTCGGTCAGGCCGTCGGTCTGTGCGAGGCGTCCCATCGTGCGGCTCCATGTCTGCTGAGGGAAGTGAGGGTGGGGGTTCCGGGGGCTCCGCGAAGCGTGACTTCCGCGGAGCCCCCGAATCCGGCGCGGGGCCGATGACGGCGGCCCCGCACCGGGGGTCTGCGAGCGCGCGCTGTTACGCGAGCGGCTCCGGGCGGCCGGGCTGCTCGCCGCCGCGCGCCTTGGTGTACGTCTCGGTCGGCACCATCACCTTGCGGCGGAAGATGCAGACGACCGTGCCGTCCTGCTTGTAGCCCTTGGTCTCGACGTAGACGATGCCGCGGTCGTCCTTGGACTTGGACGGCCACTTGTCGAGGACCGTGGTCTCGCCGTAGATCGTGTCGCCGTGGAAGGTCGGTGCGATGTGCCGCAGCGACTCGATCTCCAGGTTCGCGATCGCCTTGCCGGAGACGTCCGGGACGGACATGCCGAGCAGCAGCGAGTAGATGTAGTTGCCGACGACGACGTTCTTGCCGAAGTCCGTCGTCTTCTCCGCATAGTTGGTGTCCATGTGGAGCGGGTGGTGGTTCATGGTCAGCAGGCAGAAGAGGTGGTCGTCGTACTCGGTGACCGTCTTGCCGGGCCAGTGCTTGTAGACCGCGCCGACCTCGAACTCCTCGTAGGTCCGTCCGAACTGCATGATCAGGCCTCCGGGGCTTCGAACTTGCTGGTGCGCTGCATGCCCGCCGCGCGGCCCTTGCCGGAGATCACCAGCGCCATCTTGCGCGAGGCCTCGTCGATCATCTCGTCGCCGAGCATCGCCGAGCCCTTGAAGCCGCCGGCCTCCGAGGTGCACCAGTCGTAGGCGTCGAGGATCAGCTCGGAGTGGTCGTAGTCCTCCTGCGAGGGCGAGAAGATCTCGTTCGCGGCGCCGACCTGGTCCGGGTGCAGTACCCACTTGCCGTCGAAGCCCAGCGCGGCGGCCCGGCCGGCCACCTCGCGGTAGCCCTCCGCGTTGCGGATCTGAAGGTAGGGGCCGTCGATCGCCTGGAGATCGTTGGCACGAGCCGCCATCAGGATGCGCATCAGGATGTAGTGGTACGCGTCGGCGTTGTAGCCGGGCGGCTGCTCGCCGACCACCAGGGACTTCATGTTGATCGAGGCCATGAAGTCGGCCGGACCGAAGATGATGGTCTCCAGCCGGGGCGAGGCCTGCGCGATCGCGTCGACGTTGATCAGGCCCTTGGCGTTCTCGATCTGCGCCTCGATGCCGATCTTGCCGACCTCGAAGCCCATGGTCTTCTCGATCTGGGTGATCAGCAGGTCCAGCGCCTTGACCTGCTCGGCGTCCTGCACCTTGGGCAGCATGATGCAGTCCAGGTTCGGGCCCGCGCCCTCGACCACCGTGATGACGTCACGGTAGGTCCAGTGGGTGGTCCAGTCGTTGACCCGGACGACCTTGGTCTTCTTGCCCCAGTCGCCGTTGTTCAGCGCATCCACGATGGTGTGCCGGGCGCTCTCCTTGACCAGGGGGGCGCAGGCGTCCTCCAGGTCCAGGAAGACCTGGTCGGCGGGCAGGCCCTGGGCCTTCTCGAGGAAGCGCGGGTTGCTGCCGGGAACGGCGAGGCAGGAGCGGCGGGGGCGCAGACGGTTCACGGTCATGATGCGAGGGTCTCTTCCTTGCTCGGGTCGAGGATCGGGTCGAGGTGGTTGGCCAACCGGATCTCGTCCACGATCCGGCCGATGATGGTGGTGATGCCGAAGTCCTTCGGAGTGAAGACCGCGGCGACACCGGCGGCCCGCAGGGTCTCGGCGTCCGCAGCGGGGATGATGCCACCGACGATCACCGGCACATCCTCCACCCCCGCCCGCCGCATCCGCGCCAGCACGTCCGGCACCAGCTCGGGGTGCGCGCCGGAGAGGATCGACAGCCCCACGCAGTGCACGTCCTCGGCGACCGCCGCCGCGACGATCTGCTCGGGGGTCAGCCGGATGCCCTGGTAGACCACTTCGAAGCCGGCGTCACGGGCGCGCACCGCGATCTGCTCGGCGCCGTTGGAGTGCCCGTCCAGGCCCGGCTTGCCGACCAGCAGGCGCAGCTTGCCCACGCCCAGCTCGGTGGCCGTGGCCGCCGCCGCCGCGCGCACCGCGGCGAGCTCGCCGCCGGGCTCGGCGGCGACCGCGATCGGCGCGCCGCCGACCCCGGTGGGGGCCCGGTACTCGCCGAAGACCTCGCGCAGCGCGAACGCCCACTCGCCGGTGGTCACGCCGGCCCGCACGCAGGCCAGGGTGGCGGCCATCAGGTTCCGCTCGGTCGCGGCGACCGCCTTGAGCTCGGCCAGCGCCTGCTTGGCGGCCGCCTCGTCCCGGTCGGCCCGCCACTGCGCGAGGTGGGCGAGCACGGCCTGCTCGGAGGCCGGGTCGACCACCATGATCGCGGTGTCCAGGTCGGCCGTGAGCGGGCTCTCCTCGGTGGTGTCGAAGCAGTTCACCCCGACGATCTTGTCCTCGCCGGCCTCGATCCGGGCCCGCCGCTCGGCGTGCGAGGCGACCAGCGCGGACTTCAGGTAGCCGGACTCGACGGCCGGGACGACCCCGCCCATCCCGAGCACCTTGGCGATCTCCGCCTCGGCGCCGGCCAGCAGTTCGGCGGTCTTCGCCTCGATCACCGTGGAGCCGTCGAAGATGTCGCCGTACTCCAGCAGGTCCGACTCGTACGCCAGCACCTGCTGGATCCGCAGCGACCACTGCTGGTCCCAGGGCCGGGGCAGGCCCAGCGCCTCGTTCCAGGCGGGCAGCTGGACGGCGCGGGCGCGGGCGTCCTTGGAGAGCGTGACGGCGAGCATCTCCAGCACGATCCGCTGGACGTTGTTCTCCGGCTGCGCCTCGGTCAGGCCGAGCGAGTTGACCTGCACGCCGTAGCGGAACCGGCGCTGCTTGGCGTCCTCGATGCCGTAGCGCTCCCGGGCGACCTTCTCCCAGAGCCGGCCGAAGGCGCGCATCTTGCACATCTCCTCGACGAACCGCACGCCCGCGTTCACGAAGAAGGAGATCCGGCCGACCACCTCGCCCATCTGCTCGGCCGGCACCTGGCCGGAGTCGCGCACGGCGTCCAGCACGGTGATCGCGGTGCACATCGCGAACGCGATCTCCTGGACCGGGGTGGCCCCGGCCTCCTGGAGGTGGTAGCTGCAGATGTTGATCGGGTTCCACTTCGGGATGTTCCCGACCGTGTAGGCGATCATGTCGGTGATCAGGCGCACCGAGGGGCCGGGCGGGAAGACGTGCGTCCCGCGCGACAGGTACTCCTTGATGATGTCGTTCTGGGTGGTGCCGGTGAGCTTGGCGATGTCCGCGCCCTGCTCCTCGGCGACCACCTGGTACATCGCCAGCAGCCACATGGCGGTGGCGTTGATGGTCATCGAGGTGTTGGTCTGCTCCAACGGGATGCCGTCGAACAGCGCCCGCATGTCGCCGACGTGGCCGACCGGCACACCGACCCGGCCGACCTCGCCGCGGGCCAGCACGTGGTCCGAGTCGTAGCCGGTCTGGGTCGGCAGGTCGAACGCGACCGAGAGGCCGGTCTGGCCCTTGGCGAGGTTCCTGCGGTACAGCGCGTTGGAGTCAGCGGCTGTCGAGTGCCCGGCGTAGGTGCGCATCAGCCAGGGGCGGTCGCGCTTCTGACGGTCGGTCATGTCAGATGTCCCGGAAGCGGTTGATCGCCGGCAGGTGCTTCTCGCGCAGCTCCTGGTCGCGCACGCCCAGGCCCTCGGTCGGGGCCAGGCAGAGCACGCCGACCTTGCCCTGGTGCTTGTTCTGGTGCACGTCGAGCGCGGCCTGGCCGGTCTCCTCCAGCGAGTAGACCTTGGAGAGGGTCGGGTGGATCTTGCCCTTGGCGACCAGGCGGTTCGCCTCCCACGCCTCGCGGTAGTTGGCGAAGTGCGAGCCGACGATCTTCTTGAGCGACATCCACAGGTACCGGTTGTCGTACTGGTGCATGAAGCCGGAGGTCGAGGCGCAGGTGACGATCGTGCCGCCCTTGCGGGTGACGTAGACGCTCGCGCCGAAGGTCTCGCGGCCCGGGTGCTCGAAGACGATGTCCACGTCCTCGCCGCCGGTCAGCTCGCGGATCCGGCCGCCCAGGCGCTTCCACTCGCGCGGGTCCTGGGTGTTCTCGTCCTTCCAGAACTTGTAGCCCTCGGCGCTGCGGTCGATGATCGCCTCGGCGCCCATCGCGCGGCAGATGTCGGCCTTCTGGTCGTTGGAGACCACGCAGATCGGGGTCGCGCCGCCGGCCAGCGCGTACTGGGTCGCGTACGAGCCGAGGCCGCCGCTGGCGCCCCAGATCAGCACGTTGTCGCCCTGCTTCATGCCGGCGCCGTTGCGCGAGACGAGCTGGCGGTAGGCGGTGGAGTTGACCAGGCCGGGGGAGGCGGCCTCCTCCCAGGTCAGGTGCGCGGGCTTGGGCATCAGCTGGTTGGTCTTCACCAGGGCGATCTGGGCCAGGCCGCCGAAGTTGGTCTCGAAGCCCCAGATCCGCTGCTCCGGGTCCATCATCGTGTCGTTGTGGCCGTCGCTCGACTCGAGCTCGACCGAGAGGCAGTGCGCGACGACCTCGTCGCCCGGCTTCCAGGCGTTGACGCCGGCGCCGGTGCGCAGCACCACGCCCGCCAGGTCGGAGCCGAGCACGTGGTAGGGCAGGTCGTGACGCTTGGTCAGCGGCGACAGGCGCCCGTAGCGCTCCAGGAAGCCGAAGGTGGAGACCGGCTCGTAGATCGAGGACCAGACGGTGTTGTAGTTCACCGCGCTGGCCATGACGGCCACCAGGGCCTCGCCCGGGCCGAGTTCGGGCAGCGCGACGTCGTCGAGGTGCAGGGACCGGCGCGGGTCCTTGTCACGGCTGTCCACGCCGGCGAACATCTGCTCCTCGTCCTTGTGGAGCGTGACCGCTCGGTAGGACTCCGGCAGCTTCAGTGCGGCGAAATCGGCCGGGGTGCTGTCGGCGCTGAGGATCGCGTCGAGGATTTCCTTCATGGCTGCCTCCGAAGGCGTACCTGTGTGAGGGCGCACAGGGCGTCTGGGGGAACCGGGAGCGGACACCGGGTTCGCTGGATCTGATGGGGGTAAGGCTGGGTGGGTCGGGCTCGCCCCCGGGGTGTGGGGACGCCGGACTACGGCGCGCCGAGGTGGGGAGCCGCGGCGCCGCGACTGGTGGGTAACAAGCTACTGGCACGCTGTGCCACTCGTAAAGACACTGCGTGCCACGATTTTCGGCCTGCTTCCAGCGGCCCGCGAGGCCGCTTCGGGGCCTTGGTGAACAGCCGGAAGGCCCGTCCCGGGAATCCGGAACGGGCCTTCTGACCTGCGGTTTTACTGGGCCTTACTGGCGAAGCGCGGCCCTGATGCTGTCCAGCACCAGATCCAGCGGAGCGTCGGTGCGGGCGACTGTGATGAGCACCTCACCTCCGGGGGTGGCACTCAGTGCGCTGGTCGCGGCCAGCCCGAGTGACGCCGCGGCGTCCCCGGTGGCACCGGGTGCCACGCTCGTGCCACGGCGCCGCACGCCGCTCGGCGGGGTCGGCCAGAAAGTACCCCTGATGACCTCGAAGGAGTGGTCCAGCTGCGCCTCGACGTCCCCGTGCCCGCCGGCCCGCAGCCAGCGCCGCAGCACGTGGTTGTGCGCCGCGACGACGGCCGCCGCCGAGACCTCGGCGAGCATCGAGTCGTCGTCCCCGCCGTGCTGCCAGCCCGGCGGGATCGCCTCGCTGGCGTCGAAGCGGCCCAGCAGGTAGCGGGTGAAGAGCCGCTCGTAGCGGGCCACCACCGCGATCTCCCGCTCGCGCAGCGCCGGGACCTGGCGGATCAGCTGGTAGCGGGCCACCGAGACCGCGGGCGTGGAGGCGTACATCCGCAGCACCTCCTTGATGCCCCGGCAGACCACGTCGAGCGGGTGCTCCTCGTTGTCGGCGCTGGCCAGCAGGTCGGCCACCCGGACCAGGGTGTCGTCGTGGTCCGGGAAGATCGCCTCCTCCTTGGACCGGAAGTACCGGAAGAACGTGCGCCGGGCCACCCCGGCGGCGGCCGCGATCTGGTCGACCGTCGTCTCCTCGTACCCCTGCCCGGCGAACAGCTCCATCGCGGCCGTCGCCAGGTCCTGGCGCATCTGCAGGCGCTGCGCGGCGGCCCGGCGGCTGCCGGGACCGTGTTCCGCTGCCGCACGCTCTGCCGCCGTACGATCCGCCGCCGCACGCTCTGCGGCCGAACGCTCTGCCGCGGCACGATCTGCGGCCGTGCGAACGTCCTGCTCGGCCGACGACTGTTCCCGATCCATGCCCGGAACGCTACACGGCCGGGCGACCGGCTCCGGTGCCGTCCGCGGCATCCCCCGGCGGACCGCCGCCGGCTGCTCGGCCACCGCCGGTCTGGGCCACCGGGACGCGACCGCCCCGGTGCCCCAGACCGGCCGTGGCGGGCCGATCGGCAGCCTGGGCGCCCGCTCGCCGCGGTCGCCCCCCTCCGGCTGCTGCGGAGCCGGTCCGCGCCCTGCGCCGGCGGTCATCGGCGGGCGTGGTCGCGGAAGCCGCGGCCGGTCTTGCGGCCCAGGCAGCCGGCCGCGACCAGGTGCTCCAGCAGCGGTGCGGCGGCCAGCCCCGGCTCGCGGAACTCCTGGTGCAGCACCCGCTCGATGGTCAGCGAGACGTCCAGCCCGACCACGTCCAGCAGTTCGAACGGACCCATCGGGTAGCCGCAGCCGAGCTTCATCGCGGTGTCGATGTCGTCCACCGTCGCGTAGTGCTCCTCCAGCATCCGCACCGCGTCGTTCAGGTAGGGGAAGAGCAGCGCGTTGACGATGAAGCCGGCCCGGTCGCCGCACTCCACCGGGTGCTTCTTCACCGCCGCGCAGAGCTCCAGCACGGTCGCGGTGACGTCCGGCGCGGTGAGCACGGTGGAGACCACCTCGACCAGCTTCATCGCCGGGGCCGGGTTGAAGAAGTGCATCCCGATCACGTCCTGCGGCCGCGAGGTGGCGGAGGCGCAGCTGATCACCGGCAGCGAGGAGGTGGTGGTGGCGAGCACCGCGCCCGGCTTGCAGATCTTGTCCAGGTTGGCGAACAGCTCGCGCTTGACCGCGAGGTCCTCGGCCACCGCCTCCAGCACCAGGTCCGCCTCGGCCAGGTCGCTCTGCAGGGCGCTCGGGGTGAGCAGCGCGAGCGCCGCGTCCCGCTGCTCGGCGCTGAGCCGGCCCTTGTTCACCGAGCGGTCCAGCGAGCGGGCCAGCTGGGTCTTGGCCTGGTCGGCCTTCGGCTGGCTGCGGGCGACCAGCGTGACCGGGTAGCCGGCCTTCACGAAGACCTCGGCGATGCCGACCGCCATCGTGCCGGAGCCGCAGACGCCGACCGAGCCGACGTTGCGCCCGGCCACCCGGGCCGGCGCCGCGGCGCCGGCCTCGGCGACCGGCTTGGACGAGCCCGGCGCCTCGTAGGTGTAGAAGCCGCGCCCGGTCTTGCGGCCCAGCAGCCCGGCCGAGACCAGCTGGCCCAGGATCGGGGCGGGCGCGTGCAGCCGGTCCCGGGACTGCTCGTACATCGCCTCCAGGACGGTGCGCGCGGTGTCCACGCCGATCAGGTCGAGCAGGGCGAGCGGGCCCATCGGCAGGCCGCAGCCGAGCCGCATCGCGGCGTCGATGTCCTCCCGGGTGGCGTAGCGCGACTCGTACATGGCCGCCGCCTGGTTCAGGTAGGCGAAGAGCAGCCCGTTCACCACGAAGCCGGCCCGGTCACCGGCGGCCACCGGCTCCTTGCCCAGGTCGCGGGCGAAGTCGGCGGCCTGGTCGGCGACCTGGGGGTTGGTCAGGACGGTGCGCACCACCTCGACGAGCTTCATGGCGTGCACCGGGTTGAAGAAGTGCATGCCGAGCACCCGGTCCGGGCGGGCGGTGGCGGCCGCGATCCGGGTCACCGAGAGCGAGGTGGTGCCGGTGGCCAGCACGGTCTCCGGCGGGCAGATCCGGTCCAGCTCGGCGAAGATCTCGCGCTTCAGCTCCAGCTGCTCGGGGATCTCCTCGATCACCAGCTCGGCCGCCGCGGCGGCCTCCAGCCGGTCGCCGACGGTGATCAGCGCGAGCAGCGCGGTGCGCTCCTCGGCGGTCAGCCGCTCACGGGCCACGGCATGCGCGGTGGCCTCCTCGATCCGGGCCAGCGCCCGTGCGGCGGCGGCCTCGTCGGCCTCGATGCCGATCACCCGGCGGCCACTGCGGGCGACGGCGACGGCGATGCCGGCACCCATGGTGCCGAGGCCGACCACGGCGACGGTGGGGAAGGGACGCTCCATGATCCTGAACTCCTGTCACGGGTCCCCGCGGACGCTCCGGGTGCCCTTTCGGGCGCAGTCCGGGTGTGCGTGTGGGCCGATCCCAAGAAGGGGATCGGCGCGACCGCGGGCGGGAGGGATGACGGTGGCGCGGACCGCCGCGCGGCCGGTCCGCTCCGGCCGTACGCGACGTTGCTCCGCACACATCAGGGCGCTGCCCTGCGCAAGAGTCAGGGCAGCGCCCTGCGCATGGGTCAGGGCGCAGCCCTGTGCAAAAGAGAGTGAAGCGGCCCTGGGGGCACGACGGCCCCGGACCGGGAAGCGGCACCCGGCCGCACGTGTGACGTGCGGCGCCTGCGCCGGTGCGGCTCCCGAAGCCCGGCGGTGGTGCGTGCCGGTCACTGTAGCGAAGTTACCGCCAGGTAGGGAAGGGGTCGGTCGCAGTCGGTCGCAGCCGGCGGGCGCATCGTCAACTTCGCGCTGGTGGCACCACTCGTGCGGGTAATTCCGTCGCTGGGGCGGGAGCGGGAGCATGGGTCGTATGAGTACCACCGTGGCTGAACAGACCGCTGAGGCCTCGCCGCAGCCGGGCGCCCCGACCGCCGACGAGGCCCGTGGCGAGCGGGCCGCGCGGGCCCGGGTGGCGGCCGCCCGGCTGGCCGCCGAGGGCGTGGACGGCGTCGTGATCGGCTGGGTGGACAACGCCGGGCTGGCGCGGGTGAAGAGCGTGCCGGTGCGGCAGCTGGAGCACGCGGCGGCCTGGGGGGTCGGCGCGGCCCCCTGCTTCGACGTCTTCCTGGTCGACGACTCGATCACCACCAGCCGGCACATCGGCGGCCCGGCCGGTGACCTGCGGCTGATCCCGGACGTCACCCGGCTGACCCGGCTGGCCGCGCAGCCCGGCTGGGCCTGGGCCCCGGCCGACCGGTACGCGCAGGACGGCACGCCGCATCCCGGCTGCCAGCGCCGGTTCGCCCGGCGGATGGTGCAGGCGGCCGAGACGCGCGGGCTGGGTCTGCGGGCCGGCATCGAGGTGGAGTGGGTGGTCGCGCTGGCCGGGCCGCCGGAGCAGCCGCCGGTCTACCCGACGCACGGCCCCGCCTACGGGATGCACCGGCTCACCGACCTCTCCGACTACCTGCGCGAGCTGCTGCGCGCGCTGGACGAGCAGGGGCTGACCGTCCTCCAGCTGCACCCCGAGTACGCGCCCGGCCAGTTCGAGGTCTCGATCGCCGCCGAGGATCCGATCGGCGCGGCGGACAGCACGGTGCTGGTGCGGCAGACGATCCGCGCGGTCAGTGGCCGGCACGGCCTGCGGGCCTCCTTCGCCCCCGCGGTCGAGCCGGGCGGCGTGGGCAACGGCGGTCATCTGCACCTCTCGCTCTGGCGCGGCGGGCGCAACCTGGCCCAGGGCGGGCCGGGGCCGTACGGGCTGGCGGGTGAGGCGGAGTCCTTCCTGGCCGGTGTGCTGGCCGAGCTGCCCGCACTGCTCGCGCTCGGTGCGCCGAGCCCGGCCAGCTACCTGCGGCTGGTGCCGCAGCTCTGGGCCGGCGCGTACCAGTGCTGGGGGCTGGAGAACCGGGAGGCCGCGCTCCGGCTGATCCCCGGCCCGCCCGGCGAGGGCGCGGGCACGGCCAATGCGGAGCTCAAGTGCTTCGACGCGACCGCCAATCCCTATCTGCTGGTCGGCTCGGTGATCGCCGCCGGACTCGCCGGGCTGGACGCACGCCGGGCACTGCCGGCCGAGGTCCCGGGCGATCCGGCCGCGCTGCCCGAGGGCGAGGTGCCGCGACTGCCGGGCAGCCTGCCGGAGGCGCTCGCCGCCTACCGGACCTCCGGCGTGCTGCGCGAGGCGCTCGGTGATCCGCTGTACGAGGCGGTGCTGGCGGTGCGGGAGGGGGAGGTGGAGCTGTTCGCGGGCAAGAGCGCGGACGAGATCGCGGCGGCGACCCGGTGGCGCTACTGAGCGCGCGGGCGTGGGGCACAGCGGGCGTGGGGCACAGCGCGGCCGGGCGGGCATCGTAGTGCTTCAGAACGCCTCTGTGGTGGGCTGTTTGACGCATTCGCGGGTCGGCCGGAGACTCGTTTTCCAAGGGCCGGACGGCCCGGTCCCCGGGCACAGATGGAGCGGCAGATGGCGGACTTCCCGGACACGGGCGCCGAGTTCCCGATCGGCGTGCAGGCGTTCTCCGTTCCGCTGGAGCTGATCGGCGTCGGCGTCGAGCGGATCGACCTGAAGGGCGCGGTCGTGCTCCGGGCCGAGGAGGCCGACGACTCGGGCTTCGGCGGCATGCGGATGAGCATGACCGCCTTCGAACTCATCGGCGAGAGCCCGCGGTTCGGCAGCGTCGTCTTCAGCATGCAGGAGACCGGCAGCACCCCGCTCAGCACGCTGGAGATCGTCACCAGCCTGGCCGACGAGGTGCTGGAGGACACCTTCCAGGTCACCTGGTACGTGGACTTCACGGTCAGCATCGCGAGGTCGGTGACGGGCGAGGGGACGCTGGTGCTGGCAGGCACCAGCGCGCTCTCGCTGGTCAACGTCGATCTGCCGTTCTGGCCGCCGAAGGGGCACCCGGCCTGGTTGCGGGACCAGGTTGAGCTCGCGCCACTGGGCGAGCCGGGCCGGACGGTCGGCAGGATCCGGGAGTTCGACACCATCTGGGGCTAGGCCGTGTCTCATAATTCGCGTCGGATCAGCGCGCGGCGTTGGGCGCCCGGCTGGGCGTGCCGGCGAAGCGTCCTCGTACTGGGTCGTACTTGGGCGTTTCGCCGGTGCGTCCGTGGGGGCACCTCCCGGCCGGAGGCTGGGGGAGGGATGCCCGGCGTCGCGCGCCCGGCGGGAATTATGAGACACGGCCTAGCCAGGCCTGGCAAGGCCTAGCGTGTCTGCTGCCGGGCCAGCAGCCAGGCCGTGCCGGTCAGGGCGAGCGTGACCCCCGTCCAGGCGAGGTTCTGGTGCAGCAGCACCGCGACGCTCGCCACCACGCCCGCCACCGACTGCGCCAGGAACCCGCAGAGCGCGACCGCGGCCGCCGCCTGCTGCGGCACACTGCTCACCGCGACCGCCATGCTGCTGGGGAAGAGCGCGGCCTGGCCGAAGGTGATCGCGCAGTAGAGCCCGACGAAGACCGCGAGCACGCCACCGAGCGGAATCGGCACCCCGTCGGGCAGCAGCCAGAGCGCCGAGAGACCGAGCGCGGCGCAGCCCATCACGCCGGCGCCGCCTCGCATCAGCCGGCCGGGACCGCGCGTGGCCGCCAGCCGGTTGACCGCCATCGCGCCGCCGAAATAGCAGAGACCGGTCAGCAGCCCGATCTCACCGAACGCGTCGATGCTCAGGCCGAAATGCTGCTGGAGGACGAACGGCGTGACCTCCTGGAGCAAGACGATCGTGGCATAACCGAATCCACCGGCAATGGTCGGGAGCAGGAATTCCCGGACCCGCAGAATGTGCAGATAGCCGCCGGCGGGGCCGCCCGCCGCACCCGCTCGGGCGCCCGGTGCCGGCGCCGTGGCCGGTGGCAGCGGCAGCCGCAGCGTCAGCAGTGCACCCAGTGCACCCAGCACCGCGACCAGCGCGAACCCGATCCGCCAGGACGCGTACGCGCCGATCAACCCGCCCAGGAACTGCCCGCCGCCCAGCGCCGTGACGAAGGCGATCGACAGCACCGACAGCCGCCGCGCGAGCGCGCTGCCGCCGCCGAGGTCGCGGACCAGGATCCGGGAGACGATCGCCGCACCACCGGCCCCGGCGCCCTGCACCGAACGCAGCGCGAGCAGGCCGGACGGCGAGTCGACCACCGCCAGCAGCGCACTCGCGCCGATGAAGAGCGCGAGCGCTGTGAGCAGCGCGGCGCGCCGGCCCCAGCGGTCCGCTGCCCGCCCCCAGAGCAGCACCGGCGCGGCACTGCTGATCACGAAGAGCGAGATCGAGAGCGCGGCGGTGCCGCGCGTCATCGCCAGCTCGCGCTCGACGGTCAGCAGTGAGGGGAGGTAGACGGTCGTGGCGAGCTGCGCGGTGAAGATGAGCAGACAGGCGGTCGCCATGGTGAAGCGGATCGACTGCTCGGGCGCGGCGGCGGCGGTGATTTCCGGTGCCCGCGCTGCTGCTGTTTCTTCCGCTGATTCTGCTGCTTCTGCTGCTTCTGCCGTTTTCGCGCAGCTGGCCATCGTATTTCCCCTGGGAATTCATCGCATGATTGTCGGTGCACCATGAGAGTTCCAAGGAGCCGCGGTGACTGTCAACGGGAGCGGACCGGAAAATATTTGCCGGTCGGCGGGCATTGCCGGGCGAGGCGAATTCGGCTGTACTCGGGGGAGAACCGGAATCAGCCGAGCACGACGACCCGCAGTTCCTGCCGCCCGGCCGGGATCAGCACCTGCGCCGTCACCTCCACCCAGCCACCGTCCGCCCCCTCACCGTCCGCCGGGTCACCGTCCGCCTGGCCATCCGTGCCCGCAGGCCGTAGCCGGATCCGTTCGCCGTCCCGGTGCGCGACCACGCAGGCCCGTTGGGTCCAGAACCGCCGGCAGTCCTCGTCCTGCAGCACCTCCGCGAGCAGCGCGCGCAGCCGGGGGCCCTGCGGGCGCTGGGCCAGCGCGAAGCGGATCAGGCCGAGCTGCGCCCGCGCGTGCCGGCTCCAGTCGTCCAGCCGCACCCGGGCCGCCGGGTCGGTCAGCAGCCACCGCGCCAGGTTCGCGCCCGGTTCGGACACCCACGGGAACCACTCGGCCATCGCCCGGTTGTGCCCGAGCAGCTCCCAGCAGCAGTCGGTGAGGAAGGCCGGCCGCGGCAGCTGGCGGTCGATCAGCTCCCGGAGTGCGGCCAGCCCGGCGGTGTCGTCCTGCTCCCGGTAGCTCGCCTGCTGGTCGTACACCCGCTGGACCGACCCGGCGTACCGGACCCCGCCGAGCGCGTGCAACTGGAGCGTGGCGCGCTCGTCCACGTCCAGCAGCAGCGTCTCGGCCAGCAGCGCGAGCACCTGCGGATCGAGCCGTGCCGCCGTGCCGGTGCGCTCCAGGTCGCGGTACCACCGCTCGCTCATCCGCAGCCGATCGGCGACCGTCACCTGCGACAGCGGCCGGCCGAGCCCGAGTCGCTCGCCGGCCCGCGCCCGCCAGGCGCGCAGCAGGTGGGGGAGGCCGGCCAGATCGTCCGTCGTGGTGCTCATGGTGAAAACGCTAGCCCGCGCCGCCGCGTCGGCCTGCCGCACCCCACCCCGCCCCCACCCAGGGCCCGTCCGGCCGACCTGACGATGTCGTCCCGCGCACGTCGGCGAGTGTTCGCGTGTCGGCCGTCCAGGAGCCGCGCCAGGTTTCCGGCGCGCTGGAGCCGGGCGCGCAGACGCACCTGTGACGGCGGTTCACTCTCCGGGACGCACTCGACCTGCCGACGGCGAGGCGGCGGGTAAGACTTCGGCCATGATGACCGATGCTCAAGGAGGCCCCTCAAGACGGCTGTTCATAGCCGGAGGCGGCCTGGCCCTGTTCTCCCTCTGCGGTGCCGGGCGCGCCGCGGCCGCCCCGCTCGCGGCCCGCGCGCCGGGTCTCGCACCAGGCTCGGCGCCGGGCCTGGCACCTGGGCTCGTACCTGGGCTCGTACCGGCCGACGGCGTGCCGACGGCACCGCAGTACTACGTGAACGCCGGGTCGATGACGCTGGCCCTGACGCTCGACGACGGGCCGAGCGCCGACTACACGCCGCAGGTCCTGGCCGTGCTGCGGCAGTACGGCGTCACCGCGACGTTCTTCATGGTCGGCTCCCAGATCGAGCTGAATCCGGACGTGGCGCGCCAGGTCTCCGACGCGGGCCACCGGCTGGGCAACCACACCTGGTCGCACACCAACCTCGGGCAGCTCTCGCTCGACGGCACGCGCGACGAGATCGAACGGACCAGCGAGATCATCAGCCGGGTCACCGGCGCGACGCCCACGCTCTTCCGCGCACCGAGCGGCTACTTCACCGACGCCTCGATGGCCGTCTGCGCCGACCTCGGGCTGGCACCGGTGGCCTGGTCCGTCGATCCGGAGGACTGGTCCAACCCCGGCGCCTCGGTCGTCGCCGACCGCGTCCTGAGCAACGCCAGGACCGGGTCGATCATCCTCGACCACGACGGGCTCGGCGACCGCTCCGACACCGTCGCCGCCCTGCGGAGCTACCTGCCGCAGCTGATCGACAGCGGTTACAGCTTCGTCCTCCCCGACGGAACCTCGTGATCCTGACGGTGTGAGGAGCGTGCGCCCGTCCCCGGCACGGTGGCCGGGGACGGGCGGCACGTATGCGCCGCCTGACGGGTCAGGACAGACGCCGGACGTACGGCTCCCAGATCAGCTTGATCGACCGCGTCTTCTGAGCGGGGCTGGGGCGGTGCTGCTCCGCGGTGCCGAAGGGCGGGGCGCCGGAGCGCCGCGGGGCGTTCGGCTGCGCGGTGACCGCCGTCCACCCCGGATTGCCGGTCACGCAGTCCACGGGGGCGCTACCGGTCGCGAACTCGCAGAAGGTCCGGTAGACGGTGCCGTCGGTGGTGATGGTCTCCACCACGATCGTGTTGCCGTGGTCCGCCACGCCCACGCCGGTGTAGAGGACCATTCCGTGGATGGTCGTGTCCAGCGACATGCACGGATCCGGTCGTGGATGCTCAGCGTCGCGCGCCCGGCAAGATCCGAGAGAGAGGGCCTAGGCCGCCTCCCCCTCCTCGCCGTCCAGGTGCCAGTGCAGGTCGCGGATCCCCGGCTCCAGCGAGAGCCGGGTGACCACCTGCTCCAGCGCTGCGGCGACGTCCCCGCTGATCGTCACCACCGCGCGCACGCTGGTCACGTCCGTCTGCTCGCGCCGGGCCCGCAGTCCGGTCGGCGCCAGGTTCGCCGCCGCCAGTGCCTGCAGCAGCAGCGCCCGCACGTGCGACTCCGCCTGCCGTTCGCACTCCACGTGCACGGTCGCCCGCACCGCCGCGTCCGGGTCGGTCCCGCTCGCCGGTGCCCGGTCCAGCAGCCGCGCGGCCGGTCGCAGCACCACGTGCACGAGCAGCACCGCGAGCGTGCCGAACAGCGCGAGGTCGAGCTTGCCGGAGGCCGAGAGCACCCCGACCGCCGCCGAACACCACAGCGTCGCCGCCGTGTTGAGCCCGCGCACGCCGGCGCCGTCGCGCAGGATCACCCCGCCGCCGAGGAACCCGATGCCGGACACCACGTACGACGCCACCCGGGTCGGGCTCGCCGCGTCCCCGACCGCCTCGCTGTACAGCACGAAGAGCGTGGCGCCGGCCGCCACCAGCGCATTGGTCCGCAGCCCGGCGAGCCGCGCCCGCCACTGGCGCTCGACGCCGATCAGCGCGCCGCAGGCGACCCCGGTGGCCAGCCGGGAGAGGAAGTCGAACGTGGTCAGGGTGTGCACAGGGCACCTCCGAGAGGTGTTGCAGGCGTGCGGCAGCCACGCTCTGACGACCAATCAGATCGGATCGGGTCAGGCCGGTCGGTGCGCGCCGGAGAAGGACGAGGGCATGCGGATGAGGGGTCGCCGTTCATGACCCGGACTACTGCAACTCGAATCCATGTCTCTCGCCTCCTTCCGGCCGGGACGCACGGGGGCGCCTGATCGACACGGCAAGGAGCGGACCGGCGCACGGAAGTCGCCGGCACACCCCAACTCGTCAGAGCTTTGGCACTCCACGGCGTGATCCCACCCGGCATGGATGGGAAGCCACTTGGGATCAACCCTTAGGTCGGGAAGATCTGTCCTGAACCTGGGCGTCTCTCGACGTCGTCGGGTCAGTGGCCTGTGTCCGTGAAGACGCCTCACCGAACGAGGTGCCTTCTGCAAAACCTCATCGATCCTACACGCAGCGTGTCAGCGGCCGGTCCGCACCAGCTCGTCGATGCTCTCGGCCGGGCGCAGCAGCTCGAAGTGCACGCCGCCCTCGGCGTCCAGGGTGAAGCCGTGCACGGCCGGCTCGGGCAGGCTGTTGTACCGGAAGTGCGTCGTCGCGTAGTACGCACCGGTGTCGAGGAGCGTCACCAGGTCACCGGGCTCCAGCAGCGGCAGCGGCCGGGCCCGGGCGACCAGGTCGCCGGCGAAGCAGCACGGTCCGGCGACGTCCTGCGGCACCGGCTCCCCGTCCTTGGCGGCGCCCGAGGGGTGGTGCGCGGTGATCCGCAGCGGCCAGGATTCGGGAATGAAGACCGTCCGGGCGGCGACCTGGGCGCCGGCGTGGGTGACGGCGATGGGCCGGCCCCCGGCCGTCTTGGTGTACTCGACGTACGCGGCGGTGAACCCGTTCTTGGCCAGCAGCGAGCGGCCGAACTCGGTGACCACCTGGTAGTCGCCGCCGAACAGCGCGGGCGCGTGGGCCCGCAGCCGGTCCACGTACGTCGCGAAGCTGGGGTCGGTGTCGTCGCCGGCGAAGTTCACGGGGAGCCCGCCGCCGATGTCGATGCCCACCACCTGGCGCCGCCCGAGTTCGCCGTTCACCTTCTCGGCGAAGGCGACGGCCGCGGCGACCCCCTCGGCCATCAGGTCCAGCGGGCAGCCCTGCGAGCCGACGTGCGCGTGGATCCGGCTGAGCCACGGGCGTGCCCGGAACGCCGCCAGCAGCCAGTCGGCATTGCCCTCGTCCGCCAGCGGGATGCCGAACTTGGAGGTCGCGGTGGCGGTGCTCATCGCCCCGATCGTGCCGCCGCCGACCTGCGGGTTGACCCGGACGCCGATCCGGGACCGGGAGTCGCTGGTGCGGAGGATCTCGTCGATCCGGTCGAGCTCCTGCCAGTTGTCGACGTTCACCGCGACGCCGAGCTCCAGCGCCCGGACCAGCTCGCGCCGGGTTTTCGCCGGCGAGTCGAAGACGATCCGCTCGGCGTCGAAGCCGGCCGCCAGCGCCTGGGCGAACTCGCCGGGGCTGGCCACCTCGACGCCCATGCCGAGGCCGCGCAGCCGCTCCAGCACCGGGACCAGGCAGTTCGCCTTCGCCGCGAAGGTGTGCAGCACGTCCATCGAGTCCGGGAACGCGCGGTGCAGTGCCGTGACGCTCGCCGCCATCCCGTCGAGGTCCACGAAGGCCGCGAGCAGCGCGTCCTCGGGGTCGAGCAGCTGCCGGCGGACGGCTGCCCGCAGCACCAGCTCGCGCCGCGCGGCCGCCTGGTGATCGACTGCCGCGTGATCGGCTGCCTGGTGATCGGTCGGCTGGGTGGTGGTCGGCTTGGGGCCGGTCATAGGGCCACGCTCCGTTGGATCGGCTGGATCGTCGGTGGACGCCCGGGAGAGCTCCCCGGGGCGTACCGCCAGACTGCCCGGCGGCCGGCGGTGGCGTCTTCGTCCGGGGACGCGGATTTCCCGGGTGTCGGCCGCGCCACCCGCGCGGGAGCCGGTGCCGGACCGCCCCACGTGGTGCGCGGCGACAGCCTCGGGCCGGTTCCGCTGTGCGGCGCGACGAACCCGGCGCCGCTCCGGTGCGGCGGGCTCAGGGCCGGTCGGCGGGCTCCTGGGGCCCGGACAGGCCCGAGCTCAGCAACCGCAGCTGCACCTGCGCGAGCAGCCGGGCGTCGGGATCACGCAGGTCGAGCCGGCAGACCTTCTCCACCTTGTCCATCCGGTACCGGAAGGTGCTGGCGGGGACCTTCAGGGCGCGCGCGGCCTTCGCTCCGTCCAGCGCGTTCTCCAGGTAGGCGCGCAGCGTGTCCAGCAGCACCGTCTCGCCGGTCTGCGCCGCGTACGCCACCAGCCGGGTCACCGAGCTGCCCGCCGGCAGCGCCAGATCGCGCAGTGCGTCCAGCACGTGCAGCAGGGCCACCGTGTCCGGCAGGTCCTCGGCACGGGCGAAGGCGCGGGGCAGGCTGCCGAAGAGCAGGGCGCGCAGCGCCAGGTCGGCCGTGCGACCGGACTGCGGTGCCTGGTCGAGGCGGGAGCGGACCTCGCCGACGCCGATCCGCACCGGCAGGCCGAGGCCGGCCGAGAGCTCGCGCGCGAGCGAGTCGCTCAGGCGGGACAGCTGCGCGGCGGCCCGTGGCGGATCGTCCTCCAGACCGCCGAGCAGCACCCGGGCGCCCCGCTCCGAGGCCACCGCGACCGCCTGGTGGCCGCGCCTGGCGCAGTGCCTCGCGGCCATGCCGGCCAGCCGGCCGTCGGTGGCGGCGCCCGCGTCCGACCGGACTGCGCCCGCGCCCGACCCGACTGCGCCCGCCTCCGACCCGGGCGCAGCTGCGGCCGGCCCGGCGGCGATCGCCAGCACGGCGCAGCGGCCCGCCGGCGGGAGTCCGGTCCGCGCCGCCAGCACGTCGGCGGAGCCCCGGCCCTCCAACAGGGCCCGGGTCGCCTCCAGGACCAGCTCCTGCTGCCCGGCCCGGCGCGCATGGTCGTGCAGCAGGTGGGCCGCCGCCGCGCGAGCCGCGATCTGCAGGGCCTCGGAGACGGTCGGTGGCAGCGGTTGCCCGGCCGGCGCGACCCAGAGCGAGCCGAGGATCTCCTCGCCGGCCCGGACCGCGATGGCCGCCCGCTCGGGGACGCCGCCGTCCGCCCGGCGGTGGAGCGCGCCGTGCGTGCGCCAGAGCTGCTGGAGGAAGCCGTCCTGTTGCAGCGCCTCGATCCGCTCCTGCGGCACCTGGCGGGCCAGGATGGTGCGCCGGCGGAGCTCGTCGCCGTCCTTGTTGTTGGACGAGTAGGCGAGCACCCGCGAGTGCGGGGTCTCGATCGTCACCGCCCCGCCGACCAGGGCGGCCAGCGCCTCGGCGAGTGCCGGCAGGTCGCCGAGCGGTACGTTGGCGATCTCCGACTCCTTGAGCACCGCCAGGCCCGCCCGCAGCGTCCCGATCACCTGTGCCCAGTCCGCCCAGGTCCGCCGGAAGAACACGGCCGTCCCCGCCTCGGCCGCCGCGCCGCGCAGTGCTTCGTTCGGCAGGCCGGCGCCCTCCTCCCGGAAGACCACGCCGGCCGCCCGGTCGCGCCCCGCCGCCCGGACCAGCGCGAGGGCCTGCTCGGACCTCGGGTCGACGCCGACGGCCACCAGCAGGTCACCGCGGTTCGCCCCCGGTTCCGGCCGGTCGAACACGTCCAGGTTCAGCACCGGGACGTCCAGGCCCAGCGGGGCGAGGCAGACCTCGATCACCGACTCCGCGAGGAGCAGCAGCCCCTTCAGCGTCCGGTCCGGTTCGGTGGAGCCCCACCGCCGCGAAGACACCGTCGACACGGGCCGTCCCTCCCCATGGTCACGACGCATTGCCTGACAGGCCAGCCTAAACGACGGTTCCATTGAAGCGATCTGACGAGATGTCAGAGAATTCCGGAGCCGGTGGCGG
>NZ_JBWXUE010000042.1:0-67319 GCF_057158765.1 Kitasatospora sp. NEAU-69
CCTGCGTTCCGCGTAATTCGGCTGGTCTAGAGGGTCCGATGTGGTGAAGTGCCTGGTCAGCTGGTCCGGTGATGCCACACGGCCTGGAGCTTCCTAGAGAAACGCATCCGATCTGAGAGTCATTGACTGCATGGCTCAGGCGTGTATGGTCTAGAGCGATGTATGTGAAGACGACGAGTCGGAAGACCAAGAGCGGTACTGTCCGCTACCTGCACCTGGCCCACAACACCTGGGACGCAGCGGCCGGGCGGTCGGTGCCGAAGCTGCTGTACGGCTTCGGCCGTGAGGATCAGCTGGACACCGACGCGGTGCGCCGCCTGGTCGGCTCGCTGTCCAAGCTCCTCGATCCGGCTGCCGCGCTGGCGGCCACCGCCGAGGCGAACACGGAGCTGGACTTCGTCGAGTCCCGTCCCTTCGGCGGCGCGTATCTCCTGGACCAGCTGTGGCACCGGCTGGAACTCCCGGGCATCGTGGCCGCGTTGGGCACCCGTGGCCGGGGCCGTCCACGCAACGTCAAGGCCACCGAACGTGCCCTGTTCGCGCTGGTCGCCAACCGCGCGCTGGCCCCGTCCTCGAAGCTGGCGGCCGCCGAGTGGGTCAACCACGACGTGCACATCGACAGCCTGGACCGCATCGACGACGACGCCTGCTACCGGGCGATGGACTGGCTTCACCAGATACGCGAGAAGCTGGAACGGCAGGTCTTCGACTCCGCCGCCCACCTGCTCAACCTCGAAGTCGACCTGCTGTTCTTCGACACCACCAGCACCTACTTCGAACTCGAGGACGCCGACCTGCCCGTCGCCCGCGACGAACACGGCGTCCCCCTCCCCGAAACCGGCGACGGCGACGGCGACGGCGACGGCGACGGCGCGAGCATGCGCGGGTTTCGGACCTGGGGGAAGTCGAAGGACTCCCGCGACGACCTGCCGCAGATCGTGATCGGGATGGCGGTGACCCGTGACGGGATCCCGGTGCGGGTGTGGTGCTGGCCGGGCAACACCGGCGACTCCGCGTTGATCCGCCAGGTCAAGGACGAGATGCGGGACTGGACCCTGTCCAAGATCGTGTGGGTCGCCGACCGGGGCTTCGCCTCCGCGGCCAACCGCCGCTACCTCCGCTCCGGCGACCACCACTACATCATCGGCGAGAAACTCCGCTCCAACTCACCCGAGATCAAGGCCGCACTCTCGCGGCAGGGCCGCTACCAGGACATCGCGCACAACATGCGTGTCAAGGAGGTGAAGGTCTCCGAGTCCGAACGCTTCGTGATCTGCCACAACCCCGAAGGCGCCACCCGGGACGCGGCGATCCGCACCCAGCTGATCGCGCAGCTGAGCGAACTGATCGAAGACAGCGACGCCCTGTCGGACTACAAACGCGGCGAACTGCGCGGGAAGATCACCGCCAAACCCGGCCTGAACCGCTACCTGCGGACCACCCCGGCCGGCAAGCTCCGCATCGACGCCACCAAGGCCAAGGCCGAGGCGAACCTCGACGGCAAGTACCTCCTGCGCTGCAGCGACCCGAAACTCTCGGCCGAGGACATCGCGCTGGGCTACAAGCAACTCCTCGAAGTCGAGCGCGGCTGGCGGGACATGAAGCAGATCCTCGACCTCCGCCCGGTCTACCACCGCCTCGAAGAACGCATCCGCGCCCACGTCATCCTGTGCTGGCTCGCCCTGCTGCTGATCCGCATCGCCGAGACCACCACCGGGACGACCTGGCCCACCATCCGCCGCGAACTCGACCGGCTCCACCTGGGCACCTTCACCGGCCCCGCCGGCACCTTCCGCCAGCTCACCGAGCTCACCCGCACCCAGCGCGACCTGCTGGGCAAGCTCGACATCCCCGCACCCAAGAAGATCGTCGAACTCACCCCCGAAACCCGCTGACCAGCCACAACCCCCACGCCTAGAGACACGCCCCCACGGCGTATCCAGCCGCATTTCCCCAGGCCACAGCACGAATCAATGCTCTAGGCGCCGCGAATTATGCGGAACGCAGGAGTGGCAGCGCCCGGCACGGGAATGCTGAACTGGTATGGCAACGGGTCGCCTGGGCCGGAGGTTTGGTCTCGACAGCCGCGCTCCTACCAAGAGGCCCGTTCCTCTACGCCCACCGACCGGCCGGCGCGACCCGTTCGAGATTTCCTCAGAGAACTGATCTCTCGGAGCAGTCTGTCGCGGTGGACACCATCACACCCCTGGCGGGATGGCGAACGGGTCGTACTCCTCGGGCATGAAGCAGCCGTAGTCCTGGAGTGGCTGCGGATCGTTCAGCACGATGTGCTTGCGCTCGCCGGCAGGTGAGAGTCCGTCTGGGCGGTCCAGAATCCGTTGGCCGGGGAGTCCGGTGGACGCTGGTGCGTCGGCTGCGAGTCGACCGAAGCGGTCCAGCAGGGCCCACACAGCATCGTAGACATCGCGGATGTCCTCGGCCGCTCTCTCCTCGGTGATTTCAGGGGAGGCTTCGCGGTACGCCGCACGGGCCGAAGCGACGAAACGCTCCGGATCGACGATCACTACGTCCTGACGCATCCGAACGCTGATCGTCATACCCGCCGTCGGGACTGGCATCTCATCCACCGGCCCACGGTACTGCGTTGGAAGCGCGACCGACCGGGGCACTCACAACCCGACCCCACCGAACACCACCCGGTCACCACCACGCTCTCAACCAGATCGCCCCTGCTAACAGATGACTCGGCCCTCCCTGCCGGCGTTCTCGCCCTTCCCTCCAAGATCATTCACGGAGTCCGGGCAGAGCCTTGAATACGGTTCTGGCCGCACTTCCGTGAATGATCTTCAGGTAGGCCGCGAGGGCTGTGGTCAGCTCGTTCGGGCGCTCTTGTGCAGCGCGGCGCTCGCGCGGAAGCGGATACGGCCGCAGCGGTCCTTCACCTCCTCGGTCGCGTCATTCGGGCAGCAGCAGTGCCGGGCCGGCCAGGCCAGATCGCCAGGATCCAGCCAGAGTGCCACGCGCCCACGGTGACTGCGGCGTCGGGCAGGTGGTGGCCGGTGCGCTCGGCTGCAGCCAGCCAGTTCAGGAACTCGCCCCATCGCGGCCAGTCCGCCGCCGGCAGCGCAGGCAGCAGCTCGGCGTCGACCTCGGCCTCAGGCGGCGGGAGTCTCCTACGCCTCGTCGTCCTGCTGCTCGGCCTCGTGCCGGGCGTCGATGTAGTCGAGCATCTGCCAGCGGGCGGTGTCGTAGCCGGGCTCCTGGTGCCAGGGCAGCACGGTCTGCGCGACCACGTTCCAGGCGTTGAACAGGTCGCGCTCGCACTGCTGGCGCTCCCGGGCGTCGGCGAACTGGTCCCGGGCCAGCTCCTTCAGGCGTAGGCGGGCGCAGCGGGCAGCCCACACCACCAGCCGCCCCAGTGAGACCGCCATCCGGAACCGGGCGGAGCCGGCTTCGTAGCCCTCGTGGGTCTGCGCCTCCAGATGGGGAGCGATGAACAGGAGGGCCGCATCGACGTCGGCGAGCGTGATGTCGACGGCGTACCGTGGCTCGGCGGACGTGCGGGCCTCGGTCACAGGTTCCCCTCAGGTCGGGCGGCCGGTCGGACGGGTCGTCATGTCTGTTTCTTCGCACGGGATATCGGGATCTTATCCGATGATTCCGTGAACGATTATGGCCTGGTGAGGATTCGAGTCCGTAGCAGCCGGAAGCCGGCTCGGCCGTATATGGCCCTCTTGATCGTTTTCACGCGATTGACATGGCCTTCGACCTTGCCGGAGCTCCATTCGTGGGTGAGCCTGGCGGTGACGGCGTCGAAGTCCTGGCGGAGGAATGCGGCGAACTTGGCGACCGGGAGGACGTCGGACTGTTCGGCTCGACGGATCCAGGCGGGCAATAGTTGGCCTCGGCGGTTGCGGACGAGGTCCGTGAAGGCTCGGGCGAGGTCGCAGGCTCGGGCGATGTCCGGGCAGGCAAGGCGGGCCCGGTCGAGGTGCTCGACCTCTTGGTTGCTGAGGTGCTCGCGGTTGCGCATGATCCAGGAGGTGATTTTGCGTGGGCTCGGGATTTCCGCTGGTGCGGCTGGGGCTGTGCCAGCTTTCAGGGTTCGGAGGTAGGGGGTGAGCGTCGAGTAGCCGCCGCGGAATCCGCGTTCGCTGATCTGCTGAAACAGCGTGCGGCCGTTGGTGATGCCTGCGGCGTACTGCTGCTGCAGGAATGGCTTGAAGATATCCAACTTCTCGGGGCGGTCGCGGGCACTGTCGAGGAGGTGGTCGAGGCTGGTGTCGCGGTAGCGGCGGACCGTCTTGCGGTCGAGGCCGAGGCGGCGGGCGATGTCACTGAGCGGGTGGCCAGCCGCGACCATGCGCGTGACCTCGGCGTGGTGCTGGAGAACGCGCTGCACGATGCGTGTGGGCGGCAGCGCGTCCACCAGCGGCATCTGGATCGGGCGGTCGCCTCCCCGTTCGGCGTGCTTCTTCAGGCATGCGCGGTGCTGGTGGCAGGTCTTCTCGACCGCGCGGGAGAGGTTCTGGAGCAGGTGCCAGCGGTCCGCGATCTCCATGGCGTCCGGCGCGGCTTCCTTGATCGCCTTCGTGTAGGCGCTGGCTCGGTCGCGGCAGATGATCTACGCTCCGGGGTGCGCGGTGAGCCAGGCCGCGAAGGTCTCCGAGGTGCGGTCGGGCAGGACGTCGACGACCCGCCCTGCCTCGATGTCGACCAGGATGGTCCCGTACCGGCGCCCGCGGCGGAAGGCGAACTCGTCCACGCCCAGCACCCGAGGGGCCCGCTCCGGCACGACCGGCGCCTCCAGCAGTTTCAGCAGACGGGTCCGGCCCGCCGTCAGGCTCAGCTTGCGGCACGGCCGCTCGCCGGCCCGACCGCCGAGCTCGACGGCCACCGTCGTCAGCCACTCCTTCAGCCCGAGGCTGGAACGTCGGTAATGCTCCGTCAGTCGGCCGACCTGCTCGACGAACGTCTTGCGAACGCACGATTTCCGATCGCAGAAGAAGCGCCGGACCCGCAGGCGTACGACCAACTTCAGCCCGCCCAAGGGTCGTTCGGATAGGTTGCGGCGGTAGGTCGAGTGCACTCTTCGTCCCCGCCATCGGCAGCTCGGACAAGACGGTGGTCGTCCGCAGGCCGCAGCGTCGACGAACAGCATCGCGGCGGTGACGCTTACGCCCTCCATCCGCACATCGATCCCGGGAAAAAGCACGTCTTCGATCGAGGAGGCCCCCATGATCGATTGCTGCCCCGAGTGAACATTCCTGCATTCACCCCCCCTGACCTGCGTCTTTCACGGAATCGCGGTCAGAACCTTGAATGGCTCTGGCGCGAGTTCCGTGAAAGGCCAGGGTCGGCCCCGCGAGGGCGCTGGCTGGCCGAACCGGCCTCTGTAGGAGCGTGACTGCGCTAGAACGCGACAGCCGACAGGTCGGTAGCGACTTCGACGGCCTGGTAGCCGTAGGTATCCGCCGCGTCGACGCGCAGCATGAGACAGAATCGATCGAGGGACTCGACCTCCCTGGCGAGGCGCTTGTAGTCGCGCTTGAGCAGGTGCACCGCCGCGCGGTTGGCGATCGCCGACTGCCCCATGATCATGAGGACCGGCTGTGCCGACTGGGGAGGGGTGAATTTCGCGACCAGTGCATGGTCCGTTCGTCCCTGCTTGTGGAGGAAGCGCTGACCATCGGCCGTGAAGTCGCCACGCTGGTTGACCTTCACACCAGGCAGGTGCCTCGCCAAGTACTCGACGTTGCGTCGGTTCGAACCCAGGCCACCGATGCTGAGCTCGGTGCGATCCCCGTTCAGCTCAGGTGCTTCTGCCGCAACGAGGGAGAATCCGCACCCTGACTCCTCGGCGAGCATCGCAAGTTCGATGATCGCGTAGACGTCACCGTGCTCGGTGACGGTGGGCATCTGCCAGTGGCTGTTCAGGATGATGACGCACGGTACTCCGGGCCGCAGGCCGAGCAGCGCCTGCTTCCGGTGCAGGATGCGAGCGGTGCTCACACGCTTCCAGGCCCATACGGACCCGCCGCTGACGACGCTCGTGATCAGCCCGATCACGACATTCAGCACTGCATCCGACACGGAGCCCCCGCCCTCGCCGTGGCAACACGATCTGATGGTCGGTGAGCCAGCCTACTGATCAACGCCCCGTGGGGCGTAGTGATTCGGCGGCTCTCGCCGGGGAATGTCAACGAGGCCTATCAGTGGCGGTCGGCCGACGGATCGCGTCCGAGTATGAGAGAGCCGCCAGTGGAGATCATCAGGACGCGAGGAGTATGCGCTTGCGCAGGAGGTCGAGCTTGGCGCGTCCGAACATCTGCCTCTCGAGCATCTTGATCCGGTTGACGTGATCCTCGACCGGACCTGAGTTCCAGCGCAGCGTGAGGCCGGCCATGACCGCGTCGCAGTCCTTGCGCAAGCCGGTGGCGAAGCCTCGCAGCTCGGGCATGGTGCTCGCCTGAGCGTCTGCGGTCCACTGTTCGAGTTCTTCCTGGCCGCGCCGGTTCACGAGGTTCGAGGCGAACCGGGAGACGAGGTCACACGCGTCGCCCAACTCCACGCAGTGGAGACGTAGTTCCTTCAGGAGGACCTGCTGTTCCTCGGACCGGTGGTCGGGGTGGGTGAGGATCAGCCCGGTCACCTCGCGGACTTTGGAGACCGGCGGGCGGGTGGTCGGCTTGGCGTTCTCGCGCAGCCTGTGCACGAAGCGTCCTATCGTGCGCTCGCTGACGGCCAGGCCGCGCTCGGTGAGTTCACGATGGAGCCGAAGTGCGCTGTGGCAGCCCTAGTTGAACCGGGCGATCAGGTAGGCGGTGTGGCCCTGCAAACTGGTCTGCCGCCCGCCCGAGGGCCCCGCGCCGATCAGCTCCTCCGCAGTGGCGGCCCCCATGGACTTCCGTACCGTCTTCGGGTCCAGGTGCAGTTTGGCGACGATCTGGCTGTGCCCCATGCCCCTGTCCATCAGCGCGTGGACGGCGGCTCACCCGTGTGGAGGCCACCAGCCGACCATGACGTGGTCCGCCTCAGTAGAGGTGGCGGCGGCCCGTAGGCCGGCGATCGCGGGGTCTTGTACGACCAGCTTCATCGTGGTGTCGGTAGTGAGCCGGCGGACCAGGTCCGGCCATGTGGTGTCGGTCAAGATCGCGGACTGCGGCACCCGCGCCTCGAACGTCAACGGCTGCGTGGCCGAGACTACGAGCGGTGCGCCCGGCTCCGGTGCGGTGACCTCGGCGCCGAAGGCCACCGCGAGCAGGCCTTCCGGGCCGGTGAACTCCAGCACGGGGCCCTGCGGCCCGAGCGGAGGCGCCAGTCGGATGGGCGCCGCCGTACTGCTGCCCAGCGCGACAGACGCCCTGACCACGAGGTCCCCGCCGGATTGTCCGTTCACGCCCAGCACCGTGAGCTGCGGGCCCTCGGGCCGCGGCAGGCTCTCGGGCGCCGACGGCCGAATGTTGGCCTCGTGCGCCAACGCCCAGCTGGGGCGCGTCCCGGTCAGGTTCCGTTCCTCCCACTCCTCGTTCGCCTCAAGGTGGAGCGGTCCCAGGTACTCCCAGGGGTCCAGTCCCTGATCGCGCATCGCACGCTCGGCGCGCCAGTGGATGAACCGCGAGTGCGGGGCGCCGAAGACCATCCGCTGATCGAACTCGATGTCGGCGGACTCGGCCAGCCACTTCACCAGGAGGCCGGTGATACTCAGCTCGAACTCGACGAAGGGGCGGTACCGCTGCCACACGACCACCGGCCACTGCTCGGGGACAGGCCCTGTCGTGCGCCAGTAGACCGCTCCTGTCAGGTCTCCGTTGATGTCCACCATGCGTAGGCCGCACAGCAGGGCACCGGGCGCGGGCCAGAGGGGATAGTCGGACTTCGTGTGTTCGAGACAGGCGGTCTTTTCGGGGGTCGGGGTCATCTGGCCCACGGAGGGGATCCCGGAATCGTGTTCGGCGCCGGTCGGCGGGAGAACCATCAGGCACTCGTCGATGGTGCCGACCCCGTAGTTGGCGATGAGGTCACGGAAGTCAGCCGGCAGCCGACAGCCCAGGTCCTGCTCGACGGCTTGCCAGTCGACCCGGTCCCCGTCCTCTGGCCCGGGCGGCATGAGCGCCTTGAGGCGCTCCACGTCAGGGTGCACAGTCGTTGTCCTCCACAGCCACGCGAGCATGAGCCGCTCACCCTACGACCCCGCACTCGGCCGCGCAGTGGTCCGCGACCAGAAGCCGCTGCAACGTCTTGACCTCCTCGCACCCGGCACCACACTGCAGGAGTTCCTCGACCTCCTCAACGGCCGGGTCTTCTTCTGGCTCACCCGCACCCGCCTCGATACGCTGCTCGGCGCCAAAGCCGACTGGGACCACCCCCAGGCCGACCGCCGACCTCCGCGGTTGCCACCGCGTTCACCATCTTCCGGTGACCGGCGAGGAACCCGCCGAGCTGCCTGCCGGTGGGCCAGGCCCCAGACCCCCCAGCGTTCCGTCATCACTGCAACTGACCACGACCGGGCGCTCGTTCACCACCGCGGCGGCCACGTCCGTCACGAAGCGCTCACGATCGGCGTACAGCTGCGCAACCCGCGTCCAGGACCTGCCGCAGCCGGTGGTCGAGATGGGCGCCGGTCGCCCGACAGCTGGTCGGACTTCGCTGAGAACGATCAAGCGTCGTTGAGGCTGCTCAAGGTCCACAGGTGCAGTGCGTCCCCCGCTTCGGAGACTGTGTACCAGGTGCCGTCGCCGATTGCCTCGGGGCTGCCGGATATCGGGAACGGGCCGGTGATCCGGGCTGTCACCCGCATCCGCGCCACGTCCACCAGCCAGTGCAGCTCGATGCCCTCGTTCGCGTCGGTCGTCCCGGTGATGACGGTCTGCGCATCGAGGAAGCTGCCGGTGTAGTCCCACCACACATCCTCCGGGTCCTCGTAGGACGGAGCGATGGTCTCGGCCGTCAGCTCGGCCGCGACCGAGCCGTCCGAGACCCGGTACAGAACGAGTGCGTCCTGTTCGTCGGTGACCGCCAGGATCCGGTCACCGGACGGGCTCACCGCGAGCAGGACCCGGTCGCACCTCCCGATTTCCTCGAAGGTCAGTTCTTCCCCGTTCCAGCGGCCCCACAGCAGCGGCTGACCGTCCTGGCCCATGTTCACGCCCAGCCCCATCTGCCCGGGAGACGGGTGCGACCGGTGCCGCGAATCGCTGGCCGTCGTGTGCGTGTCCACCCGTCCCAGCACCCGCCCGTCGGCGGCGTCCACCACGAGCCACTCGTCGGTCAGGTCCACCTCCTCCTCATGCGGCGCGGGGTGTCGTCGGACGTGGGCCCAGACGATCGATCCGTCGGTGGAGAACACCGCGGAGCCGCTGTAGGGGTACCTGTTGTCATGGGAGTTCGCGTACTCGTCGAACGAGGTGTGCAACACGCGGCAGCCGTACTCCCAGCAGCCATGCCCGATCTCCCACCGCACCGCCCCCGTGGGGTCCACCGCCCGCAGGGCGTGGACCCCGGCGAACACGGCGAGGTCCCGCCGCGGTGCCACCGTCGCAGTGCCGAACGGGCGCGGCCAGGGAGCGGGGAAGCGTGTCACCGCCGGCTCGCTCGCGCCGCTGATCAGCTCGTCCAGGTCGTAGGCGACCAGCGCGGTGTCGCCCCGCTGTACCAGCAGCCGCCGGTCCGGCCAGCACAGTATGGACGGGGCATCGGCCTCGGACGGGTTCAATGGCGCGGCCAGCGTGGTGATGAGGCGAGCGACGGCGGTCACGGCGTCTCCGGTGCAGGTGATGTTGCGGGCACCCTACGGCGGATGGCTGACAAAGTGTCACGGAGGGGGTGAACCTGACCGGGCTCGGTACCTGGACCGTGAGCCCGATGTCGTAGGTGTAGCCGCTGTAGCCGAACCGTTGTGCGCTCGGCGTGCGCTCGGCGTGGGCGTTGGCGTGGGCGTGGGCGTCGGTGCCGGGGACGGGGGCGGTGTTGGGCTGCTCGTGCTGGGATCGGGCGCCGCTGTGCTCGGGGGCTGCTGCTCGGGGTGGCAGTGTGGGTGCTGCCACAGCCGGCGACCGCGAGGATGGCAGCTGAAGCCGCCGCTTGCGGCGAAGGCCTTTGCGCTGAGGGCCGTCATGATGGCGCCTCGATCCTGCTGTGACTGACGCCGGCGCCGAGAGTTTCCCATACTGCGGTAGCTGACTGTCGATGTGGCATGTACGCTGCGTTCTGCTGGTGTGGCAACAGCCGGGATCCGAGCCCGCTCCGTGGGGGAGTGTGCCTATCGGACCGGTCCGCCCGGGCAGGGCCCGGCTGAGCTCGTGGGGGAGCGTCAGCCGGGCCGTCTGGGGGCTCCGGTGTCCGCCGCACGTCGGCAGGCGGCCTTCCGTGCGTCCGCGCATGGACCGTGGGGGCGGAACCAGCGGACCTGGCGAGGTGTCAGCTGAACCTGTTCGGGAACTGCTCCATGATGCCGCAGGACAGCATGTCCGCCATGCCGAGGAACTGCAGGTGAACGGCGTCGTGGTCAGCGATGGTGCTCTCCCGGGTGCTGCCGAAGACCGAGGTCGATCCGTACGCGGCAATCCGCCGTGACGCGCGCTCTGGCCCGTCGAATCGCGCTCTGCAGCGGAAGTACGCCGTTGGCCTCCTGACGGTGAAAAAGGCGCTGGATTCCGCGTGGCAGGAGCCGTGCAAGAAGCCGGCGCCCAGGGCGACTTGGATGGATCTGTTCGAGCCTTCGATCGACCGCGCCGGCACCCTGGCGGCGTTCCGCCACGGCCGCTTCGCCGTCGTCGGCCACGACGGGGTGCCCTGGTCGCCTTCCGGGGACCTGGACCACTTCGAGACCGTTGCGCGCCTGGACATCCTCGACCTCATGCCGACAACTCGAAACCGTGTGAGGTCCTGTACGACACGGCGTCCTCAACTGCCCGTTTATTCCGTGCATATCGGCGGGTATCACGATGTTCCCGGCCTCAAGCCCCACCGGTGGATGGAGTACACGTGACCACGGCAGTTCCTTCCGACAACCAAGCGATCCTGAAGTATCGGATCTCCTTCACCACAGGCCCCGACCTCACGGGAACGTTCGAGCGCATGTCGGGCACCAGCGTGGTTGGGGACAGCTACTACTGGGGGAAGCCTGAGCCCAAAGGCCCCCTCGCGGGCGAGTACATGCACGACAAGGACCCGGAGAAGCAGACCATCAACCTCCTGGCCAACGCGGTCTACGCCCGACTGGGATGCCAGGACGACAGCGACTACCTGCTCAAGATCTCGGCCCAGGTCACCGGCGGCAGCATCGAGTTGTACTCCGACAAGGGCCCCTGCCACTCCTGCCGGGCGATCCTCAAGCAGTTCCTGGAGGACTACCCGCTGATCTCCTGCGTGGTGACCTACCGCAAGACGAACGGACGGGGCGGGTCGATCCGGGCCCTCGAACCCGCCGGAGGCAACCTCTACGGCTCCTATGGCTACGAGGACGCCGTGGAGGTCAAGGGCGCCTGGTGCAAGAGCCTGCGCTGAGAAGCGATTCCCAAAGCGGACGTAGCTTCAGGCTTTCGCTGTTCAGACATGTAGTCGTCGCTGGGTAGGCAGGCTCGATCCGCTGTGTTCACGCTCGTCGTGTGCGGAGGTGGCGGATGCCGTCGGTGCTGGGACCGCTGGAGGAACGCGAACGGGCGGCGCTGGCCCGGGTAGAGGAGCTGCGCGCCGAGCTGGAGCGGGTCCAGGCGGGGGTGGCGGAGGCTGAGGAGGCCGCGCGGCGCGCGGTCGTCGCCCGCGAGGAGGTCGTCGATGCCCTGGCCGCCGCGCCGGGCGTGCCGGAGACCGGGGCGGTGGAGGTTGTGGGTGGTGTTGCGGCCAGGGTCGAAGTCCCGCCGTGGCATCAGGGGTTGGATCTTGCGGTACTGCCGGGTGACTGCGCGGCGATCGTGGCGCTGGTCGAGGACGACGCGGCCGGTGGCGGGGGTGGCGTGCGGGCCTGGCGGATGCGCGATCATCTGAGCTGGCAGGCCACTGATGCGCGCGAGCAGGCCGCTCGGTTCCGTGCCAAGCGGCTGGTGGAGCGTGGGTGGTTGAGCGAGGAGGGGTCGGGGCTGTTCAGGCCGCAGCCGGCGCGGACCGGCTGAGGCGGCGGGGTACGGGGGGTGCCTTGGCAGGCCAGTGGACGAGGCGGCGTGCGGCTCGCGGTGGCCCGCCGCACTCACGGGCCCGCCACCGGCAGCGACCGTCAGAGGGTCTTCGCGCTGCAGTCGTTCAGCACGACGCGCGGCTGCTCGTCGCCGACCGGCAGGGTGGCGTTGACGACCTCGGCGATGCGCTCGTAGCAAGTGACCGCCAGTGCCCACGTCTCGACCTTGTCACCGCTGCCCGCGTACACGGTGCGGCGCAGCGCGTTCAGGAGGGCGATGACGCTGCGGCCGGACAGGATGTTGTCGCGGGAGGCCTCCGGCGCGGGCCCGCTGGGCCGGGGCTGGTGGGACTGGGCGGGCTGGTCGAAGTGCTCGGCCTTGTCGACTTGGGTGGTGAGGAAGTCCCAGGTGTGGGGGTGGCATGAGATGGCGAGGGTGTTCACCGCGGCGGCCTTGAGCAGCGTGGAGACGTGGGTGGGCCAGGCGAGCGCTGCGGGGATGAGGTCGGTGACGCCGCCGGCCTCGGCGTCAAGGGCCCCAGTGGAGGTCTGCGCGGCGGTCGGCGACTCCTCGGCAGGAGCGGCGGGGGCGAGCTGGCCGAGCAGAGCGATCAGCTGGTCGGCCTGGTCGATGGTGAGGCTGGCCTGCGCGGGGCGGCGTTCCTCGACGGACGGGTTGTTCTCGGACACGGTGCTTTCCTTCGCGGGCGCAGGGGTGGTGGGTATCGGCTCAGCGACGGTGTCGCCGACCCGCGGCAGGGGGTCGGGCGCCTGCCACGCAACAGGGACGGTCTCGGGGCTGGGTTCACCGTTTGGTGCAGGCCCGGCGGAGTCCACCCCGGAGGCCGTGGTGGCCACGGCCTCGATGGGTCCCGCCTTCGGCTCCGACTGGGCAGCCGCGAGCCGGGCCTGGTGCAGTTCGCTACGGGCTTCGGTGAGCTGGCGCTGCAGCTCACGGTTGTCCCGGTGGGCCAGCTTCGCTTCCTGCTGCTCCCGGGTGAGCGCGGTGATGATCTCGTCGCGGTGTTCGCGCAGGCCGTCGGTGACAGCCTTGAGTAGTTCGGTGCGCAGGTTGTCGCTGCCGGAGCGGAGCTCGGTGAAGCCGTTGCCGACCTCGGTCCGCAGCAGATCGACCTGGCGGGCGGTGCCCATCAACTGCCCTCCCCTTGTGGATACGGCACGGTGGTGACCGTGTCGGGTCAAGGTTGGCGGGCGCCGTACTGGGTTGCGGGCATGTTGGAAGGCGCTGTCCCAATCCGAACGATCACTGTCCGGAATCACATCGTCACATTGTTCGACAGTGCTCCTGGTCCGTTCAGCGGCGGAGCACTTGCCCGTCCCGGTCTGCCCCGGCCCCGCCGGCCCCGCCAGCCCCGCGGATAGCGGCACGCCTGGGACGCGGAACCGCCCGAAAGCTCAGGGCCGGTCGGGTCACGGTCAGCGGATCCGGTCGGGCGGTCACGGCACACTCACGGCGGCCGGTGCGTCGGAGCTCGCCGCAGCTGATGGTGGGACGCCCGAAGAGGTGGTGGTCCTTGTCCTGCGCGGTAGCGCTCAACGCGGCCGTCGTGTCTCCGCCCTCTCCTCGGCCTCCACCGGCTCCGGTAGGTGGTGTTCGGGTCTGGCCGGCTCCGGCAGGGTGCGGACCAGTAGCCAGGCCAGGGCGGGCAGGGCGATCAGCGGAGTCAGTGCGGTCTGCAGGGAGAACGCGTCGGCGAGGCGTCCGATGATCGGACTCGCCAGGCCGCCGATGCTGATGGTCAGGCCGAGGGTGATGCCGCTGGCCGTGCCGACCCGGGTGGGCAGGTAGTCCTGCGCCAGGGTGACCTGCAGGGAGAACGGGATGTAGAGGCCGCCCGAGGCCAGGGCCACGAACAGGTAGACGGCCGGCCCGGGCACGAAAACGACACCTGCCACGGCGGCGATCGTGGCCAGGTAGGAGGCGCGCACCACGGTGACCCGGTTCCAGCGCTCGGCCAGCCTGCCGCCCACGACCGTCCCCACGGCGCCGCCTAGGTAGAACACGAACAGTGCGGCGGTCCCAGCTGCGGAGCTTCCGCCCGCGGCGCTTCCGCCCATCTGTGCCTTGATATGGAACGAGAGGAAGGTGCTCAGTCCGATGAAGACGATGGAGCGGCACACCACGGCCAGGGCCAGCCTGGCGAACGAGGCCCTGTCCTCGGTGGGCGCCATCGGCATGGCGGCGCCGGGGGATCCGCCCGTCGCCTGCCTGCGCTCCATGCGGCGCAGGACGGGCAGGTACAGCAGGCTCCCAGCGAGTGCGGGCGCCACGAGCAGCGGTGAGAAGTGCAACCCGCCTACGCCGACCACGACCCCCACCAGCAGCGGAGCAAGGGCGAAACCGAGGTTCCCGCCGAGCGAGAACCAGCCCATCGCCGAGTGGCTTCCCGCGCTCGCGAGGCGTGCGACACGGGCCGACTCGGGGTGGTAGGCGGCGACACCGACCCCCGATATCGCCACGAACAGCAGGGTCGGGGCGTAGGACCCGCTGAGGCCGCTCAGCGCGATGCCCAGGCCGGCGGTGATCGTGCTGACGGGGAGCAGCCAGGGCATCGCGTACCGGTCCGCGAGGGCCCCGAACAGCGGTTGTGCCACCGAGGACAGGAGCGACGCCGCCAGAACGATGCCGGATGCCGCAGCGTAGGTGTAGGAGCGCTCGGCAACGAAGAACGGGACGAGTGAGGCCACCGCCCCCTGGTAGACGTCGACGCAGACATGCCCCACGGACAGCAGGGTGATCACACTTTTCTTGGACACTCGGCCAGCTTCGCCACTGGCCGGGGTTCGTGCTTCCGATATTCTGCCAAGCAATGAAGGAAATCCGCCACGAGCCCCTCGCGCCGACGCGCACCCAGCGGCTGCCGTCCGGGACAGGCATCGACGCCCACCGTCACGACGATCACCAGATCGTCTATGCCGCCCGCGGGGTACTGGCCATCACCACCGACCACGGCACCTGGATCGCTCCGGCGAATCGCGCCATCTGGGTGCCGGCAGGGACGGTGCACGCGCATCGCGCCCACGGCGCCCTCGACCTGCGCCTGGTGGGCCTGCCGATCACCGACAACCCGCTCGGCCTGGACGCGCCGACGGTGCTCACCGTCGCCCCGCTGCTGCGCGAGCTGATACTCGCCTACACCTGTGCCCCGGGCAGCGACGGCCCCGAACGACTGCGCCTGCGGGCCGTGTTGCTCGACCAGTTGGCGGCTTCGCGACAGCTGCCCCTGCACATCCCCGCGCCCGTCGACCCGCGGCTCGAGCACCTCTGCGGGATCCTGCGCAACGATCCCGCCGATCAGCGCACCCTGTCCGCCCTGGGGCAGGAGGTCGGGGTGAGCGCCCGGACACTGTCCCGGCTCTTCACGTCGGACCTCGGCATGACCTTCCCACAGTGGCGCACCCAACTGCGCCTCTACCGGGCGCTGGTACTCCTGGCGGAAGACGTCCCGGTGACCGCCGTGGCGCACCGGTGCGGCTGGTCTTCTCCCAGTGCCTTCATCGACGTGTACCGCCGTGCCTTCGGGTCCACCCCTGGCGCGCGTCGGTCCGGATGACACGCAAGGGGCGGTCGTGTCCCGGCCGGAGAACACCGGCGTCCCGTACGGTCACATGGCTGGCCCGTTGTGCCGGGCTTGTGCGTGACGTTTGCCCTCGGGATTACGTGACCGTCGACACGCCCCGGCCAACCGGCGAGGTGGGATGGCCTCAGTCGGCAGTTTGCTGTCGGTGGGCGTATGCAGAATGTCTGACCATGAACCAGATGCTCAGCCTTCCCTTGACGGTGCCTACCGTGCTGGCCGACACCCACGGCCTCGACCCGGCCGTCGGAGGTTGGGTCCTCCTCCCGAAGCACGCCGTTGCCGCCCCGGACGGCGGCACCTACACGCTCTCGACCGTGTGGCGCTACTGGCGCGGCATCGGGGACCCGATGTCCGCCGCCCACTGCAACCTCAACTACCAGGCGATCACCCGCCACGCCCCCGACGGCACGCCCCTCGCCACCGCCTTGTACGGGCACCCGCGGCCGGACGGCAGCCCGTCGGTGATACCTCACGCGAACAGTGAAACGCTGGCGCTCCTCCCGGACGGGACGGTCGCCGCCAGCGGGCACCCCGGGAGCACCCACCTGTTCTCGCCCGATCTCAGCCGGGTCCTGGCCACCTGGCAAACACCCCAGGACCGCCAGAAGGAGCAGGACCCCGGTGACCCGTTCGCCTCGTCGATTGCGGTCACCCCCTCCGGCAGGCTGCTCTGCACGACGTCCGAGCACGGCCTGAGCAACTGGGCCGGCGCGCGCCTCAATGTGGTCGCGCTCTCCGAGCCCGGCAGTGCGCTCGTCCCCGGCTCCAAGGCCACGCTGCGGGCACTGGCAGCGTTGGAGACGCGGGCCGACCGGCAGACCGAGGCCGACCGGCACCCACACGTCCTGTTCGCCGGCGCTCCGCTCTGGCGGGACAACCGCCCGTCGCCCTCCCTGGTCGATCTCCTGTCCGACCTGACCGGCACCTGCGGCCCCCTGGGCGGCCACCAGGACGCCACGATGACCCGGCCCTGCGCCCTGGGTGACGACCTGTTCGTCGTCCCGGTGTTCGGCAGGATCTACCGGTCGGGCAATCGCGGCCAGCAGTTCAGCTTCGCGCTCGTCGACGACCAGGGCGAACTGCGGGGTCGGCTCGGGGGCCTCGACCTCAGGGAGGACAGCCCGTTCACCGGCTTCGACTTCACGGTCGTGGCTGATCCGCACCGGGGTCGGGCCTTCCATCTCAACCGCTACGGCTTCTACGCCTGGACGGCCGACGGGAATCTGCGGTCCCGGATCTCCACAGCAGACAAGGCGTTCAAGCCCCTGGTCCACTTCGCGCTGCTGGAGTGCACCCCGGCCGGCGAGGTCCTCCTCGTCCACCGCAAGCAGCACGTCCTGCTCCGCGTCCCAGTGCCGGAGGACCTCGACGCCCTGCCCGCCGCCGTCGCGACCGCACTCAAGGGCTACGGCTCCGGGCGCCTCGCGCTGAAGAAGCAGTACGCCCCGATCGACTGGTACTGGCTCGACACCGCCGCGCAGGTATTCCATCACTGAGCGCACACACCAGGAGTCCCGCCGCCCGGCCCCAGGACGGCGTAGACCGTTCCGCGCGAGCCTGCCACGGGTGAACAGTGCCGGCCAAGGTGCGGCAGCAGGCCGCCGACCCTCCGGACTGGGAACGCGGTCTTCGCGAGGGTGCGCTGCCGCAACGCCTCCACACTGGGGGACACCGGCGTCCACCGGATATCCCCCTGCGCTGTGGCGGGGGATCCCGCACAACGCCTGGGTATCGGGCTCGCTGGCCGTGGGCACGGCGGTCGCTGTGGGTCGGGGACGACGACCTCCTACTCGCCCGGGACAGAGCCATGGGCCGGCCGCGGCTTCGATACAGTCCTCCAGCACGTGCTGCGCGGTGAGCGCCACCGGCAGGAGGTCGCGGCCCTGGCCCAGCAGACCACCGACCTGGCCCACCGCTGTCTCGCCGGCACCGCCGCCCAGCCCCTCTACACCACCCTCGACCGCGCCGGCCTCCACACGCTCACCGGCGACGACCACCAAGCCGTCCGCGACCTCACCCACCACCTCGACCCCACCACGCTGCGCCGGGAGCTAATCGAAGAACTCCGCCTCGACCTGGCCATGCTGCACGACCCGCCGGTGCTCCGCTTCGTCCAGGACCAGCGGACCGAGCGGCCGGGCGAGGTGGAGCCGTTCCGGCGCCGGCACCTGGTCTTCACCGCTCACCTGCCCGATGGCCTGGGCGCGCAGAGCAGGAGCGGAGACGAGATCCCGACAACCTGATGCTGCGCGCCGACGGCGTGAGGTTGTCCGCTGCGCGGGGCCCGGCGGCCCCGCTTTGCGGCGCCACCGGCCGGGGGAGGGGGAGGAGGTCTGGCTGCAGGGGGTGACGCGTCGAAGGTTCAGCAGAGTACGGGGCAGGCCAAGGTTCTGCATCGCCCTGTCGATGGCGGCTCGGGCCAGACGAGGAGGATGGGGCAGGGGGGCGTGGTCTACGACGAAGCGGCTGGCAGGTGCCAGAAATCGCCGGCCGAGCCGGGTGCGGTCGCCGTCTCGGGCGAGGACGAGCAGGTCGGGTCGTAACGGCTTCGACGACGCTACCTCGAACCACCAGGTCCGATTGTGGGAGCTGGATGCGGTGCTGTCGGTCACGAAGTCCTCCCAGCCCGGCTCGGCACCTGTCGACCCGCTCGACTGCCCCTGCTGTCGGAGCGGGCGCGGGACCGGGTGACGGCCCTGTGTCAGCTGCTCGTCAGCTGCTCACTGCCCGGCCCGGGTTCATTGCGCAGCGGCGTGTTCGAGCAGTTCGACGGCGCTTGTCAGTGTGCGGGGTGTAGCGGTGCCGGCCGGTAGCCGGGCGCGGCTCCAGCCTGGTCCCGCGGCCAGTACCACCGGTCGGCCGCGCGAGCCGCGCGGACCCCACACGCTGGCGCTCACCCGGCGCAGCAGCCCTTGGTCCGCAGTGCTCCGGTCCTGGGACCAGAGCATCACGGCACCGGGGCCGACCCGCTGCACCGCGTCGAGCAGGGCACGCGGTGGGACCATCACGCCCAGCATCCGGAACGGCACGCCCCGGTCGGCCAGCGCCGCTGCCGTGGCCTCCAGCGGGAGGCTGTGCTGCTCACCGGGGGTAGCCGCCAGGACCACCGGCGGCAGCAGGGGGTAGGCGGTGCGTTGCAGGGCCGCCATGCGCAGCATGCTCGACACGTGCCAGGAGAGCAGGTGCTCGACCTCGACGTACTGCTCCCCGTCCGCGGCCCACTTGCGGCCGGCTGCCCGCAGCGCCGGCAGCATGACCTCGTCCCAGGCGTCGATGACGCCCAGTGCCTCGACCGCCTGCGTCAGGATCCTGGCCACCTGCGGTGCGTCGAGTCGTACGGCGGCCCGGGCCAGACCTCGGCACTCGGGGCGCACCGCCCCGAGCCCCAGTGCTCGGCTGCCGCCAGGACCGTGGCTCCCGCCTCCGTCCGCATCATCGCCGGCTTCGGCTTCGGCTTCCGGATGGCCGGCGCGGGACGGCCGGGGCGGGAGGTTCTCGCGCTCGGCGAGGGCGACGCGGGCCGCCTCGGCCGGGGCGACGCCGTGTGCCGTCAGGTGGCACATGGCCTCCAGCACCGCGATGTCCTGCCTGCTCCAGCGTCGGTGGTGGCCCTGCTCGCGGTTGGCGGGGCCGATGCCGTAACGGCGCTCCCAGGAGCGGACCGTGGTGGGCGACACCCCCAGGTGCCGTGCGACGTTGCCTGTCGGCAGTCCCGCCTCGCCCGCGATGGGGTCGGCCGCGTCGGACCGGTGGCCGGTGTGTGGCGCCGGATCGTGTTCGTTCGGCGCCGTCACGCGGTCACCAGCCCGCGATGCGGCCCACGGCGAAACCGATGCAACATACGACCATGATGCCGATCACCAGCAGTGGGATCCAGCTGGGCCAGGCGTCGTGCAGTTCCGGCGGCTCCGGTGTGGAGATGCCGCAGGTGGTGGACGACTCGCATTCGGGCGTCTCGGTCGGAGTGCTCAGTGGCACGGGACCGTGTGGCCGGGCGCTGCCGCGAGGCCCGGCGACCTGGTGGTGGAGAGTCATGATGTCCTCCAAGTCTCTTGTCCATCCGAAGCCCCGCCAGGAGCCCCAGCCCACGTCCTGTCTTGTCCCGTCCCGGCCGGTCCTGCCGGCGTCCGCGCACCGGCCTGCCGGGCGCTCACCACTCCCACGTCCGGGCTCCGCCCTTGTATGGGCCGCTGATCCCGGTGGTGATCCAGCCTCCGTAGAAGTCGCCTTCCTGAGGTTGAACCTGCTCGCCGTCCACGGTGCACGCGTCCACCCGCCCCGGATAGAAGGCCACATAGCCGCGCAGTTCCCGATACGCCGCAGGCGGTTCCGGGTAGCTCCATGCGGCATCCGGGGCGTGTCTGCCGGCTGCCTGCAGATCCCAGTAGTGCGCCTGTCCCTTCCACTCGCACACGCTCGTCCTTCCCGAGGCCGTGAGCAGTTCGGCGGCGACGTCCTGGGGCGGCAGGTAGTACACCGGCGGGTGGCTGGTTTCGAGGACCCGCAGCGCCTGGGTGGTCGAGGCCACGAGCCGTCCGCCGAATCGGACCTGCACAAGCCGGCCCGACGCCGACACCACGGCCGGCGGGCGAGGGTAGTCCCACACCGATTCGATCCCGTGCTTGCTGCCGCTCATCGCCTCTCCCCGGATCGCGGCACGGCCTGCGCGGCTCGCGGCACGGCCTGCGCGGCTCGACAGTCGTCCGGACCGCGATGACCGCGCCTCGGTTCCTGGTCAGTGCGCTTCGCGAGCACCGCCCTCAGACGGACCAGGCCGTCGCGGATGCGCGTCTTGACGGTCCCCAGCGGAACCCCCAGCATCGAGCCGATTTCCCGCTGGGTGTACCCGCCGTAGTAGGCGAGGACCAGGCACTCACGCTGCATCCGGCTCAACTGTGCCAGCGCAGACCTCACTTGCTGCCCTTCGAGATCCCGCTCGACCTGTTCGTCCAGTGGGTCACCGTCCGTCGACGCCTCGGCGGCGACCCGGGCCTCGCGGTCGGCCGCGGAGCGTGCCGACCGGACCCGATCCACCGCGCGATGGTGGGTGATCGTGAGGACCCACGTCATCACCGCTCCCCGCGCCGGACTGTAGGCCCCCGCCGTCCGCCACACCTCGAGCAGCACTTCCTGTGCCACCTCCTCGGCGTGGGCCGGACTGCGAAGAACGCGCAGCGCCACCGCGTACACGGGCCCCGACACCGCGCAATAGATCGATTCGAAAGCCTGCCTGTCACCAGAGGCAGTCAGCGCGACGAGGCGGCGCAGCTCCATCGCTTTCCCGTTCACCGTGCTGCTGTTGCTGCGTGGCGACGGTGGCGAGGGTGGCGGGTCCAGCGCTCTCGAGATCACGTGGAAACGGTGCGCCGACCAAGCCGATGGAGCCAATCGCACCGTTTGTGCAGCGTTTTCTCCCCGGGCACCGCCTTCGGCCTACTGCCCGCGTCCGCTCAGCGCAGGTCTGCCAGCACTTCCACGGCAGCCCGTGCCCCCGAGGCCAGCGCGCCCTGGACCGACCCGGTGGCCCGGTGGTCCCCGCACACGTACCGGCCCGGTGCCCAGCGAGTCGAGCGGCTCAGTGCAAGCGGCGCGGGCTGGGCCGGCAGCGCCTCGGCGATGCGGTAGGCCCGCACCAGCCGCCAAGCCGATGTCTCCACGCCGTACAGTTCGCCCGCGCGCAGCCTCGCCGCCGTCTCGTCGGTATCCGCGGCCGGCACCGAGGTCGACACCAGTGCCTGCCCGTCTGGCGAAGACCCTGGCAGCACCTCGGACAGCACCACCGTGTTCAGCACCCGGATCCGGGTGTCGACCACCAGCGTCGGCTCGCGCAACGGGCTGGCCGGAGCGGCGTGGTAGAAGGTTGTCACCGACCGGGTCCGCGGCACCGTCAGCCCCGGCAGCAGGTGGGCCGCCTGCGCCGGACCGGTCGCCACGACCAGCGTGCGGGCCCGCAGCCGCGACCCGTCGGTCAGTTCCACCCCGTCCGCCAGAAGCCGCCGGACCCGTGCGCCGAACACCACGCTCCCGGCCGGCAAGCGCGCCGCCAACTGCCGCGGCACCGCGCCGATGCCCTCCCGGGGCAGGCACAGGCTCCCGCGGATCAGGCTGCGCCACACCAGGTGGAACATCCGGCTCGACGTCTCCAACCGGTCCTCCAGGAACACCCCTGCCAGGAACGGGCCGAGCACCCCCGCCACGGTGGCCCGCGACAACCCGGCCGATCGCAGGGCCAGGCCGGTGCTCGTCTCCGGGAGCCTCTTGATCAGCCAGGCCGGCAGCGCCGCGTCGCACAGCCCCAGCAGTCCCAGCGCGGCCAGGTCCCGCAGCGGCACCGCCCGACCCGTCAACAGGTCACGAAGCTCGCCGGGACGCCGAGTCGGGTCTACCAGGCGTCGCCGCTGGTGCCCGTCACTCAGCACGAAGCCGGGGGTGAACGGACGCAGCCCCAGCTCAGCCAGGTCGATGCGTCGCTGCACCTGGGGATAGGACGTGTTGAAGACCTGGAAGCCGCGGTCGAGTCGGAAACCCTCCACCACGTCCGTGCGCATCCGCCCACCGACGTCATCGCCGGCTTCCAGCACCACGACCGCACGGCCGCCGGCCGCCGGCCGCAGGACCGGCAACCATCGGCGCCCCATCGCACACCGCCACCATTCCCGACGCAGCATCGGGCTCACCGACTTGTTCGACGCCGGTGTCGACAACGGATTGGACGCGGCGGCTCCGCTGAGACTGCAGCCCGTGGGAAACGGATGGCCTTCCGCGGAGGCCATCCGAAAAATCACGTGAGCACAACCGCAGGGGATATCGCGATCGCTGACAGGCGGGTCGCACGGGTAGCGTGGGTGCAATGAAGAGGCCGCGTGAATGGCGTGTCGCGGAGAACCCGGGCCTGATCGTCCAACCGACGTGCGGTCATCTGGACTCCCTCCAGGAGGTTCCCGCGAACGCTACGCTCGCCTGCGAGGACTGCCTGCGCATCGGCAGCACCTGGGTCCACCTGCGCGCCTGTCTGATCTGCGGACACGTCGGTTGTTGTGACAGCTCACCCAAGCAGCACGCCTACCATCACGCCGACGCCAATGACGGACACCACATCGCTCGGTCGATCGAGCCGGGCGAAAGCTGGGCTTGGTGCTACACGGATGAGGTCGTCCTGCGTCCCGCCTGACGGTCCTTCGCCGTGCTGCGGTGCATTCTGCGGCGGGGCGGATGGCAGCGGACACTCGGATGACCATCACCGTCCCGCGCCTCGGAGCCAGCCGACCACGCACCAGACCGGACCACGTGATCGTTGACAAGGGCTACAGCTCCCGCAAGATCCGCACCTACCTGTACCTGCGCAACCGCAAGATCAAGCACACGGTCCCCGAACGCATCGACCAGCCCACCGTCACCATCGCTTCGATCCTGCTCCGGATCTGATCTTCGAAGACTTACCCCCATGGGTCGGATCAGGCGATGAGCTGATCGGCGGGCCGGGTCCGCGTCCCGGCCGTTTCGGGACCGGGTCAGCGGTGGTGGTGCCGGTCGATGAAGTTGTGGCGGCCTTCTGGTCGCCGGAGAGGGCGGCGGCCACCGAGCGGACACGGCACGATCCACGCCAACACCGGACCCGGCGCAGTGCCATCTGGGCGGTCATGGTGACCCGCACGAAGGACAGGGCGGTAGGGGCGGAGTACCGCGGCGCGGTGTGGTGACCATCCTGTCGAGCGCGCGGGCGGCTGGGCAGGCGAAAGCGCAGGCGGCAGAGCAGTCGTCCGACTCACGCCGGAGCGCGGCCGCGGCCCGGCCACGGTGTGGGACAGAAGCCGACGACACCTGAGGAGCACGCATGACTGGGGAGCTTTCGGGCAGGACCGCCGTGGTCACCGGCGCGAGCAAGGGCATCGGCCTGGCCGTCGCCGAGGCGCTGGTCGGGGCGGGCGCCGAGGTGGTCGCGGCCGCACGCACCAGCTCTCCCCGGCTGGAAGTGCTGGTGAAGTCCGGCGCGGCGCGCTGGATCCCGGTGGACCTCACCGCCGCCGGCAGCGCCGAGCAGCTGGTGGCCGCGACGGGGGAGCGGATCGACATCCTGGTCAACAACGTGGGCTCGGCCCCCGCCAGGCCGGGCGGGTTCCTCAGCGTCACGGACGAGCAGTGGCGGCGCACGGTCGACCTGAACCTGTTCGCCGCCGTCTCGGTGACCCGTGCGGTGCTGCCGCGCATGCTGGCGGCCGGTCGCGGCGCGATCGTCACCGTCGGGTCGGTGAACGCCGAACTCCCGGACCCGACGGTCGTCGACTACAGCGCCGCCAAGGCCGCCCTGGTGAACTTCACCAAGGCCCTGTCGAAGGAGTTCGGTCCGCGCGGCATCCGGGTGAACAGCGTCAGCCCCGGGCCGGTGGAGACCGACCTGTGGCTGGGCGGCGGCGGCGTCGCCGAGACCGTCTCCGCCGCCGCCGGGCTGCGCCCGGACGAGGTGATGGCCCAGGCCGCGTCCGCCACGGTGACGGGCCGTTTCTCCCGTCCCGCGGAGATCGCCGACCTGGTGGTGTTCCTGGCGGGCGACCGGGCCGCCAACATCGCCGGCAGCGACCTGCGCATCGACGGCGGTTTCGTGCCGACCTGGTGATCCGGACGGTGCGCTGGAACCGCATCATCCTGCATGCAAGGCGGGCGGCACCCAGACCACGGTCGTGTACAGCATCGATGACGAGGGCTTCGACGCGGTGCTCAACGGCCCGAACGCCGTCACCGCCAAGCGGCGCCACCGGCGGCTGCCCTCCGACCGGAGACCACCAGCGAGCGGGCCCCGGCCGGATGACGGGGCCCGCTGTCGGAGTCGAGCAGCAGGTACTCCTCCTCGACTCCGAAAGCCCGGGGGTTTCCTCGGCTCTCGAAGGCTGGCCTGGGCCGCCCGGAGTGCCCGGGGTGCGAGGAGGTCCGCGCCGCGCAGGGCTTGGGCCCGCTGGCGCTGCCCGCGCCGTCCAAGCGGGAGCTGGTGGCCGTGCTGGTGTCTGTTTCAGAGGATCCGTGGTGGGGGGTGCTCCATGCGAGGCCCTATCCGGCGAAGGCTCGCGAGGTGTGACCTGTTGCCGCGATGGCTGTGAAGGCCGGAGTGAGCGCCGGTGCCCGCCGACCGAACGTCGGCGGGCACCGTGGCCTCCATGGAGGCGGGCACAGCCTGGCGGCGAAGTGGATGATTGCTGAGGCTTCGGCTAGCCGGTGATCATCCACTTCGCCGCTTCCCAGGCACCGGGTCATTTCCCAACCGCGGGTTGCGTCGATCAGCGCAGGGCTGGGTCGATGTAGTTCTCCGGGCAGCTCGCCGGCATCTGGCTGGACCAGAATGCGTACGACTTCGATGAGGTCATCCGCCTGTGCACCCGTCAGGCCGAGGCCGCCACCGCTGCCCGGGACGTCACCGAGAGCGCCGCCCGCCTCTTGGCCGACGAGCGCCTGGTCGTCCTCCCCGTCGAGTACGTCCCCGACGAGCCCACCGCCGCCGGAACGCCCCGCCGCCCGCCCCACGCCCTCGGCCAGAGCGACCACCAGGGCGCGCCTCCTGTGGTCGGGTAACCGGGGGCAGGTCATTGCGATCCGGCTATCCGACCACATCTCGCACGGGCTTCTGTGGGGTGGCACTACAGTTGCCGTGCGCCCCGTCAGAGCAGGACCACACCGCCGCCGATGGTCGAGTCGTTCCCGGACTCGGTGGTCTTGGCGAACACGCCCCAGATCTCCTGGTTGCAGGACAGCTCGAAGCCGTCGTATGGCTGCGAGACGTCGTTCCAGGAGAACAGCGTGAAGCGCGAGCCCTCCGCCCCCGCCTGGTCACCGCATGGCGAGGTCACCTGGAACCAGACTCGCTCGTCTGTGCTGCCCGCCCGGATGACGCTGTAGTGCATCTGCACGTCGTCCGCGTTGACCAGGTTCGCGCACACCTGGATCCGCGCACCGTAGGTGGTGTCGAGCTCTTGGCAGCCCTGCGCCGCGTGCGCCGCACCCGCGCCCAGGACCAGCCCGGCCGACGCCAGGCCCACCGCCGCACCGGTTGCGGCCAGCCGTTTGATGATGCTCACTCTGATTCCCCCTCATTCGTAGATTGGATAGCTCTGGCTCGATGCCGACCCGGTCTCCGTCGTGTAGACCTCGACCGTGTGGATCGGCCCCTGAGCGCAGTCGTAGGCGAATTCATCGGACGGCCGGCTCACGTCGCGCTAAGGAAATTCACGCAGGGCCTGACCGTCGGGGTCCTCACCGACCCGCGTCAGAGCACAGCCGACTGTGGTGGATCACGCTCATCTTGATTCCCCGACTCAGTCAGAAATGCCGTTATCGACGTGATTGCACCACGCCCGCACGCCAGCTCAAAGCTGTTCGTCGGCTGCCGAACGTCGTTGCCGGAGAAGAACGTCGCCCCGCCCTCGTTGCCACACGGCGAGGACACCATGAACCACACGCGCTCGTCTGTGCTCCCCGGGTGGATGACGCTGTAGCTCATCTGGACGTCGTCTGCGTTGATCGGAGGCCGGTGGTCTAAAGTCATCACACGGATATTGAACATGTTCAAAACTGGGGGTCTGGTGGCAACGTCGGAGAGATCGGCGCGGGCGAAGACTGGTGTCGGGCGGCTGAACAGGAGGCCGACGGAGCTGGGCTGTGGCGGGGTACTGCTGGTGTTCATCACTGCGGTTGGCATGTCACCCCTGATTCTGATCGCTGTAAGCAGTGGCCGCTCATCGTTCGTGGAGTCCGGCGAGGCCCTCCCGGGGGCCATTGCTTGGGAGCTCTACTTGTTGGTGGCGGCTCTGTGGGGGATGGCAGTCGGGGCGGCGGGCCTTGTGTTGGCCCTCCGTCCGACCGCTTCGCGGCAGGGTTCACCGGGAGCTCTATTGATCTGCTGCGACATCGGCATGCTGCTCGCGATCCTGTGGCCGGTCGAAGCGATGGTGCTGGCGCTGGGCTATGCGTTTCGTGCCCGGGGGCGTTGCAGATGGCAACGGTCTGTTGTTCTCGCGGCGGGGGTTGTCGTGCTGATCGGAGGTGGCCAATGGGGTCTCAGCAGCCAGGCGGAGCAGGAGCCACGCGGGGTGAGTGCCGATCGGGTGCTCGGGCTCCGGCTCGGCGGCATGTGGCGTGAGGTGGACGGCAAGGGCGTCCTGATATTAGGCACAGATGGGCACTTCACCCTCCACGGCGCTCCCAGTGAGCTGTGGTGGGATCTCCCACCGTCGAGCGTCGATGCAGTCGGCACTTGGACCCTCGCCACGCAGGAGGGCGAACCCACTGTCACGCTGACGATGTCGCGGGAAGCATCGAGCCCCGGGCTGCCTGCCGAGGAGAGCCTCCAGGTCTGGGAGTTCGGCTCGACGCTCGCCCTCTGTTCGGACGGCGATCCGGACGATCTCTGTGACTACGGATTCCTTCGCTGAAGACCCGGTGGACGGGTCCGTTGCTCGCAAGGCTGGTCTAGTGATTGGGATCCTCAGTCATACCCCACGTCTATGCCCTGCGACCAGCGCGTTAAGGGCCACGCCGAGGGCCACCGCCGTCTCGGCATCGCCAGCTCCAAGAAGCGCCTCGCCCACGGCCGCGTCGCGCTTCTTCGCGGCTTGGTCTCACCAGGTGCGGTCGCGCCACTCCAATCGGGCCGACCACAGACCGTGACGGACCATCAGGGGACCTGATCGACTTCACGGAATTCGTGCCTGAACCACCCGAAGCCGATAACGCCAGTTGAGGACCTTCTACAGCAGGTACAGGCCCGAGAAGGGCGACAGGATGCCCGAGAACCTGTCGCGCAATGCCGTGGCGCATCAGCTGTCGTTCGAGCATCTCAACCATGGGCACTCGATCGTGGCCGTCATGCTGCTGACGTCGCTCCTTGTCTCTCTGCACCAGGTGTACCAGGACGCCAGGCTGGATGATGTCGGCGCGACCGCCGGCTGAGGCCTCGGTCAGATGCGGCACGTGGGCCGGGTGCCCGCCCGGTTCTCGTGCCGCGGGGGAGTCCGCGGCGGCAGGGCACACCCCAAGAAGAGCTTGCGATAAAACGGCTGAACAGCAACCATCCTCCTGCCCGCGCGGCGCGGCGCCCTCCTCGCGCGTGCCCACCCACCTCAGCCACCGCGTGGTGGGTGGCTGAGGTGTAGCCGTTTTATCGCAAGCTCGCCTTGGGGAAGATGAGCTTGCACGGGCCTGAACTGCCGAACGTGTGAGCCTTTGTCGTTGAGCCCTTCGCGGAACTTCAGACTTCCACGGACCTGTTGCCGGCCTCCGTTTCGGGCCCCTGGCTGGGGACGATGTGGCCACAGGCAAAGCACAGTGGGGTGTGTGCCCCCGGAGCAGCGGCGGTCCCAGCCGCCAGCACCACGGCGTGTTTGGCGCAGCGTGGGCATGTCGCTATGCAATCCGCGACGTCGCCGGGACCCCACTCCACGCCCAAAACGATCGCAACGTAGAAGTCCGCAAAATACTCTGCATTGTCGTGCTCTTCGTCGCAGAAACCACACTGCAACGGGGCCCTGCCCACGACCATGGCCGGTTGCCCGCAGTCGGGACGGACAGTCCGCTCCGCGTGGGGGCGAGCGTAGGACCAAGGCGGTCCATCCGGGCCTTGATGACGGCTCGCATCCGGATGAGGCTGCGGCGAATGTCGAACGCGCCCGCGAACGCGTCATGGCCCTCAACGCCGCTGAGCCCAGGGATCAGGTGTTCACCGAGGAACAACAAGAGGAAGTCGAGGATGCTTGCAGCGCGCGCTTCCACTGCGCCAGCCGGAGCCACAAGCCCGTAATGCTGGAGGGCGTTTCGCCACTGAGCAAGCTGGTTGATCTCATCGACAACGCTCTTGGAGAGGTCAATGCCAAGGATATTGCGCAGCCGGGTGATCGCTTCGGCAGTGCCGCAGCTCTCGAAGTTCCCGCTTAGATGGTCCCCGGCGAGTCACTTCAGGCACTGACCAGCGAAAAAACCACCCTCAAACATCGCGTCCACCAACTGACCCGCGAGCACCGCACCCTGCAGGAACGACTCGAAGGCGCCCGCTCGAACCTCCGCTTCGCCGAGAAGCGCATCGCCGACCTCGAAGCCCAACTCCTCGAACCACTCGGCCGCCCGGCAGGCTGACCTCCTTGCCGGCCGAGGTGCTCTTCACATGAAGCGATTCGGGGTCCATGCTCGAGGCTCGGGCACGCTTGAGGGGGAACCATGTTCACACGCACCGCCCGCACTCTGGCCGCGGCAGCGCTTGCCACGGCTGGTGTCGGCCTCGGGGCCGTCGGCACCGCGCAAGCGGCTACGGCCAGTTGCGGCTACATCAACATCGGCTCGCCGGGCAACGTCAACCTGCACGGGATGTACGCCGGCCAGGTCGAGCAGGTGTACAACACCTGCAACGGCTACACCTGGGCGCACTTCCAGTGGGCCACGGCCTACCAGCAGGGGCCCTACCGGAGCGACACCGTGTTCGTGAGCATCAATTCGTTGAGCAACGGCGGCCAGGTGACTGGCCCCGTCTCGACGGCCGGCAAAGACGTCGACTCGCCGGGGATGTACATCCACGATGCCAACCCGGACACGTTCATCGCCTACGCGCAGGTCAGCTGCGCCGCCGCGTGGGGCACCTGGCATGCGTACGCGAACGGCGCGAACTGGGGTGGTCCGGCACCGTACTCCTGCTGATCAGCCGCAGGCGACCGAGCCAGGAGGCGGTGACGCCCGCACTGACGGGCCGTCACTTTCGTTCCACGGCTCGTCAGCGTCGGCGCGTTCCACGAGACGCCGATGGGTGGCTTCCGGGGACAGGCCGTCGAACGGCAACCGCGAACCGGCTCCCGAGCGCAGCCACGCCACCGTCTGTACCGCATCGGGGCGGAACTGCGCGACGAACGCCCTGTTGTCAGGTCAGCCATTGCCCAGCAGCCCAAGGTCCACCCGGCGCAGCGAGTGCTCCCACTCACCGGCCTCTGCGGCGAACCTGTTCTTGGGGTTCAGCCAAGATGCCTGCAAAAGGGGCCATGATGTGATCTTGGTGGGGTAATGAGGCCCGGTCGGGGTGCCTCAGTCGGCGGGGTGGCGTGCCGCGGCGGGCCGGGGACGGGGGATCTCTTCTGCGGGGAGGGCGGCGAAGTCGGCGTGAGCCTGCCCGACGGCTTCGGGGTACGCCTGGGCTCGTTCTTGTCCGGCGAGTGCCCGGCAGATGCTGGCCAGGCCGGGGTTCTTGCCCTTGCGCTTGCCGGTGGGGATGATCAGGTCGGGGCGGATCTGCTCGACGGACTCACCCGCTGCCCGGCGGCGGAGCACGGTGTGCGGCATGTCGTCGGTGATGACCGACGGCCGGCCGCCGTGCTTGCCCTTGCGGGCCGCCCCGTTGAGCCCTTCGAGGGTGGCTTCGTGGATGCTCTCGCGCTCGGTCTCGGCCATCGCGGCGAAGAACCCGAACAGCATCCGGCCGGGGCCGGACGGGTCGTAGATGCCAGGTTGTGGCCCGGCGAGCATCTTCAGGACCAGGCCGTGGGCGGTCAAGTGGTCGGCCAGCGCGGTGAGCTTGGCGGCGTCGCGGTCGAGCCGCTTCATCCGATCTCCTGCTCGGCGCCGACGGTCGGCAGCTGACGGCGGCGGTCTCCTGGACCTCTTGCGAGGACCGGCCCCGGCTAATCGTCCACGAAGGGATTCGGGGTGTCACGGTCGCCTTGGCCCGCACCCGGCACGCCGACGCCGATAGCGTCTGCGACGGCTGGCAGGACCGCCTCGTCACCGCCACGCTCCACGCGCCGCTCGGCGGACGCACGGTCAGCGACGCGGTCACCAAGGCCGCCATCACCCCCTTCGACGCCCGCGCCGTGCGCACGGCCCAGAACCTGCCGGCCAGGCCCCGGCCTGGACAAGCACCTACATCCGTGACCCCGACACCGGCGGTGACGCCGGCTCCGTCAGCATCACCCAGAGCGTCGGAGAACAGCCCGCCCCCTCACCCGCACCGGTCACCGTCGGAGATCACCCCGTGGCCCTCACCCTCGGCCCGGGGAACCGCTACACACTCACCTGGTCCGCCGACGGCTCCACGTTCACCCTGCACACGGCCGACCGCCTGATGAATCAGAACGACGTCCTGCACATCGCGGAACAACTGCACACCTGAGGGACCGTCGGGAGCGACCAACGCCGTGGCGGCCTCGCGCCGGCCTTCGGCGCGGGCGGTCGGTGCGGTGCGGTTGCGGTGCCTCGGTGAACTCGCCCGGCAACAGGCCGACCAGGTCGGTCACCACCTGGTCGGCCCCGCCGTCGTGGCTGGCCATGGGCTCAGCCTGGCACCGAGCGCTCTCGGGCGAGAGGGTTAGGCGGCATGCGGGGTTGGGAGCGGGCGTCGGCGTGGGGTCGCGGCAGAATCCGTAGATGAAGTAGGGCTGCCTGCGGGCATTCCCGCCTGTCGCAGCGTCGGCATCATGGCAAGGGATGGCATTCCGCACGCGGATTTGGTGATCAACTTTCCGACCGCCCCTTGTACAGTCAGGTTGGGCTGCGACGACGTGCTGGACGCACTGCTCGGCAGTAAGCGCACGCTCACGGTGCACTGGCAGGACTCAAGCGGCATCTGGCAGAGTAAGACCTACGGAGAGAGCTGACAATGAAGGCCCGCGCCGAAGCGCGATACCGCGTGGAGCACGATGAAGCTCCTGCAATACTTGCTTCGCCCGAGGAGGCCGACGCACTAATTGATGCGCTTCTGACCGGCCCAGTCCATCACAACTTGGCCCAGGTTCATTCCCTGGAGTCGCGCCCAGCCCGTCTATCACATTCAGGGCACATGACGGAGTTTCCAGACCATTCGGAAATCCCGATCGACCTTGTACGTCAGGCCATCAAGGAGTTCCTGACTTCAGGAGGGGAGCGTCCGACATGCGTGCAATGGAAGGCGCTCAATCCCTGATGATTTCCCGATAGACGTCACGCTTACTGCCACCCCACGGGAGGAATCCCAGCGGGGTGGCAGTGGTGTTTCGACAGCTCGAGTTCGGGCGGCTGACCTGAGCCACCGCGATGCAGTGCCGCGTGCTTCGCCGCGTTCCCCACCGAGCGCGATATCGACCGCCCAGCCCCGATCGGACCACCCGTTGGGGGCGCCGCAGCGTCGTTCGGGCCGCAGTGTAGGCCGACCAGGGATAGGTGTCCGGTCTGCTCTGGCCAGGCGGCTGAGCGCCTCGGCCGGCACCTGCTGTCCGGTGAGCAGAACGGGGGGAGAGGCGGTTCAGGCGGGCGGGTCGGGCAGCAGGTCGGTGGCGAATAGGGGTACGCCGACGCGGTGGGCGGCGGCACACAGTGCGTCCGGCAGTGGTATCTCGACCAGGTCCCTGCCTGCCAGAGGCCGATCCGTTGCACCGTGGGAGCGCCCTGCCCGGCCTGGTGCTGTCAGTGAAGGAAGTCGTAGGCGCGAGCCGTGCCGTGGGCGGTGGCGGCGAGGTAGAGGGGCCAGGCGAGGGCCAGGTCCTGCCAGGGCAGGCCGATGGGCGCGTACACGGTCGGCCGGTCGCCCGTGCGGGCGGGACGGGCATCGAGGAGGACGTCGGTCAGGGTCGCGTCGGCGTCGTCGGCGTGGAGCCCGGCGTTGTGCAGGACGCCGGACTGCGCGGCGAGGACGGCGTCGTCCACGACGAGGCGGGCCGCGCGCAGCAGCGCGGGGGAGAGCTCCGCCTTGCCCGGCTCGTCCGAGCCAAGGCTGGTGATGTGCAGGCCGGGGCGAAGGTCACCAGTGTCCAGGAGTGGTGTGCGCGCCCAGGTCGCCATGATGACGATGTCGGCGGCGCGGGCGGCGGCGGCCGCGCTGGGCAGCACCTCCCCGAGTTCGGCGGCGCGTGCCGGTTGCAGGTCGTAGGCGTACACCGTGTCGAGGGGGCGCAGGGTCCGCAGGGCGTGCAGCGTCATGCGGCTTTGGGCGCCTGCACCGATGACGGCGATCGTCCTCGCGTCCTGGGCCGCGAGGAGGTGGGTGCCGAGTGCGGCGGAGAGCCCGGTGCGCCAGGCGGTGAGCGAGGCCGAGTCGATCAGGGCCAGCAGTTGGCCGTCGGTCAGGGAGTGCAGGCAGACGACGCCGCGCAGTGCTGGTGAGGCCGCGGGGAACTTCGCGTTGACCTTCACCGTGTATGCGGGAATGTCCGGCAGCAGGCCGGGCAGCAGGGCGGTGGCTGTTCCGGGTCCCGGCAGGTCGGTGCGCATCCGGTGCCCGGACGGGCTGTCGGCGGTTGTGCGGAAGCCAGTGGTGAGCGCCTGGAGGGCGGTCGGCAGGTCCAGCAGTTCCTGCACGGTGGAGCTGGATAGCAGCAGTGTCACGACGGGCCCTTTCTGGGCGGCGGGTGCGGTGCCTGAGGGGAATCTTGCCGGTCCGGGCCTGCGGGTGTAACGGCGGTGTCGTGAGCGGGTGTTGTGGGGGCGGTGGCCGGTCGTTCGTCCTGGGCGGGCGGGCGGGCGCCGGCCTGGCCAGGTGAGAAAGGTGTGCCGCCGAGTACGTCGCCGAGAAGCGCGGGGGTGCCGCCCTGGTGCCCCCCTTGCGGCTGCGGGCAGCTGAGCAAGAGCCGGGGGCTTGGTGGTGGCCACCCACGATGAGCTTGGCGCTGGGCTGACGATGTTGGCTCCGCCAGTCCAGCCTGCGCATAGCTCGTTCCCCGTTGGGGGAGACCGCAGGTCAGCTGCCATAAGGCTTGTCAGCGGTCATGCAATTCCCCACGGTCTGCATGATCAGCGTCACGGATTTCCCCACCCTGGCGGTCACGATTCCCCATGGGGATGGTGGTGCTCCTCGCCGGTGTCCGGGTGCTCGGATACCTCGGACCGCCCGGACACCGGCCCGCCCGTGGGCCACTCCTGGGCTGCCTGTCAGGCCAGGCCGCGGAGCTTGTCCGGGTTGACCTGGAAGCGCAGGTTCTGGATGCGGCCGTCGGCGATGTCGTAGGTGAGTGCGCCGACCGGGTGGCCGCCCATGGTGAACAGCACGCCCTGCTCGCCGTTGATGGTGGCCGGCTGCCATGCCATGCCCTGCAGTTCGGGCTTGGCGAGGACGCCGAGCATCCAGCGGGCGACGGGGTCGGTGCCGTGCAGGGGGCGGCGGGCCGCGGTGACCTTGCCGCCGCCGTCGGACCAGGCGGTCACGTCCGGGGCGAGCAGTTCCATCATCGAGTTCAGGTCGCCGCCGGTGCAGGCGGCGAGGAAGCGGTCGGTGACGTCACGACGCTGTACCGGGTCGGTGTCGAAGCGCGGGCGCCGGGCCTGGACGTGGCCGCGGGCGCGGTGCGCGGTCTGACGGACCGTAGCCTCGGTGCGGTCGAGGATCGCGGCGATCTCGGCGTACGAGTACCCGAAGGCCTCGCGCAGTACGAAGACGGCCCGCTCGACGGGGCTGAGGCTTTCCAGCACGACGAGCATCGCGGTGGAGACGGTGTCGGCCAACTCCGCCTCCTCGGCGACGTCCGGGCTGGTGATCAGAGGCTCGGGCAGCCACGGCCCGATGTAGGACTCGCGGGTGGCCCGGGCCGAGGTGAGGCGGTTGAGCGAGAGGTTGGTGACCGTGCGCACCAGGTAGGCACGGGGATTGGCCACGCTCTCCCGCTCGGTCCGGGACCACTTGAGCCAGGCGTCCTGCAGTACGTCCTCGGCGTCGGCGACGCTGCCGAGCAGCCGGTAGGCGGTGGCGAACAGGAGCCGGCGGTGCTCGGCGAAGTCGTCCAGGGGCTTGACGGGCGCATTCGTGTTGATCACGGGGGGTCAGGCTGCCACCTCCTGGCCGGCCACGGCAAGGGACTTGAGTCCGTCCACGCTGCTCGGGTGCGTCGGCACCCAGCCGAGCTCGGCTCTGGCCTTGGCGTTGGCCAGCCGCAGGTGGGTCGACATGATGGTGTGTGCCAGCGGTGCCGGGCGCAGCAGCCACAGCGGGATGGTCATCGGGGCGGGGGCGCCGAAGGCGTCGGCGACCGCGCGCACGTGGGCACCGAAGCCGAGCGGGGTGTCGTCGGCGATGTTGTATGCCTGGCCGGCCCGGCCGGCCCCGACTGCGGCGGCCACGGCGCGGGCGGCATCGTCCGCGTCCACCCAGGACAGGGCGCGGCCCTGGTCCGCGACGACGGGCAGGGCGCGCTTGCGCAGCATCGGCAGCACCGTGGTCTCGGTGACGCCCGCGCCGTAGAACAGGCCGAAGCGAAGGCTGACCGCCTCCAGGCCGTCGGCGGTGAACGCCAGCTCCTCCTTGGCGCTCATCGCACCGACGTGCCGCTCCAGCCACGGGTTCTGCTGGGCCGGGCCGAAGGCGTCCTGGTCCTCGGTGAGCGGGCCGGTGCCGTGGTCGCCGTAGCCGTACCCGAACATCATCGACTCCACGACGATGCGGCGGGCCCCGGTCTCCCGGGCGGCGGCGATCAGGTTCGTGGTCCCGTCGGTGCGCAGCAGGTTGGTGGCGGCCATGTCCTGGTGGCGCATCATCGACTTGCCCTGCAGGGCGGTCGCCGCGTGCACGACCACGTCAAAGCAGAGCCCGTCCACCGCACGCAGCACGGCCTGACGGTCCAGCAGGTCCGCCCGGACGGTGTTGCCCTCCCCGCGGCCGAGCCCGGCGACCTCGTGTCCCTTCGCGCGCAGCTCCCGGGTGATCTTCTGACCCAGCAGACCGCTCGCCCCCGCCAGCAGCACCTTCATGACACTCTCGCTTCCCTGTAGTCGTGTTCGGCTCCGTACGGAGTCGCCCATGGGACAGGCAGGCGGCAGCGAACGTGACAACAGGACGAGTGATCTGGATCACTGCAGTCGGTCGAGGCGACACGAGCGGGTGGGGAGTTGCGTGACGTCTGCCCTGGGGAATCACGTGACCGTCGACACCCCTGACAGAATGACGTCAGGCAACCTGGTTGTGCTTGAAGATCCGTTTCAGCACCATGAGCGCCGCGCGGGAGCTGCGCCAGGAGACCGCCGACGATACGAGCGACGGCCCGTCACTGCCGAACGCAGATCGCCGTGAGGACTACATCGACGCACTCTGGGACGCCGATCTGCCCCAGAACGTCAAGGTGTTGCTGTACGAGCCGGCGTCCCGCCTCGATGTGAACGCTTCCGAGCGCACGGTCCCGGGCCTCGGACTCGCGGAGCACGAGCCCGGTCACAGCCGGGGTTGAGGTGGCTGGACCGGCTGGCCCTTGTACAGGGGATCCGAAGGATCATTGATGATCATGGTGACCCGGTCCGACGCGGCTTCGATGCTGATGCCCGCGTTCAGGAGCTCGATCATGGCCCTCTTGAAGGCTTCGGTGTTCCCGTCGGTGATCGCCCGAAGGCAGTCCTGACCCCCTTGGTAGGCGCCCACGGCGTACCGGTACCAGGAGGATTCCGCAGCCGGGTCGGGGACTTGGAAGTAGTAGGGCTCCCAGCTGGCGATGTTCCACACCCCCTGACACAGCGGCCGGATCCGGGCCATCAGGGCAGCGGTGACCTGTACCTTGTCGTCGCGCGTCGCCGAACGCAGCAGCGACGCGATCGAGTTGGTGTCACTGACCCCGTAGGAGAGGAGATAGCGACCGCCGAGCGCGTACCATGCGCGAACCTGCTGCCGGCGCATGCTCGCCGGAACCGGTAGGACCGGCAAGCCGGAATTTTGCCGGAAGTTGGCCTCCGCGGCAGCGGTCGTCAGCCGCGCCTGCGTGGCGAGTTGCGTTCCGGCGTCGCCCGCGATCAGCACCGCCGCCGTCGCGAAGGCGGCCGCGGGTACGCCGATCGCCGACAAGACCGCGCTCACGGAGGGTGCGAAGCGTGCGCTGGTGCCGGTGTGTGAGGTCGGCGGCACCGGCAGGGGCTCCGGCACGTGGCCCTTCGCCCTGATCGCCCGCCGGGCACAGCCGACCAGCACGGCCAGGGCCGTGACCACCGCCGCGGTAACCGGGGCCATGAACAGCGTGCTGTGCGCCACCAGGGCGAAGGTGTTGCCGGCCCGCAACTGGTTCCAGGCGGGTCGCCAACCGCAGCTCGTGTCGAGAACGGCCAGTGGCTGGACGCAGCCATCGGCGGACATCAGCACGGTGGCGGCCCCCAGGCCCAGCAGCGCGCTGATCCCCGCGGCCACCAGCGCCGCGACCAGCCGGAACCGGGCCGCGGCCACTGCGACCGCACTGGCCGCGGCGGTGCCGGCGACAATCGCCCACAGCGACCAGATCGCGTAGCTGAAGGCGTACATGCCGCCGCGGTGCCCCGCTCCGGCGTGCAGGCTGTGCAGCCAGGCCTGAACGCCGGCGACGCCCAGGGTCGCGACCACCGTGCCGATCAGCGCTGCCACGACCGTGCGCCGCAACGCGGGAAGCAGCCACCAGGGAGGAACCGCGTGCTCTCCCGGCTCGCCCTCCTGGCCGGCGGTGTCGGGTGCGCGCCGGAGCCGGCCGCGCCCACGCCCTTTGGCGCCCCCGGCCCACAGCGTGAGGGGCATGGCCCACGCCGCGACCGTGGCGGCCGGGGTCAACGGCTGCCACGCCGCATAGCGCAGCACCGGGACCACCTGGGCCATGACGTCGATCGCGTCCGGATGGACGGTGCCCACGCCGGGGAACCAGTGCGTGATGCTCAGGCGTATGCCCGCCTGGGCATACCAGAACCCGTTGGCGTACATCACCCCGTAGAAGTCCCACCAGACGAACCAGGCCGCCAGGATCAGCCACCCCGCGATCAGGCAGAGCGTCAGCGGCCAGCGCAGCGACCGGGCCGGCCAGGAGGCGGCGGCCAACCGGGCGCACTGCGTGCTCCAGCACGCGAACGCGACCGCGGCCGCGACGACCAGCAGCAGCGCCCACCATCGGCTGGGAAGCCACAGGTCCCCGGTGCTCTCGCCGTTGATCAGCGATCCGGCGATCAGCCCAAGGCCCAGCCACAGTCCGGCGCGCACGCCGGTGGGAGCCGGCCGGCCCAGCACCGCGGCACGGACCACCGCCCGCCACAGCACCACGGTAGCGGCCGCGGTGACGACGGCGGCCGGGACGGCGGCGAGGCCCTGCTCGACCCAGGCGCTCAGCTCGGCCATGTGCGGCTCGAAGTACTGCATCAGTTGGTAGTTCATCAAGGTGGCGATGGTGCCGGTCAAGAACATCAGCAGCGCGCTGGTCGCGAACAGCGGCGAGGGATCGTCGAGGGCATCCCGGCGGATCTCCCACCGCGGGTGGGTGCGCAGCTGGTCCAGCAGGCCGCTCGCCCACTGGTACCGGCGCCCACGCTCGGACTGTGGGGGCATCATGGCCCAGACGTGCGCCAGTGGCGCGCCCCATCGGTTGGCCGTCAGGTCGGCGTACAGCTCGCGGCTGCGCAGGACGTCGGCGCGGACGACATACATCACGACGGCGGTGACTGCGGGCAGGGCTATGAAGCGCGCGCTCACGGCGGTGGTCACGGGGCCGTTCCCGATCACGGCGTCGAACAACCACCAGATCACGTAGGGGATGCCGACCAGCACGATGAACGTCCGCCACAGGGCGACGGTGGCGTAGGTGACCGTCAGGTCCCGGTTGGCGATGTGGCCGAGTTCGTGCAGGACGACGGCGTCGAACGTCTGCGGGTCGGTGGTGCGGCAGGCGACGAGTCCGCCGTTCAGGAGCAGCCTGGGGCGGCCGTTGGTGCCGAACACGGAGGCGCTCTTGGTGCTCGCGGCCGGCGAGACGAACAGTTCGGGCATCCGGGCGACGCGGCCCGCTGCCAGCTCCTCGATGCGCGCGGCGACCTCGGGGCCGCCGGTGACGAGGTTCAGGCGGACGCAGCGGCCCCGGCGTTGCTTCCACAGCGGCAGCAGGGCCGTGGCCGCTGCCGCGACGGCCACGACGACCGAGGGCCCGACCAGGATCTGCCACCACGGCGGGGCGATGGTGTACCGGGCCACGCACGGCAGGTACGCCAGCACCTGTCCGGTCGTGCGCAGCGCCGACGGCACCTCGGAGGCATGGTTGAGATCAACGCCGGCGGCAAGCTCACACCAGGTGATGTTGCCGGGGTACAGGGCGGACAGCACCGACAGCAACATGGAACCACTGGCCGACACCAGCAGGAACAGGAGCAGGGCGAACCGGGCGTTCGTTCCCGCACCGAGGACCCGCTCGTCGAGTCCGGTGCCGCGCGGGGCGACGGCGGTCACGGCAGTTCGCTCACACCGCAGTCACCGACTGGCTCGGTCGTCGTCCTCGGCTCGGCCAGCGCCAGTCCGGCGACGACGCCGTCAGCGATCCGCTTGGCCTTCTGCGTCGACAACCCGGCCTCCGCGGCCGCGTCGAGGACCATCTGCTTGACCATCGCCTGCTGCTCGCGGGTGAGGGCGGGAATGACGTCGGGCTTCGACTTCCGCCGCAGGAGGCGCCGCCAGAGCGACGCCGAGCCGCGCGCAGCCCCGTCCACGAGCGCGTCGGCCAGCTTCTTGCGGGCACCATCCAGCGTCAACCACAGCAGTGGGGCGACCAGCGGAGCGACCTCGGCGATACCGAAGCCGAGCGGGTCGCGTCCCTGCCTGCGCCGGCGCAGCCGGGCCAGCACCTCGGCATCGCTGTAGCGCAGCAACCCCTCGACCACGACCGTCTCCTCAGGCGCGCAGTCGGCCACCACCCGGCGTACCACGTCACGTACCTGAACCCCGGCAGCCGACTCGGGCTGTTCAGTCAATTTCCCGCCCCTCATGTGGAGTTAGCCACCCCAGGAGGGGCACGTCACCATGGGCTTATGGTGCCCCACGCCGGCTGGGGCTACTCCGCACGATGTTCCTGCCGGCAGGCTCGGCCTGGTGGCCTTCCTGTGTGGTCTTTGGTGGCAGGACACACACGGGATCCAAGCGTCTGCGTTTCTTCCCCATGGTGGGTGGAACGTAGCCGCCCGTAGCACGGTTCCACCCGCAGCCGGCCACGTGCCGGGGCTGCGTCCTGGCGGGTGCCGCGCCGCATGGAGGGCTGTCGGGGTTGACACCCGCCTGCTGGGCAGCGGGGCTGCCGGGCCGCCTGACTCCTTGCCGGCCGACCCCGGCTGCCCTTGTGGCCTGTCGCTGCTCCTGTCGCGTCCGGCGCCGTCCGGGCCGGGTCGCCGTCCGGCCCGCCCTGGCGGCTCGGAGTGGTGTTCGGTTTGGTGTGGTCGTCCTGGTGATTGCTCCGAGGGCGTCTCGCTGCATCACGGGTGTTCGGGAACAGCGGGTTTGGTGTCGGCGGCGACGGCCGTAGGCCCCTTTTCGGCGTGCGTGAATTCGGTTTTCAGCTGCTGCGCCTCGAAAGGCTTTCGACTTCTCCGCCGCACTGCTGCGGGTTCGCACGTGACCTGACCTGACCGGACCACCCGCCCTGGCCGCACGACGTTGCGACTAGTCTTCTCCTGACGCAACGTCAACACTCGTGTCCGGCCAGGGCCGGGCCGGTACGGGACGGCCCAGAACGTCCCGACCCGGCGAAGAGGGGTACGCGGATGACTGGCAACGTGATCGAGCAACTCGTCCGCCTGGGCGAGTCGGTCAAGTCCGCCGGCAGTGAGCCGGAGATCACCGACCACGTGCGAAGTCTGGTCGGAGCCGATCCCCGGCTGCTCGACGAACAGCTTCTGCGGGACGCGGCCGCCCCGGGCAGGCAGGAGGCCCTCGACGCGGCGCTCGCCGTCCTGCGGGAGCTGCGCCGACAGCTGCTGCGTGATCCGCTGGACTATCCGCTGGGGGCCGGCCCGCTTGAGCGGCTCTGGGAGTCCGTGTGGAGCGGCGAGACGAGCATCGAATACGCTCTCGTGCTCGCGCCCGAGTGGTCGGGCGATCTGCTGACGGACCTGTACGCCTTGGCGGTGTCGGCCTACGCTTCCTCGGTCGCCCTGGCCGGCGCGTGGGGCCGGGCAATGCAGATCGAACAGCTGCTGCTCGCGGCAGCCTCCCAGGAGCCGTCGACCGACACCCGGGCCCGCCTCGCGTCGGCTCGGCTGGTGGCGGAGCGGGAGTGGTTGGAGGTCGCCCGCTCGATCGTCAGTCGCCTGCCGCACCCCGAGGTCTACCGCGATGCGGTGGAGCGGGGCGAACGTCTGCTGTCGGACCCGGCCGTCCCCCCGCTGGCCGGGGACGACCGCGGGCTGGTGCTGCTTCGCCTCGGAACCCTGCACCTGGACCCGTACACGGCAGACAAGTCGAGTGGCAGCTACGAGCACGGCATCCGGGCGTGGAGCCGCAGTCTCGCCGAAGAACTCGGGTCCGAGGAAGCGGCTCGGCTACTGGACAGGTACGGCCCGCTCCCGACCCCGCTGGAGGCGTTCGGCCGGGCGGCGGGCTACCTGCGTCGCGCCCTTGAGCTGCTCACCGGACCCGATCGCGGGCTGTGCGCCAGGGCCCTGTGCCAGGCGCTCCACTGGACTGCTCTGCTCGGTGGCCCGGTCGATGGACCGGAGCTCGTCGCGGTCGGCAGGGTGGCGCTCGCGGAGCTACCCGGACCCGACTTCGCCCATCTGCGGGCGTCGGTGCTGGCGATCATCGTCGACTACGACTTCGAGCTCGAAGAGCAGGTCCTGGACGACCTGCTCCCCACCTCTTTGGAGGAAGTGGTCCGCCGGAGCGGGCCGATGGCGGCGCTGGACCTGCTCATCCAGCTCATGGACCTACTGTGGCGGATTGATCCGAGCCGGGCCCTCGACCTCGCGCGGAGCGGGCAGAGCCTGGTGCGGGTCTGGGCGGACGAGGGCAGACGGCAGGAGCACTGGGTCGAGGAGATCCGGCTCATGGTCGAGGTGCACGCGGCGGACCTTCCGGACGCGAGCACCGGAGCGCTCGGCGAGCGCGCCGGCCTCCTGCGGGAACGGGCCCGCCGCGAGGGGTGGGATGTGCGGGCTCTGAGCGCGTCGCTGCTCGGTCTCGCCGCGTCGGCCGCGGACAGCAACGAGGAGCTCCTCGCACTCGAGCTGGTCCGCGAAGCCGTCGACGTGGCTCCGCTCTGGACGGCGGACTTCAGTGAGGCGATCTCCTTCTTCCGGGGCGAGCTCGCGGTGGGCGCCGGAGTCGTGGCCCGCCTCACCGGTCAGGCTGACCTGGAGGCGGCCATGCTCGGGCTGGCCCTGGCCGACTACTGCGCTCTCGACCAGGCCGAGCCGGTGGGCGACTGCCTGGACCGGCTTCTGGAACTGGTCGAGATGGGCTATCAGGACGACCGGGGGATCGTGGTGGCTCGCCTCGGCGAGTTGGCGCTCGACGCGGAGCGCCTGCTGGGTGAGTCCGGCACACATCGTCTGCAGAGCATCTACGCGGCTTCGGCCGACGCGCTGGCCGACCAGCCACCGAGTGCGCGACGCGCTGACGATCTGCTGGCCCTGGCCCAGCTCGCGAACGGGTGGCGGCTGGCCTCGGTGCTGGGCCGCGGCGGCCGGGCGCTTCCAGCGGAGGAGGACGAGGAGGGCAAGGCGCTGCTCTCAAGGATCCGGGAGGCCGAGGCCGAGGCCGAGACCCGGGCCGGTGCAGACCCGGACCCCGCGGTGCCCGACTGGGAGGTCGACGAGGAGATCCTGCTCAGCACGTACGTCCGTCCGGGGCCGGTGCACCCTGGCCAGACCGCCGCCGAGCGCTTGGTCAACCTGCGAAGCGCGTACGACGCCCAGCTCGATGGCCGACTGCTTCCCGGCGAGAGCCGGGCCCCGGCCACACTGCTGAGCGGTGTGGATCTCCGTCGGCTCGTGGATGACCGGACCGTGCTGGTCATGATCACCATCGGCGCGGACCTCGCGGCCGGTACCCGTGTCCACCTGATCGCGGCGACGGACCAGGAAGTCACGACCGCGCACGGCACCTGCTCCGTTCCTCCCGACGAGGACGGCGAGGTCGAGGACGCCTCCGCCCTCTCCTGGCTCGTCACCGAGACGCGATACGCCCTCCTTGACGACCCGGGGGCCAGGTGGGTGACCCGTCGCGGCGAACGGTTGCTCGATTGGATGGGTACTCAGCTGTTGGGCGCGATCGAGGGCGAGCTCGCCCGCTGGCGGGCCGAGGGGCGAACGAACCTCATCGTCGTGCCTCACGGTCCGCTGCAGTACCTCCCATGCCACCTGCTCCACCTGGGCGGTACGCCGCTGGCCGAGGCCTGGACAGTCAGCTACCTGCCCAATCCGGCTCTGCTGGGGGCGCTTCCGGCCCGTTCCGGGCTTCTTGGCCGGCGCATCAGCCTGGTCGGACTGGGGTTCGCCGGTACGCGTGACGCGCTCGAGAACGCCGTCGCCGAATGCGAGAAGCTCGCAGAACTGACCGGCGGTCGCGCCCTGCTCGACGCGGAGGCGACGTCGGAGCGGCTGCTCGATGCGTTCGCCTCCTCCGGCTGCGTCCATCTCGCCACACACGGTCGGCACACCGTGACTGCTCCCGCCTTCCAGTACCTGCGCACGGCCGACGGGCGCATCCATGCCCACGACGTGATCCGCCGCGACCTGCGTGGACTGGACCTGCTCACCTTGGGGGCCTGCGAGACGGGACTCGGACGGGTCGACTCGGCCGGCAACATCCGCGGACTTCCCGCCTCGTTCCTGATCGCCGGAGTGTCGACCCTGGTGGTCGCCCTCTGGCCGGTCGAGACGCACGCCAGCGGCCGGTTCTTCACCGAGTTCTACGCCCGGCTGGTGGCCGGCTCGGATCGTGCGGAGGCATTCCGGTGCGCCCAGTCGACCACCCGAACCGCCTTCCCGGACTACCGCGACTGGGGCGCCTTCGCCCTGCTCGGCAGCTACCGCTGACGTCCCACCACTCAACACTCCCAGGAGTCGTGTCCGTGATCGACCTTGACCTGCCCGAACTGGCATCGACTCCGGTCGACCTCCGGCTCGACGAACGCAGCACTCGTGCCGGTGGCCGGCAGGCGGGAACCACACCCGCACCCGTCCTCTCAGGACGGGTGGCACTGGGCGGCCCGGTCGTGGCCCCGGTGTCACCAGCCATTGTGGATGCAGACCGTGAGCTCGCGGCGTTCGTGGAGTCCGAGTCGGCGAGGGGCCGATTCCTGCTTCTGCACTCGGCGGTGACGTTCATGTCGAGCGATGACGACCCACCACTCGACCAGGCCTCAGTGGAGTTCACCATGAGCGGCGGGCCGGACCCGGCCGCCGCCCCGATCGCCTGGTCGATGGCTCCCCTGACGGTCAGTGACCCCTCCCAGGTCTCGAAGACGGTCAAGATCGGCCCTCAGTTGAAGCTCCTCGGTGTCGAGGCGGGCGGCCTGAGCATCGAGCAGAACCGGAGCCGTCAGGTCTCCGACGTGTTCCTCGAAGCGCTGCGGGAGCTGCGCCCCGATCCCGCCTGGCAGTTCAACCGCACCCGCTCGATGCCGCTGCGAGGGTCCCACCGGCTCGTCATGATCGTTCATGCGCCGGCCGGCGCTTCGGCGCAGTTGGACGTACTCGTCCGCGCGAGCGTCCGGCGGCGACGGGCACTCTCCTCCTACCGCGCCGCGCTGCCGGATCCGATCGGACTCTCCTTCGACTTTTGACGCCGTGACAGGTTTGCAGGTTGCGGAGCTGCGCCGGCGGCGTCGCGGCCGGAATCGCCGTCAGCAGCCGGACCGGATCGGCGAGTGCCTGGAGCACCGCGTGACGGCGTCCATCAGCGTGCGGCGAGGGCGTCCTGGTCGGGTCGGCGCCACCGTCCTGACCAACCCCGAAGGCAACCGCTGGGGGCGCTGACGGACGATCAAGGACCCGGACTCCCGCCCAGGAGAATCAAACCGGCACCGACGGCGGCGCCGATACCGTCCGCCGCTCCCGCCGGTATGCCCCAGGCGGGGCGCCGAAGTGCCGTTTGAAGGCCTTCGCGAACGCGAACTGCGAGGTGTAGCCGGCGTTCTCGGCCACGGCGCTCAGCGGGTCGGCCGTCTCGCGCAGCATCCGCGCGGCGATGGCCATCCGCCACGTCGTCAGATAGCTGAGCGGCGACTCGCCGACCACCGTGGTGAACCGCCGGGCGAACGCCGCGCGCGACAGCCCGGCCCGGTTCCCCAGCGATTCGATGGTCCACGGATGCGCCGGGTCGTCGTGGATCGCCTTCAGCGCCGGGGCGATCAACGGGTCGTTCAGTGCCGAGGCCCAGCCCTGCGTCTGCTCCCTGGGCAACTCGGCGTACCAGGACCGCAGGATGTAGAGAAGCAGCAGATCGACGAGCGTGGTGACCACTGAGTCCGAACCCGGCTGAGGCTGGTGGATCTCGGCGCAGAGCTGGTCGACCGCCGAGCGCAGCGCCGGATGGCGACCGGGGCTGGCCGGGAGGTGGATGACCGCCGGGAGGTCGCCGAGCAGCGGATGCGGCCGGTCGACGTCGAGGTGGTAGGCCCCGCACACCAGCACGCTGCGGGCGCCCTCGCCCTCGACGGTGAAACGCCCGATCGGCGAGGAGGTGTCGACGCGGTCGGGCTCGAAGGCGACCGGCTCGCTGGTGACCGTGTCGCAGATGGCGTGATCGGTGCCGCGCCGCAGGAACACGACGTCGCCGGGGCCCAGGGCTATCGGATCGCCGCCGACGGGGAGGAGAAAGCAGTGTCCTTCGACGACGACGTGGAATCCGGCTCCCGCGATGGGCTGGAAGCGCACACCCCACGGCGCCTGCGCGTCGGTACGGACAACGGACGGACGCCCGGTGCGCAGGGTCGCGAGCGTGTCGCTGAGTATGTCCATACGCTCAGCATAGCGGGATGATAGCGAGACGATCAGACAAAGAATCGAGACTTATGGCCATTCATTGCCTCGGTCGTGACGCGTAGCGTTCTCGCTATGGATAACACAGCAAACACCCAGCGTGTCGTCGTCATCGGTGGCACCTCCGGCATCGGATTCGCGGTCGCCCAGGCCGCAGCGACTCAGGGCTCGAACGTGGTCGTGGCCTCCAGCAACCAGGATCGGGTCGACCTGGCGGTGAAGAAGCTCGGCGGCCAGGCCGAAGGCATCGTGCTGGACGTCGCCGACGAGGCCGCACTCGCCGCCTTCTTCGAGCGGATCGGCGAGTTCGACCACCTCGTCTACACAGCGGGCGAGTCCCTGCTGCTGAAGACGCTCGCCGACCTCACCGCCGAGGAGTCCCGAGCCTTCTTCGAGCGCCGCTTCTGGGGCGCCCTGCTCGCCGCGAAGCACGCGACGCCGAAGCTGCGTCCCGGCGGCTCGATCACCTTCACCTCCGGCACTTTCGCCACCCGGCCCGCCCCCGGAGCCTCGCTCGGCGCAAGCATCACAGCCGCCGTCGAAGGCCTGACGCGATCCCTGGCCCTGGAACTCGCCCCACTGCGGGTCAACGCGGTGCGTCCCGGCGCGATCCGCACCGAGCTCTGGGACAGCACCGTGCCCGAGCCGGACGCCTTCCTCCAAGCGCAAGGCAGCGTCCTTCCCGTGCAGCGCGTCGGCAGCCCCGAGGAGGCTGCGGCGGCCTACCTCTACCTCCTGAACAACGGCTACGCGACCGGCACGGTGCTCACCCTCGACGGCGGAGCCGCACTGGCCTGACCTCGGCTGCTGTCGGGCCGACAGGGCCGGTCCGACAGCAGTCGGCGCCACCCTTGGCGTGTTCCGCCGGAGAACGGGAGCTGCACGGACAGGGGCAGAGCGGAATTCGCGAAGCCGCCCGCCAAACGATCCACACGCCAGACTGCCGCCCACCATCCGGGAACGGAGGCTCGCGGCAGCCCCATCTACGGAGAGGTCACGGCCTGACGGGGCGTCTGGGGCCAGTGCGCACAGCGTGCCGCCGGCGCCCACCCGGCGTGGGGGTTCAATACCGAGGGGGACACAGACCGTGAGCCGACGACGGTCGGGGGTAGTGGGCGAACTGGGCCTGGATAGGCCCTGACGGTCATCGACTGAGGACCACGATTCTGTGCATCAGGATGTCAGCGGGGGCAAGCGAGCCCTCCGACCGGCACCCGTCGCTCGGCCGAGCTTGCCGACGCGGAGTGGGACCGGGCCCGCTGGGACGAGCTGCGGTGCCCTGCCAGCAAGAGGGGGCCGACTGGAAACGGACCCGGCGGGGACGGGCCGAGCCTGCTGCGACGTGGCCGTCGTCCCGCGGTCACGGCGGGTTCGCAGGCGCGCTGCCTTGCCCGCGGTCGGCCAGTTCGGCCAGTTCGGCGCGGCCGGTCGCGCCCAGGGTGCGGGCTGCCCGGCCGATCAGTACGGTCACGTCCTGCGGGGTGAGCAGCAGGGCCTGGGCGATCTGCCGGTCGCTGTGGCCGGCAGCGACCAGCTCCAGCACGCGGTGCTCGGTCATCGACAGGTTGGGGGCAGGCGGTGGCACCGGGCCGGGGCGCACGCCCAGCTCGGTCAACGCGCGACGCGCCCGATCGGCGAGCAGGACGCTGTCGCATGTCTGTGCGAGGTCCAGCGCCCGGGCGAGGCTGCGCCGGGCCCGATCGGCCTCGCCGGTGCGCGCCAGGGCGGCCCCCAGCTCGTACCGGGCCCGGGCCAGTTCGAGGTGGGCCGGGGACCGCTCCAGCACGGCAACGGCTTCGCGCAGGAGGCCAGCGCCCTCGGCCCCGCCCGTCACGACGCCGAGGCAGCGCGACGCCACCCCGATGGAGCGCGCGGTGCCCCAGCGGTGCGCCAGCTCCAACTCCTCAGCGGCGAGCCGCAATGCTTCCTCCCGCCGGCCCAGCGCATGGTGCGCGAGGGCCGCCTGCGACCGCCAGGGCGCCAGAGCGAGGTTGGTGACCTGAGCCCACCGCTCCTGCGCGCCGTACTCCAGCAGCACCGCGAGCGCGACGGCCGGATTGCCCCGCTCGGCGTGCACCCGGCTGCGGACGAGGACCATCGGGCCCTGCCACGCCCAGCCCACCCGGTCGCTGTCGGCGTCCGGGGTCAGTACCCGCTCCGCCCCGGCGAGGTCGCCGCGCTCGATCAGCGACTCGCCCACCTGGGTCATCATGGCCGTCCGGACCCGCAGTTCCATGCCCTCGTCGGTCATGGCCGGGTGCCCGAAGTCCGAGGTGAGCGCGAGCTGTCGGCCCCGGTGGCGGCTGATCGACACCTGCCAGGTCAGCGCCGCCGACACCATGCGGAAGGAACCCCAGCGCCCGGCCACGTCGGCGATCTGGTCGAACCGGGCCGCCGCGTCGTCGAGCCGGTCCGTGGCCACGAAGGCCAACCCGGCCAGGCTCAGCAGCAGCTGCGATTGGTCCGCGCCCGCCAACCCGCCGCGCAGCGCCCGGTCGACGAGGTCATCGACGACGGCGGCGCCGGCATCGCCGCTGAGGGCGGAGACGGACAGCGCGGCGAGCACCGCGCACTCCCCGAGGGTGTCACCGGCAAGATCGTGCTCCCGCAGTCGCCGGGCCCGCAGTCGGGCGGCGGGGAGGGTGGACAGCTGGTCGTAGCCGATCAGCAGCATCTGGGCCTGCAGGTACCACGACACCTCGCGGGCGAGCCCGCTGCCGTCCTCCGCCTCCCGCAGGTCCTCCACCGCGCGGGCGAGCACGTCGACGGCGTCCTCGTGCTGCTGCTCCAGGAACAGTGCCTGGGCGAGCAGGTGGGCCGCGTGGGCCCGGGCGTACGGGTCGGTCAGCGCGTCCGCGGCCCGCGCCAGACGGTGCCGGGCCGCACCGAGGTCGACCTGCATCTCGTCCGCGCCCAACTCCAGTAGCAGCGGGCCGCGTTCCTTGACCGACATCGGTTCGCGCAGGGCTCGGCGCAGATAGGTCACGGTGACCTCCGGCGCCCCCCGGCCGCGGCTTGCCCTCGCCGCCTCCCGCAGGACCTCCACCCGCCAGGCCTCGCCGTTCGGTTCGGCCAGCAGCAGATGGGCCGCCACCTCGGCTTCGGGCGCCCCCTCGCGCCGGAGCAGTTCGGCCGCCTGGGCGTGCCCGTCGGCCGACTCCACCGGCCCGAAGAGGGCTTCGGCGATCGCGGCGCGGACCAGGGGATGGTCGAACCGCGCCACCTCGCCGGGGGCCAGCACGCCGATCCGCTGCAACCGGCGGCCGAGCTCCCTGGCCCTCGCCTCGCCCAACCCCGCCAGCTCGGCGGCGACCTGCCAGGTGGCGCCGTCCCCCAGCACCACCAGGGCGCGGACCACCGTGCGGACGGGCTCCGGCTCGCCCGCCAGGCGCTTGACCACGGTGCCCGCCAGGATCCGGCCCCGGAACTCCTCCACCACGCACGCCTGATCGCCGGCCGGTCTGACCCCGTTGTCGGCCAGTGTGCGCAGCAGCTCGCGCAGCAGCAGCGGATTGCCCCGGGTCGCCTCGGCGCAGGCGGCGGCGAACCGTGGATCGGCGTCCCCGCCCAGCCGTGTTCGCACCAGCGAGGCCACGCTGTCGGTGGCGAGGGCCGGCAGCTCGACGGGCCGGCAGTGCGGCTGGGCGGCGATCTGCTCCAGCAGCGGCTCGACCTGCGTCCCGCTGTCCGGGCGCGCGGCCAGCACCAGCAGCAGCGGCAGACCGCGCACCCGCCGGGCCAGGTACTCCAGCCACCGCACCGACGGCGCGTCCGCCCAGTGCGCGTCGTCGACCACCAGCGCGAGCGGCCCGTCGTCGACGACGTGCACCATCAGCCAGTACAGGCTGTGCAGAACACCCAGCGACGCCTCCGGCGACAGCGCCTCCCCGTCGGTACCGACCACCCGCAAGGCGTACGAGGCCAACTGCGCCGGGCCCGACAGCATGCGTTCCCGCCCGGCAGGATCGGCCCGGGCCAGCAGTGGTTCGATCAGCTGCCGCAGCACCGAGAAGGCGAAGTCCTGCTCCAGCTCGCCGGCGTCGGCCCGCTCCACCCGCATCCCGCGGGCCTGTTCGGCGGACACCCAGGCGTTCAGCAGCGAGGTCTTGCCCATCCCCGCGCCTGCCCGCACCAGCACCACCGCACCCCGGCCCGCCCGTGCCTGCGCGGCCGCGCGCTCCACCGCGGCGAGCTGTTCGGTCCGGTCGAGCAGCACGGTCCCGTCCCGGCCCCGGTCGACCGGTGGCTCCACCGGTGGCCCGCCGCGTCCGGCCGCCACCAGGGCGGCGGCGCCGGTCCCCACCAGACCCAGTGCCGACACCAGTTGCTCCACCGTGCGGCGCTGCGGGCGCCCGCGTCGGCCGCGCTCCAGTTCCCTGACCGACCGGGCAGACAGGCCGGCCGCCTCGGCGAGCTCCTCCTGGGTCAGCCCGGCCGCCCGGCGGCACTCCCGCAGCATCTCGCCGAACTCCCTCAACGATCCACCGCCGGACTCGTCCGGAGCGGACTCCGTTGTTCGACCAACACACCCTCCCCTGGTGTCCGGACACCACAACAAGTCCCGCGCCCGGAGGGGCAGGAGTGTTGAGCCCCCGAACCCTACCGCTCAGTAGGGCGGTGGGCGACCCGACAGCTGAGGCGGCGTCAACTCCGGGTTCGTCCGGTCGGACGACCGGGTTCGTCCGGTGGTTCGTCCCGTCCTTCTTCCTGGTGCCCCGACCAGCCCGATGATCTGCTCTTCATCAGCCGAACCGGCCGGACGCGAAGGTCTGTCAACGAGGGCGAGGTCTCCCCCCGCGCACTCCGACTCGCCGCCCGCCCGGCGTACCCGACACCGACAAAGGAGTCCCTGTGTCAGCCACTCGAATGCGAAAACTCCTCGGCGCGCTCGCCGCCACGGCCCTCGCCCTGACCGCCGCCGCCGGTCTGACCACCACCGCCGCGGCAGCCACAGCGACCGCGGCTACCGCGCCCCACGCCGCCGTCACGACCGGTTCGGCCCCGGCCAAGGCCCAGGCGCTCGCTGCCCCCGTCCTGAACGGCACTCACACCCTGCTCGCCGGCGGCATGGCCCTCGACGACCCCAACGGCACCAACGTTGACGGCACCCAGCTGATCACCTGGGGCGTGAACGGCGGCACCAACCAGAACTGGGAGTTCCTCCCGCAGTCCGACGGCTCCTACGTTCTCGCCAACGACGCTTCGAAGTTGTGCGTCGAGGTCAACCAAGGGTCCCTCGACGCGGGCGCCGTGGTGGACCAGCGGGGTTGTGCCCCCAGTGCCAACACGCACTGGCTCCTCACGCCGCTGTCGAACGGCTCCTACCTCATCACCTCGATGAGCAGCGGGTTGGCGCTCACCACCGCTTCGACCGCCAACGGCGCCACGCTCACGCAGGAGGTGAACACCAACTCGCCGCTGCAGCAGTGGACGGTCGGCTCGGCCAGCCCCGTCCTGAGCGGCTACCACACCCTGATCACCGGCGGCCTGGCCCTCAACGACGCCGGCGGCGGCACTGTCACCGCCTCGTCCGCGAACGGCAGTTCCTACCAGAACTGGCAGTTCGTCCAGCAGCCCGACGGCACCTACGAAATCATCAGCGCCTCCACTGGCTACTGCCTTGTGGACGCCAACGGCACGGCGGGCGACGGTCAATGTGTCGGCCAGTTCTTCGACTACTGGACCATCACGACGCAGGCGAACGGCTCCTTCATCCTCACCTCGTGGGCCGGCAAGGTGCTCGCTTCGAACGGCAACGGCGCCTCGGCGGTGACGCAGTCGAACAGCAACTCGTCGCAGCAGCAGTGGACCACCAACTGGGTCAACCCCACCCTGAGCGGCACCCACACCCTGCTCACCGGCGGCCTGGCCCTCGAAGTCCCCGGCAGCAGCCACAACGCCGGCACCCGGCTCGACCTCTGGGCTGTTGTGGCCAACAGCGCCAACGAGAACTGGCAGCTCGTCCAGCAGGGCAATGCCTACCAACTCGTCAACGGCTCCTCGACCTTGTGCGCCGAGGTCAACGGTGGGTCCACCAACGCCGGCTCCGTGGTGGACCAGTGGGGGTGCGGCCTCAGTACCAACGAGCTCTGGGTCCTCACGCCGCTGGCGAACGGCTCCTACCTCGTCTCCTCGGCGCGCAGCGGGTTGCTGCTCACCGCCGCTTCGGCCGCCAGCAGCGCCACGATCACGCAGCAGGTGAACACCGGCTCGCCGCAGCAGCAGTGGACGATCAGCTGACCCGCGTTCGCGCGCGAGCACGGACCTGACCGGCGGGTCCCCGGGGACGCCCCCCGGGGACCCGCCCCGCCGCTGCTCCCGCGGTCACCCGTCGTCTGGCGCATCCTCAACGAATACCTCCGCGGGCGGGGCATCTTCGCGATCGCCGAAGGACTGACCCGCAACGGAATCCTCCCGCCCTCGGCCCACGACATGATCCATACCTACATGCCGCCGCTGCGCGGGGAACTGCCCTGGCCTACTAACCGGCCTGATACCTGCCCGTGTCCCGGTCACGGTAGATCGCGCTCGACTTGCGCAGCTGCTCCGGGTCCCGCCGCACAGTGCGCGGGTCGGGCACGACCACGTAGCTCGCGCAGGCGCGCACCCAGTCCCAGGCACTGCCGCCCTGCCGCAGTGCCTGAAAGAGCTGGTTGCGTCTTTCGACGGCCGAGGTCGGTGCGCCGGCGGTGTTCTCGTTCACGGGCCTCCCAGGACCGGCGACTGCTGGGCGGCGCTCTGATCGTGGTCGTGCTGGTCGCGGTGGCCGCCCTGCACGTTGCCGGGTTCCGGAAGCCGGCCGCGCGCCGGGACCGGAGGACGCCGTGAGCCGCCCCTGTGACGGCTGCGGCCACGCGGGCTGCGGCCGCCCTGACAGCCCAACCGCGCCACCAGCTCCATCCCGCAACCGATCACCGCCCTGACCGGAGCCACCGAACCCGACGCTTGCCCGACCTCTGGCACCCGGTGGTACCCAACCGTGCCCCTCTGGCCCCTTCGGAGGCTCAGAGCACCGGCGCAGAGGAAACGGTCTGTGATGCCGCCGAGTTGACCGACCGCCATGAGGTGCTCAGCGCGGAGGCTGAGGGTGAGACCTTCGAGAGGCACGACTCTCCGACCAGCGCTACGGGTTTGACCGGTGCCGACCAGCGAACCGTTGCGCCGGAAGTGACCACCGAACTGCCGGGCGACGCCGCGGAATCGGAGAACCAGAAGGACTCGCTTCTCGCGGTCCTCGACCTCGTGGATGCCGAGGAGGACGCCTCGGCCGCCGTCGATTCCGCAGCCGCAGCGGAGCCGCACACGACGCGGCCCTATGACGAGCCGATCACCCGGGTCAGCACCGACGTTGACGTACCGCCGCAGAGTGATGCGCCACGGGTGCACGACAGCGGGCCGAGCGATTCCGACCCTGCTGTTTCACCGCCGGGCCAGGGCCTCGTCCGACGAACACGGTGGGTCCGTAACGCTGGAGCGCCCGGTATCAGGCAGGAACCGGACGAGGTCAGTGTGGCTGGGGGCGCGCGACGAGTGGTGCCCCGAAGGTCCGGGAACGGAGGCTCGCGGCAGCCCCATCTACGGGGAGGCCACGGCCTGATGGGACGCCTGGGGCCGGTGCGTGCAGTGCGCCGCCGGCGCCCGCCCGGCGTGGGGGTTCAATACCGAGGCCCGAGTTGAACCATACACACATGCCGGTGTGGCGTGGGGAACTGGAGCTGTCGTAGGCCGGTTCGTTCGGGGGGCGTATCGGGCCCCGCTGTGGTGAAGGCGGGGGTCGGCTGCGCCTTCTCGCAAGGCTCGGCTGGCTCTGCCCGCTGAGATCAGCCGCCGCGGATGGTTGTGGTGCCTTCTCGACGACGGGTGAAAACTGAAAACTGACCGCTGAACGGCGGATCAACGGTGACCCACCTCGCGATCGTCTGATCATCCTGATCTTCATTGAGGGTCAGGAGGAGAGGGTGATTTCCGTGGAGGACTGGGCTGAGATCCGTCGACTGCACCGGGCCGAGCAGATGCCGATCCGGGCGATCGCCCGGCACCTGGGCATCTCGAAGAACACGGTCAAGCGGGCCCGGACACCGACCGGCCTCTGGTCTACCAGCGCCCGCTGAAGGGCTCGGCGGTCGACGCGGTCGAACCTGCGATCCGTGAGCTGCTCAAGGCGACTCCCACGATGCCCGCCACCGTCATCGCCGAGCGGATCGGCTGGGAACGCGGGATGACGATCCTCAAAGAGCGGGTCCGCGAGCTGCGGCCGGCCTATCTGCCGGTCGATCCGGTCTCGCGGACGGTCTACCAGCCCGGCGAGCTCGCCCAGTGCGACCGCTCGCAGAGACCGCTCGACCCTTCGACCTGCCCACCGACCGTGACAGTGCCGAGCAGGTCATCGAGAGGCTGTTCACCGCGATGGAGCGCATCGGACAGGGCGATCCCTTCGCCAAGGGCATGGGGATCGCGGCACCGCAGATCGGCATCGGTCGGGCCGCCGCGATCGTCCAGCCAACCGAGCCCGGAGCGCCAGCGATCGTCCTGCTGAATCCCTGCATCACCGACGGCGCCAGCGAGACGGACGAGCAGTTCGAAGGCTGCCTGTCCTTCTTCGACGTCCGCGGCATGGTCCCGCGCCCACTGCGAATCAGCGTGGAAACCACCGCGCTGGACGGCCCGCTGGTCACCACCACATTAGAACGCGGACTCGCCCGCGTGATCCACTACCAGATCGACCACCTCGACAGCCTGCTCTATCCCACCTGAATGCGGCCCAGGATCGCCCCCATCCCCGTCGAGCAATACCGGCAGACAGGGAAGGCGTGGGCCTACTGGTAGTAGTCCATCACGGTCGGCTCCGGAGCCGTTCCCAGGCGGACTGTTTCCAGCAGAGCCTGGCCACTCTGGCGGCGTTCGGGCTAGATTTCACTGAGACGCAGAGTCATGACCCCGGAGGGGACTGCATGTCAACCGAGTTGGTGCAGCTGGTTGAACAGGCTGGGCCCTATGTCAGTGCTGCGGTCACCGCCTACGGGGCCGCTGTGCTCACACGGGCGCAGGATGCGGCCGTGGACGCGACGGCGAATCTCGGACAGCGCATCCTCCAGACCGTGTGGCGCCGGAGGCGACGCTCGGACCAGGCCGCCCTGACCGTTGCCGTGGCGGAGGCCGCCGCCGAGCCGGAAAACCCCGAGGCCGCCGCAGACCTGCGGCGACAGATCGAGCGCGCCCTGCGTGAGGACGACCGGCTCCGCGAGGACGTGGCCGCGATGTTGCCGCACTCCCCGCAGATCGTGATCACCGCCTCGGGTGAACGGGGTATCGCCGCCCAGCACATCGGCATCGTCGTCAACGGTGACAACACCACGGTTCAGCGGTGACGCTGCCCGACGAGCCGCCCGCCCGGTACTGGATCATTTCCAAGGGCCACCGCGGCCTGGCCGCACAGCACATCGGCATGGTCGTGAACGGCGACTTGGTCCTGACCCCGGCCGAGACCGATGCCGGGGAGACACCGCTGCCCGCCGACGGCGAGCCCGAGCAGCAAGGGCCTTCCGCCGGCATCGGCCCGAGGTACTCGAATGCACCACAGCAGAATCCATCGTTCACCGGCCGAGCCGGTGTCCTGGCCCAGCTGCACGCGAGGCTGGCCGAGGGCACCGCGGCCCTGGTGGGCGCGCCGCCCCAGACCCTGCAGGGGCTCGGTGGGGTCGGCAAAACACAGCTGGCAGTGGAGTACGCGCACCGCTACAAGGCGTACTACGACCTGATCTGGTGGATCAACGCCGAACAGAGCGAGCTGATCGCGCCTTCCCTGGCCCAACTGGCCGAGCGGATACTCCTGCCCGTCGGCGATGACGTCGAAAAGGCGGTGGAGGCGGCCCGGGATGCATTGCGCCGGGGCGTGCCGACCTCCCGATGGCTACTGATCTTCGACAATGCCGATGCCCCCGCTGATGTTCGCCGCTTCTTCACCAACGGCCCCGGCCACACCCTGATCACTTCTCGAAACCCGAACTGGTCCGGGCTGGCTCGGGTGCTGCCGGTAGACGTGTTCGACCGCTCGGAGAGCATCAAGCATTTATGCAACCGGGTCCCCGGCCTGTCCGAGGAGGACGCGGCCCGGGTTGCCCACGAGGTCGGCGACCTGCCGCTGGCCGTCGAGGTCGCCGCCGCCTGGCTGGAGACTACCGGGACCCCGGTGGACGCCTATGTCACCCAACTGAAGGCCGCCGTCCCCAGGGCCCTCGCCGCCGGCGAGCCCCCACTGGACTACCCGGCCCCGGTCGGTCAGACCTGGAGCGTCTCGATCGCCAAGCTGCGCGAGCAGTCGCCGGCCGCCGTCCGACTGCTGGAACTGTTCGCCTTCTTCGGACCCGAGCCGATCTCGCTCAGGCACTTCTTCTACTCCGAGCCGATGCGGCTGGCCCTGGAACCGTACAACCCGGAACTGGCCGAGGGCTCTATGCTCGGCAAGGTCCTGCGCGCGGTCAGCCGCTACGGGCTCGCCAGGGTCGACGTGGCAAACGACAGTGTCCAGGTGCACCGCCTGGTGCAGGCCGTGATCCGCTCCGAGATGACTCCGGAGGAGCAGACCGACACCGTCCACGAGGTGCATCGGATCCTGGTCGGTGCCCGGCCGGTCCGCGGCGGCGCCGACGACCCGGCCAACTGGCCGGCCTTCGAGGAGATCTGGCCGCATCTGTCGCCGTCCCGGGCGCACGACTGCGACGAGCCGGATACCCGCCAGCTGATGATCGACCGGGTGCGCTACCTGTGGAGGCGCGGCGAGTTCGCGCAGGCCCGCCGGATGGGCCACCTTCTGGACGAGGCGTGGACCGCCAAGCTCGGTGAGGACGACCCGCAGACCCTGCTGCTGCGTTTCCAGCTCGCCAACGTGCTGCGCACCCAGGGCAATTACGCCGAAGCGCTGGCGCTGGACGAGGACACCCTGGACCGGCAGCGCCGGGTGCTGGGCGACCAGCACCCGTACACCTTGATGACGGCTGGCTCGCTGGGCGCCGACCGGCGGGCGCTGGGGGAGTTCCGCAAGGCGCTGGAGCTGGATCGGGAGACGCTGGACCGGTTCCGCGAGCAGTTCGGCGAGGACAATCCGCGGACCCTGTCACTCGCCAACAACCTGGCCATCGACTACGTGCTGGTGGGCAACAGCCGGGCCGCCCAAGAGCTGGACCAGGACACCCTGGACCGCCGCCGCGCGGTGCTGGGTCCCAAGCACCTCTACACCCTGTCGGTGAAATCCAACCTGGCCCGAGACCTGCGCGAACAGGGCGACTACGAGGGCTCGGTGGTGCTCGCCCAGGAGGTCGGCCAGGCGTACTCCGAGGTGCTGGACATCGACGCGCCAGAGATTTTGCGCAACGCCAAGTCGCTGGCCGTATCGCTGCGCAAGGCGGGCCGGCTGGGCGAGGCGCGCCGGCTCACCAAGGAGACCTACGAGCGCTACCTGGAGCGCTACGGCGAGAACGCTGCGGACACGCTGGCCTGCGCGCTGAACCTGGCGGCCGACTACAGTGCGGGTGGGGACAAGGACGCGGCTCGGGACCTGGCCCGCCAGGTCTACGTCGGCTACCAGCAGCTCTTCGGCGCGGAACACCCGTTCACCCTGGCCTGCGCCAACAACCTGGTGATCTACCTGCGCGGCAGCGGTGAGGTGGAGGAGGCGGTGGAGCTCGGTCGGCGGACGGTGGGCACGCTGCAGCGGGTGCTGGACCCCGACCATCCGTTCACCTTGAACGGGATGATCAACCTGGCCAACGTCTACGGGGACCTGGGCGAGTACACCGAGGCCGAACGGCTGGAGCTGGCTGCCTACCGCGGCCTCTGTAAGCGTCACAGCCCGCGCCACCCCGACGCGGTGTGCTGCCAGGCCAACCTGGCGGTCACCCTGCGGGCGCTGGGCCGGGTGGCCCAGGCCGCCGAGCTGCAGGCCCGGGCGGTGGCGGAGTTCATCCGCCAGCTGGGTGAGGAGCACCCCAACACGGTCTCCGCGCGCAGCTGGAAGCGGACCAGCCGCGACCTGGAGGTTTACCCGTTCTGAGGGCTCGCCATCTCGCCGTGTCGTCCGGCGTGGAGCTGGTCTGCGATCAACGCGTGATGGTCGATCGTCCGTATCAGTTCCTGGAGGAGCTCGTGGCGGCAAGCGTAGGGCGGCGGATGGTCTTGCACGCCACGCACAGTGTGGTCGACCGGCTGGCGTTCGGGGTGTGGGAGGACCGGCGTCTCATCCGGTCGTTGAGTCTGTCTCCGGACAGCGGGATCGTCGAGAACATCGGCGAGCCGCTCCCGTTCGAAGTGCCGTACTGGGCCGGGGAGCGCCCGGCCCAGATCGTGCCGTGGCCGGACCAGGAAGAGAAGCCTTATCCGCTGCCCTTCCACCCGCTGGAGATGGGCGAGGATGCGCTCCGGGCGTTGTGTGGGTTCGTCGTGGAGGGCCGCCCGAAGCCGGGCGACGTGGACGCGGACGCCATCGAGCTCCACGGCTTCCTTGTCCGGGACCCGAACGGCCCGGATCCGGCAGAGAAGGAGGCGGCGCTCAGGGCAGCCGTGGCTGCCATGGGCCGGCCACGTACCTACGTGCTCGGCCCCGACGGCACCTTGATCAAGCAGGACCTTGGTGACCCGATAACCTGACGAGGTGATTGACCAGCAGCGAGCGGTCGGGGCAGTGCTCGGCTCTGCTGTGGGGGACGCCTTGGGCGCCCCGTTCGAGTTCGGCCCTGCGGGGGCGTTCTCGAGTCGCTTTCCCGAGCCGGGAGGCGGCGGGGAGATGTGCGGGGGTGGTGGCTGGGAGCCTGGTGAGGCCACCGACGACACGCAGATGGCCGTCATGGTCGCCGGGTCGCTGCTGGAGCGCGGAGGGTTGGACCTGCCGGACATTTTCGCGCGCTTCCAGCGCTGGGCAGCGTCCGAACCCAAGGACACCGGCGTGCAGACGGAGGACGTCCTCACCAACGGCATGCCGTGGGCCCTGGCCGCGGCCGTTCACTTCCAGGTCAACCTGCGCTCGGCGGGCAACGGCGCGCTGATGCGGGCCGCGACCTCGGCGGTGTACTTCGCCCGCGACGGCAGGCAGGCGACCATGGACGCCGCCCGACGAATCTCGGCGCATACCCATGGTGACGGCGCGGCCTGGGAAGGCACTGCCATCTTCCACGAGCTGGTCCGCCTGGCCCTGGAAGGCGACGACCCGCTCGCCGCTCTCCCGGAGATCCTCACTCAAGTGAGCCCCCATCATCGTGGGCGCTACGTGACCGTCCTGGCCCCCGACTGGCACCCGGATGACGCCACCGAGTTCAACGGAGCGGTCTGGCCCTGCCTGTGCTCCGCCCTCTGGGCCGTCCGCACCACCACCTCCTTCGAGGCGGCCGTGCGTGCCGCGGTCGACCTCGGCGGCGACACCGACACGGTCGCCGCCGTCGCCGGCGGTCTCGCCGGCGCAGTCCACGGACTCGAGGCCATCCCCACCCGCTGGACAGCGCCCCTCCACGTACCTCTCCCCGGCCACGGTGGGCGTGTCCTGCGCCTGCCGGAGATTCTCGACCTCGCACACCGTCTCGCCGCCTGAACAGCCCTGCTCCAACCCGGGTGGCGGTTACGTGGTGAGGAAGTCCCAGTCGGCGTCCGGGTGGTCACTGGTGACCTTGTCCACCGCCAGGTCCCAGAAGGACGGGCAGCGGAAGACGCCCGGATACCAGCTCGCGAATGCCCATGCCTCTCACTCGCCCCGCGTGTTGGTGATCACCGGGTTGAGCATGAGCAGCGCGCTGTCTCCCCAGTCGCTGATCTGCAAAGTGGGCCCTGCTCGATCCCGCGCGCTGGAAGGCAGTGCCGAGGTGCGCGAGGGTGCGGACCTCGACCACCCGTCCACCCACCTTCCAGGCAGCCTCGCGGGCGCGACGGGTGGGTTGCAAGCCGGGAGATCGCTGCCCTTGCCATCCACGAGACCGCGCTGTGCGACCCGCGGCGCCATGTCGTGGCCACCGGCCGCTGGTCCCCTCGTGAACGGGGACACGTGGGCCATGATGGTGAAGAGGCCGAGGTCAGAGGTCGAGGTAGGGGGCGAGGGTGGCGGCCGTGGTCGCGGACTGCAGGTAGTTGGTGGCGTGGTGGAAGTGGAAGAGGGAGGGGCTGACGACGGTGGTGTGGTCCAAGGCTATGCCGCCGAAGTACCGGCCGAGTTGGGGTGGGATGGCCACAAGGTCGCCAGGATCGGCGATGTTGACCCAGCGCGTTTGCCCGGGCAGGGGTGTCCCCTGTGGTGCGGGGCCGGTGGGGCGTGGTGCGGGGGTGAGGCGTTCGAAGACAACGTGGGGCATGGCCAGCGGCGATCCCAGGGTGAGGAAGAGGTCGGGCTGCAGTTCCGGGTGAGCATGCAGGGCTTCGTAGGCGACGACGGAGCCCAATGAGTGAGCGATGACGATGCGTGGTTGGTGCCGGGCAATCCGGGCAGCGACCTCCTCGCGAGCCGCTGTGCGTTGCGGGGCGTCGCTGGTGCGCAGGTACGTGGCGACCTCGGGGAACAGCATCCGGAGGAACAACCGCAGAGGCCCCTCGGCAAGGTCGAACCTGCGCGCCACCCACGAAGAAAGCATCCGAAGCGGTATCGTGGCGTGACCGTGTGATACCTCGTCAGGGAGGCCCAGCTCTCGCGCCCAGGCGGTGAGCATCCTCTGGGCGAGCGGGTCGTCGAGGAAGTCGCCGTCCTGGTCGCCTTGGGCTGCGGGGTCAGTGATGAGCTTGTCCGCGTAGTAGGCGAAGTCGAGGTCAAGCTGGGCAGGGGCGATTCCGATGCCGTTGCCCAGGTCTCGGGCCCAAGCGGCGGCCTTCAGGGCGCGGAGCTCTTCCAGTCGGGTACCAGAGATACCAGTGCCGAACTTGTTGCCGACACCGTGGACGGTGACGATTCGCAGCGGTGGGGTACCGGGAGATGTCAATGGAGCCAGCCTTTCAAGGGTACGAAACTGAGGACTGCAACTTCACGGCCGAAGGTCACGATGATGGTGGCATCAGAGGAGAGGGCTAGGGCTATCACGGCTTGCGGAAATTGAAACGTGCTCAGGCAAGATCCGGTCGCTAGGTCCCATACCCGCACCACCCCCTCGACGCCGGCGGTTACGGCGTGGGGATGGCCGTTCAACTTCGCCACTGCCACCGCATTCGCCCCTGCGATGTGGCCGGCCAGCCCTCGGACCTGGACGCCTGTGGTCAGGTCCCACACCCGCACGAGTTCGTCGTCAGCTGAGGTGACGGCGTGGGGAAGGCCCTCCAGCTCAATCGTTGCCACCGCCTGCACTGCGCCCGTGTGGCCAGTCAGTTCTCGTATCCGGCAGCCTGTGGTCAGGTCCCATACCCGCACTGAGCCGTCGCCGTTGCCGGTGACGGCGTGCGAGCGGCCATCCAACTTCGCTACGGCTACGGCGAGCGCACCGCCGGTGCTGCCGGTCAATTCATGGACCAGGGCGCCGGTGGCGAGCTCCCACACCTGAACCGAGCCGTTGCGGGTAGTGATGACCTTGGAGCGGTCATCCAGCTCTGCTACTGCCACAGCAAGCAACTGGCCTACCTGCCCAGTGAGTTCATGAGTTTTGGTGCCCGTGGTCAGGTCCCATACCCGCACCGAGCCGTCGCCGCTGCCAGTGACAACGTGGGGATGGCCGTTCAGCTCCATTGTCGCTATTGCCCACACTGGCGTTGAGTAGGCCTTGATCTCTCGGATGCGGCTGCCGGTAGTCAGGTCCCGGATCTGCACCGTCCCCTCGTCGCCGGCGGTTAGGACGCAGAGACCGCCGTGCACCTCCACCACCGCCACCGTATTCGCCCCTGCGGTGTGGTCGCTGAGCTCTCGGCTCTGGCTACTGGTGGTCAGGTCCCAGACGCGCACCAACCCTTCCTCACCCACGGTGATTGCGTGCGCACGGCCGTGCGCCTCCGCCGCGGCCACCGCATGAATCAGGCTGGTGTGGGAGGTTAGCTCTTGGGTCTGGGTGCCGGTGGTCAGGTTCCACACTCGCAGCACACCGTCCATTGCGGCGGTGACGGCATGTAGCCGGCCGTGCAACTCCGTCACCGCCAGCGCACGCACCGGGCCGGTGCGACTGGTGATATATCGGGTTTGGGTGCAGGTGGTTAGGTCCCAGATACGCAGTACCCCGTCGAGGCCGGCAGTGACGGCGTGGGGGAGGCCGTGCAGCTCTGCCACCGCCACCGCCTGCACTGGGCCGGCGAGGCTCTGGTTTTGGGCGCCGGTGGTCAGGTCCCATACTCGGAGCACCCCGTCGAGGCCAGCCGTGACGGCGTGCGGATGGCCCTCCAGCTCCGCCACCGCCACGGCCAGGTTGCCCGGTGCGTGGCCGGTCAGTTCATGGGTTTGGGTGCCGGTGGTCAGGTCCCATACTCGCACCACCCCGTCGAGGCCGGCGGTGACGGCGTGCGGATGGCCGTGCATCGACGTCGCCACCGTAGGTACCGGGCCAGCGTGGCCGGTGAGCTCTCGGGCTTGGGTGCCGGTGGTCAGGTCCCATACTCGCACCACCCCGTCGACGCCAGCGGTGACGGCGTGGGGACGGCCACGTACCTGCGCCACCGCCACGGCCAGCCCACTGCCTGTGTGGCCTGCCAGTTCATGGGTCTGGGCGCCGGTCGTTAGGTCCCAGACCCGCACCGAGCCATCGCGGCCGGTGGTGATGGCGTGCGCGCGGCCGTCCAACTCCGTCGTTGCCACCGCGCGCACCCGGCCGGTGTGGCCGGCGAGAGCGTATGCCGGTGCCGTTGGGATCTGGCTCCCTATCGCCCACCGAATTTGCCAATCCGTGTCGCGGGTCAGCTCCTCCAACAGCGGTCCATTGCGGAATCGTGCTGCGTCAAGGGCCAGAATCTGGCGGCGTGACACAGGTACCTGGGCCTGGTGAATGCCCCAGGACGCTTGATAGACGGCGGCATTGTGCCGGGCGGGCTCGGAGCCGGCGTACGCCATCGCCCTGGCGAGGGCATGAGGGTCGGCGTGCTGAAGATAGCCGCTGTCGTTGAGAAGTTCGTCCAGTCGCCCAGCTCGGATTGCGTGCTGGGCGGTGTGCCGCAGGAGGTAGGGGACAGCGTGCTGCCACAGCGCGCCGCCGTTGTTGTCGCGGGGCACGCAGTCCATGAGACGCATGTACAGGCGTCCCGCCGGATCGTCTGGCGGGATCACGGTCACGTGAGTGTCGTGCCCGACAGACGAGCTCGTTCGATCGCGCAACCAGTCGGCGAGCCCCTCATGGAAGAGCCGGTAAAGCGTTGTTCCATCGTCCTCGACATCGCGGCGCAGGTAGAAGCGCGCTTCGCCGTCCAGGAGCGCGTACAGGTCCGGTAGGGGCAGCGCGTGGTCCCCTGGATCGGGTGCAACGAAGGCTGCGGCGGTGTGCGCCAGGACGCTCTCCGGCATGCCCCGACCCTGAGCGTAGGCGAGGGCGGTCAGCACGGGTTGCAGTAGGGGTAAGTCGGCGTGGCGTCGCAGATCGAGCTCGAGAAGCTCGGGCAGGCTGCGGGGCACACTTCGGCCCAGCAGATCGGCTGCCTGAGGGGTAGCGGGGGGCGGTTCGGTGAGGAGGTAGTGTACGTAGAGTCCCGCGGTCAGGAACTCGCCCCATTGGAGGCCCTCCTGGTCCGGTTCGCCGGTGTCACCCAGATTTGTGAGTGCTTCGGCGATGGCCCGTGCCAGCGCGTTCCGGACCGTCCGCAGGCCGCCTGCCGCGTACGGTCCGTCACTCGCCGCGAGGAGCCGCTTGACATAATCGGTCAGATCTCGGCAGACGTCGTCAGGCGCGATGGAGTCCAAGTCCGTGCACCCGCTGGAGCCCTGCGCCAGGGCCAGCAGGCCTCGGGACCGCTCGTCGTTGCGGGTGCCGACCAGTAGCCGCACATTGCTGTCCGGCCTCTGCACCTGCCGGGCGAGCGGGATGAGGAGGGACGTAATGATCTCTTGGGGCCGTAGAGCTTCGTCGAGGGCATCGATGGCCACGGTTACCGGTCGCCCGTCACCGGGTAGCAGGTTCAGCAGGTGTTTCGCCGGATTCTCCGCCCCCTGCCGGCTCTCGCCCTCCAGATAGGCCTCGCCACTCGTATCGCCGGGTTCTCTGTCGTCCGACCTGTCGATGTTCCGTAGCTGGCGGGCGATCGAGGTGACGATCTCGCCGAGAGCCAAGCCGTGTGCGTGGACCACCGCGAGCCGGTCGTTCTCTCCGGGGGCCCGGTCATCCAACGCTGCCCACAGGGGCTTGGTGTGGCGGCGCAGTGCCGGGTGCGCAGCGCACACCAGGACGCCCAGCAACGCCGACTTCCCCGCACCAGGCTTACCTGTCACCACGCGCAGCCCTGGAACGGCCGTTTCGTCATCGAGCCAGCTTGCCAGCGTTTCCAACTGCGCATTGCGGCCGCTGAAGTAACCCTCGGTCCAGTCGCGGTCCACCGGCTCCGCGCCGCCGGCGCGTTGCATGAAGTGCAGCGGGTCCGCTGCCCAGCCCGCCAACCGCGTGATCTCTGGTGGCAGACCCAAGGACAGAGCGGACGAACTACGGCCGGGATCGAACGAGGGGTTGGGAAAAAACGGCAGGTGGGACAGGTCAACGTGTCCGGGCACCAGGCTAGTGAGGATCGCCTGCGGCAGACCATTGGCCTGCTCGGTCAGTTCGTTGACGGTGCGTTCGACCTCCCGCCATACGGTCGCTGCCGGAATGTACCGCAGCGACGAGTCGAACCGGGTCTCCAGGTCACGGTATTTCTCCAGGACCTGTACCAGGGCCCGGCTCAGCCGGTAGCCATAGGCTTGCTGCCCGGGCCCGGTCGCGGCCAGCACCCAGGCCCGGCGTCGGGCTACGTCTATCCGGGCGTGCCAGGTGGTCACCGCCGCCTCGCCGGCGTAGCAGACATCGAGGATGAACAGAGTCAACGGCCGCTGCTGGTGGCCCTCCTCGAGGTTGGCGTCGTCCTGATGGTCCTCAATCTGGCGGATCCACTCGCTCACCGGTCGCTTCAGCCGCTTCCCATTGCTGCCCAGGATGTATAGCTGCTCACTTCCTGCCCTGGCCAGCTCACCGTGCCCGACGATATGAACGATCAACACGTCGATGTCCTCGGCCTCGACAGCCGCCTCGATCAGGTCCCCGTACCGGTCCGGTTGGTCCGACACTGTGTGCGGGTATGGCGCGTACTGGAGCCCTGTCAGCACATCCGCAACGCGCGAGGCGTGAATGGGAGCCTCTTCCAGAACATCCAGCTCAGGCCTCGGTGAATCACCATCGTCGGTCCGGGTGAAGGCGATCCCCAGTGCCAAGACTGCATACCGCTGCGGCTTGCCTGCATCCCCAGGCGGCTGCTCGCTCGCTGCCAAGTACGCCATCGGCACCCCGCCTTGTCCGTCGCCCACCTGGATCAGTGGTTCGGAGCGACAATTGTCAACGGCCATTGAGATGCCCAGGTGGGTGGCCGTTGGGTGTCCAGGCTGGTGGCCATCAGATGCCCAGGTGGGTGGCCAGTGGTGTTCCTGGGGTGGGGGTCAGTTCAAGGGGACCACTCCCTTCCCGGCGAGGGCCTCGGCGAGGCGGTGTGAGTCGCCAGTGGTGGTCACGAGGTGAGCGTGGTGCATGAGGCGGTCGGTGCTGGCGCCGGCGAGAGTCTTGGGCATGATCGTGTCGAAGCCTGAGGGGTGAATGTTGCTGGTCACCGCGATGGACCGGCGTTCGTAGGCAGCGTCGATGATCCGGTAGAACGCCTCGGCGGCGTCCTCGCCGACCGGCAGCAGGCCGATGTCGTCGATGACGATGAGGTCCGCGCGGCAGATCCGGGCGACGGTCCGGGCGGTGGACCCGTCGACCTTCGACTTCCCGATCGCGGCGCTCAGCGTCTCCAGGGTGAACCAGGACACCCGCAGGTCCTTCTCGATCGCGGCCTGGGCCAGGCCCTCGGTGAAGTGGCTCTTGCCCGTCCCCGACGGGCCGGCGATCACCAAATTCTCGGCGCGGCCGATCCACTCCAGGGTGATCAGGGAGTTCTGGGTGGGTTCGGGGATGGTGGAGTCCTCGGCCCGCCAGGAGCCCAGGGTTTTGCCGGTGGGGAAGTTCGCCGAGTGGCGGCGAAGGCGCCGGGTGGCCGCGTCGCGGCCGGTGACCTCCTCGGCTATCAGCAGCCGCAGGACCTCGGCGGGGTCCCAACGCTGGGCTCGGGCGGTGGCCAGGACGTCCGGGGCCGCTTTGCGCATGTAGGGCAGGCGCATGCGGCGCATGAGTTTGTCGAGTTCCTCGGGGATGGCGGGCGGGCTGGGAAAGCTCATGGGGGTGCCGTTCTCTTGGGTGACGTGCAGTCAGAATGCTGTGGTGGGCGGCGTGTTGGCTCAGCGGCCCAGGGCCTGCCAGCCGATGGTTCCGTTCTGGACGGAGTGGGCCTCGTCCGCGCGCACGACCTCGCCGGCGGGCTTGCTGTCCGCGATGTGTCCCAGGATCGAGAGCAGGTCGTCGTCGGCGAAGCGCCCGGCCGTGGCCGCCAGACCGAGGGCCTGGTCGACTTTGTCGTTGCCCAGGACAGTGGCCAGCTCGACCGCGCGGGCCATCTTGGCGCGGATGCGGATCGCGCCGGCGGGTCCGGCCTCCTTGAGCCAGCGCCCGGCCCCGGGCCCGATGCCCACGAACGCGATCTCCGCCTCCGAGCGCGGCCGCAGCCGCGGCTGGTGAACGCTGCGGCCGTCCGGGTGGTCGGGATAGTGCGCGTCGATGATCTGCGGAACACCCGGGGTGGACAGCTGGTGGCGCCAGATCTCCGACAGGTCCCCGGATTCGGTGCGGGCGGTGATGGAGAGTTCCTCGCCGACGACCCGGCACCACACCCTCGCGCCGGTATAGCCCGGCGGGGTCGAGTAGCGCACCGAGTTGAAGCTGATCGTGCGGTCCGAGCCGACCAGCCTCTCCTCGCCCAGCGCGAGCGCGAGCGGCTCGATGGGCAGGACGTGCAGGGTGGTGCGCTCCACGTCCAGGCGGCTCGCGGGTATCTGCCCGGTCGCCCGGTGACGACGGGAGTTCACCTGCTCGCACCAGGTGCGGCAGGCATCGGTGAGCTCGGCGAAGGAGTCGTAGGCGGGCAACAGGTTCGCATCCGTGGGCACCAGGTCGGCCTTCGCGATACGGACCGTGGCCTCCGCGCCGCCCTTCGACTCGGGGTCGTAGGGCACGCAACTGACCACCTGGCAGCCGTAATGCCGACCCGCGGCGACCATCTGTGGATGACGTACCGGGATCCCGGCGATGTGCTCGACGGTGACCGTCTTCGCGTTGTCCGTCAGTACATACGTCGGCGCCCCGCCAATCCGCCGCAACGCGGTGTCCAGGCAGGCCACCAGCGTGCCCAACGTGCAGTCCCAGACCGGGATCACGACCCGGAACCGCGACCAGGACAGCCACGCGCAGAACAGCCAGGTCCGCCGGCCGCCGATCCGCGGCCCCTCGCCCCAGTCGAACTGCAGCCACCGGCCCGGCTCGGGAATCCAGGGTCGGTACGTCCGGCGCTTGCCCGTCTTCCACGCGGTCTTCGCCGCGTTCACCGCCCGCCTCGTCGAGCGCGCACTTCCCCGGTAGCCCATCTTCACGAGCTTCTCGTGGACCACATCGGCGCGGATCGTCGCCTTCGACTGCTCGACCCACTCCTCGACCTTCTCCAGGAACGCGTCGATCATCTTCGGCCGCGGCTCTCGCTCATAAGGATTGCGCCCGCCGTCGCGGGCCTCGACATACCGCTTGACCGTCTTCGGGTCGTGCCCCGCCAAGCTCGCCGCCGACCAGACCGTCCCGGTCAGGTCGTACGCCTCAAGGATTTCCATGATCTCTCTGTCAGACTTCGTCACAGGACCTCTCCGACCGGTTCGCTGATGCTTCGCAAACACCAGCAAACCGGACGGAGGGGTCTCCTTCGATAAGGAAGCGATCAGGAACACCACAGGTCAGACGGCCATCCACCTGGAATTCCGG
>NZ_JBWXUE010000043.1:0-67081 GCF_057158765.1 Kitasatospora sp. NEAU-69
TGTCAACGGCCATTGAGATGCCCAGGTGGGTGGCCGTTGGGTGTCCAGGCTGGTGGCCATCAGATGCCCAGGTGGGTGGCCAGTGGTGTTCCTGGGGTGGGGGTCAGTTCAAGGGGACCACTCCCTTCCCGGCGAGGGCCTCGGCGAGGCGGTGTGAGTCGCCAGTGGTGGTCACGAGGTGAGCGTGGTGCATGAGGCGGTCGGTGCTGGCGCCGGCGAGAGTCTTGGGCATGATCGTGTCGAAGCCTGAGGGGTGAATGTTGCTGGTCACCGCGATGGACCGGCGTTCGTAGGCAGCGTCGATGATCCGGTAGAACGCCTCGGCGGCGTCCTCGCCGACCGGCAGCAGGCCGATGTCGTCGATGACGATGAGGTCCGCGCGGCAGATCCGGGCGACGGTCCGGGCGGTGGACCCGTCGACCTTCGACTTCCCGATCGCGGCGCTCAGCGTCTCCAGGGTGAACCAGGACACCCGCAGGTCCTTCTCGATCGCGGCCTGGGCCAGGCCCTCGGTGAAGTGGCTCTTGCCCGTCCCCGACGGGCCGGCGATCACCAAATTCTCGGCGCGGCCGATCCACTCCAGGGTGATCAGGGAGTTCTGGGTGGGTTCGGGGATGGTGGAGTCCTCGGCCCGCCAGGAGCCCAGGGTTTTGCCGGTGGGGAAGTTCGCCGAGTGGCGGCGAAGGCGCCGGGTGGCCGCGTCGCGGCCGGTGACCTCCTCGGCTATCAGCAGCCGCAGGACCTCGGCGGGGTCCCAACGCTGGGCTCGGGCGGTGGCCAGGACGTCCGGGGCCGCTTTGCGCATGTAGGGCAGGCGCATGCGGCGCATGAGTTTGTCGAGTTCCTCGGGGATGGCGGGCGGGCTGGGAAAGCTCATGGGGGTGCCGTTCTCTTGGGTGACGTGCAGTCAGAATGCTGTGGTGGGCGGCGTGTTGGCTCAGCGGCCCAGGGCCTGCCAGCCGATGGTTCCGTTCTGGACGGAGTGGGCCTCGTCCGCGCGCACGACCTCGCCGGCGGGCTTGCTGTCCGCGATGTGTCCCAGGATCGAGAGCAGGTCGTCGTCGGCGAAGCGCCCGGCCGTGGCCGCCAGACCGAGGGCCTGGTCGACTTTGTCGTTGCCCAGGACAGTGGCCAGCTCGACCGCGCGGGCCATCTTGGCGCGGATGCGGATCGCGCCGGCGGGTCCGGCCTCCTTGAGCCAGCGCCCGGCCCCGGGCCCGATGCCCACGAACGCGATCTCCGCCTCCGAGCGCGGCCGCAGCCGCGGCTGGTGAACGCTGCGGCCGTCCGGGTGGTCGGGATAGTGCGCGTCGATGATCTGCGGAACACCCGGGGTGGACAGCTGGTGGCGCCAGATCTCCGACAGGTCCCCGGATTCGGTGCGGGCGGTGATGGAGAGTTCCTCGCCGACGACCCGGCACCACACCCTCGCGCCGGTATAGCCCGGCGGGGTCGAGTAGCGCACCGAGTTGAAGCTGATCGTGCGGTCCGAGCCGACCAGCCTCTCCTCGCCCAGCGCGAGCGCGAGCGGCTCGATGGGCAGGACGTGCAGGGTGGTGCGCTCCACGTCCAGGCGGCTCGCGGGTATCTGCCCGGTCGCCCGGTGACGACGGGAGTTCACCTGCTCGCACCAGGTGCGGCAGGCATCGGTGAGCTCGGCGAAGGAGTCGTAGGCGGGCAACAGGTTCGCATCCGTGGGCACCAGGTCGGCCTTCGCGATACGGACCGTGGCCTCCGCGCCGCCCTTCGACTCGGGGTCGTAGGGCACGCAACTGACCACCTGGCAGCCGTAATGCCGACCCGCGGCGACCATCTGTGGATGACGTACCGGGATCCCGGCGATGTGCTCGACGGTGACCGTCTTCGCGTTGTCCGTCAGTACATACGTCGGCGCCCCGCCAATCCGCCGCAACGCGGTGTCCAGGCAGGCCACCAGCGTGCCCAACGTGCAGTCCCAGACCGGGATCACGACCCGGAACCGCGACCAGGACAGCCACGCGCAGAACAGCCAGGTCCGCCGGCCGCCGATCCGCGGCCCCTCGCCCCAGTCGAACTGCAGCCACCGGCCCGGCTCGGGAATCCAGGGTCGGTACGTCCGGCGCTTGCCCGTCTTCCACGCGGTCTTCGCCGCGTTCACCGCCCGCCTCGTCGAGCGCGCACTTCCCCGGTAGCCCATCTTCACGAGCTTCTCGTGGACCACATCGGCGCGGATCGTCGCCTTCGACTGCTCGACCCACTCCTCGACCTTCTCCAGGAACGCGTCGATCATCTTCGGCCGCGGCTCTCGCTCATAAGGATTGCGCCCGCCGTCGCGGGCCTCGACATACCGCTTGACCGTCTTCGGGTCGTGCCCCGCCAAGCTCGCCGCCGACCAGACCGTCCCGGTCAGGTCGTACGCCTCAAGGATTTCCATGATCTCTCTGTCAGACTTCGTCACAGGACCTCTCCGACCGGTTCGCTGATGCTTCGCAAACACCAGCAAACCGGACGGAGGGGTCTCCTTCGATAAGGAAGCGATCAGGAACACCACAGGTCAGACGGCCATCCACCTGGAATTCCGGTGGCCATCAGCCTGGACCCGGCTGGCCACACACCTGGACTTTGCCACGGCCGCCGACAATGGGTTCACGCAGGGTGCCAAGGCACGCTACGCCAACGGGACATGCTTCATCACGCTGGAGGGCGTCGACCTCTTTGCAGTCTTGGACGGGTTCATCACACTCGACGAACTGCTGGGGCGCAAGAAGCGTCACGCTAATGACACAGGCAGTTGCTACTACCCTGCCTCATTGATGATGAGTGAGTAACCGCCCGCGGCTTCTTAGGCGGTGAGCCTGCATGAAGTCTGCAGCTCAGCAGCGTGACCCGCTGGACCCTGCAAGTGAGGGCGAGAGCACAGCCAGACAGCCGTGCCCTCGCCCTCACGGGCGCGCGAATCAGTCTGAAGTCGTCCCCCAGAGCAGTCCGCCGATCTTGTCGGCAGTGTCCTTGAGGACAGGACCCGTCAGGTGCTGGTACCGCCGGCGCATCCGAGCGGACTTGCCAGGTTCCCACCCCATGATCGCGTCGACCACCGCATCCGGAACGCCCAGGATCAGCAGGACGGTCGCGGCAGTGTGGCGGGCATCGTGGAGCCGACCATCGCGAACATTCGCCGCCTTCAGCAGGTCCTTCCACCGGTGGTAGTCGGTGTTGGGGTTCAGCGGCTGGCCGGTCGGAGAGGTGAAGACGTACCCCTTCTCCTCCCACAGGTCGCGGGCAAGCCGCCGTTCGCGGTCCTGCTCAACCTTGTGCCGCGCAAGCAGGTTCATCAGCTCGTCGGGGACACCGATCGGGCGCCTGCCCGCCCGGGACTTGGTGTCCTTGGTCTCGCGACGGACGCTGATCTTCTGCGGGCAATAGCCCGGCTTGCGCCCGCATCGATCACCGCAACCATGCTGGTAGCGGGGCCGCAACCGTCCACGCCGCACGCGGATGACGCTGGCTTCGAAGTCGACGTCGGTCCATTGCAGGCCCAGCACCTCGCCTTGCCGCAGGCCGAGGGCCAGGGCAATCACCCAACGGGCGGTGTTCCGCTGCCGCTCGGCTTCGAGGAGAAGCCGCTGCACCTCCTCAACCGAGTACGGCTCGACTTCCTCTTCCTCCAATCGCGGGGCCTTGGCGACCGTCGCCGGGTTCTCGGTGATATGCCGACGGCGCTTCGCCTCGTTGAGCGCCGCTCGCACCGTGCGGTGGACCTGGTGCGCGGTGCCGGCGGCGCTGCCGCTGTCCCGCATCTTCTTGTATAAGCGCTCCAGGTGCTCCGGCTCCAACTTCTCCAAGCGGTGAGCGCCGAGGCCGGGGATGAGGTGGTGGTACACGGCGACGCGGTAGCCGTCGATCGTGTTCTCGGAGACGTACGGAGCAGCGATGTTCTCGACCCAGTGGGTGAGCCAGGTCTTGACCGTCCATGTCTGGCCAGCCTTCCGCACCGCGCCGGAGTCGCGCTGCCGTTCCAGCTCGCGAACCGCCTTGGTGACGTCGGCCCGGGTCTTGCGGGTGACGTGGCGGCGGTCAGGACGACCGTCGTCTTTGACGCCGACAGTGACGTAGCCGTGCCAACGACCGTCCTTGGCCTGGTAGATGGACGATGCACCGTTGGGCTGACGTGAGGTTGCCATCTTCGCGTTCCTCAGGCCGCAGTGGCGAGGTCGGCAGCGCTGAGGCGCTTGGCGAGGAACGCGCCAACCGCCTCAGCAGGTATCCGGCGGAGGCTGCCAATCTTCACGGAGGGGATCTCGCCGGAGACGACGAACTCGTACATCTTCGTGCGCCCGATACCGAGCAGACGGGCAGCCTCTTCGACGGTGAGTGCGACCAGCGTCGGGTCAGCTTCGGGGCCGTCCTGATCAGCGATCAGGCGGAGGAGCACGCCCTCGGTGGTACCGAGGGCGTGGGCCACTCGGGAGAGCTCGAATGGCATTTCGGACATGGGTGTCCTATCCCGACGGCGCTTTCGGCTATGCGCCGCCGTTGTCGATGTTCCAGGGACGGGCGATTGGGTTATTCGGGGCCGCATGACGCCCCCCGGCGTTCGTAGCGCCGAGGGGCTGCGGAGGGCATGGCTGGTCGAGGGTTCACGGGCTGGCGAAGCCCGTGGTCGGACCGGCGGGACGGGACGTTAGCCGGAGATTCCGGCCGCACCAAACCGTCGGACGCCCGGCATGATGCCGGTCATCATCGGATCGGCGACGGGGGCTGACATGCGGAACCAGCGGAGTGCAACAGATGCCCTCGGATGCTCTGGCTATGCCTCGGTTCCCGGGTCGCCGAGACCCTCCGCCTCGGGCGAGCCGGACGGGAACCTCGGCGAGCGGTAGTCGTCACCGGCCGCGTCCGCCACGACTCGGGTGATCATCGCTCTGATGAGCTCTTCGAGATTCGGGTGGGCGCGGCCGTAGGCGTCGAGCGCCTCACGGGCCCGGTCCATGTCCTTGCGGGCGGCCACGGACTTCTGCCAGCTCTCGGCAAACTCGGCCAGCAGCCGTTTCACGTGGGCGTTCGCGGCGATCTCGGGTGGTCCGACCAGGTTGTCCAGGGAGATGTCGAAGACTTTGGCGAAGCCGATGGCCTCGTCCAGGTTGACCCTGCGACGTGGTTCGCCGCTCTCGATGCGCCACACCGCCGACTGGTTGAGCGGGTAGCCGGCCTCGGTCAGGCGCTCGGCGAGCGTGGCTGTACTCCACCCGCGCGCCTCGCGCTCCATCTTGATGCGCCGCGCGACGTTCTCCTCCCCCTCCAGCCGTTGTTGCCGGTCCTCGTCAGCCATAGTCAACCCTCCATGCATCGTCATCAAGCCCATTTGCAATGCGTCGAGCACGACGTTAACGTGATGCAAGATGAAACGCAACTGAGCCGAACCGCATCGGCGAGCCGGGCCAGTCACCGGCAGGACAACGAAAAAGGCCCCCGACGCTACGAACGCCGGAGGCCAAACGCAGAACCTCGAAAACCGCCCATCCCTGGAACAGTCGACAACGGAGGAACCGGGTAGCCGCCCGAATCCTCCGAGTGAGGACACCGCTGTGGACAAGCCTACGGCCCCGCCGCCAGGCCCGTCATCCCACGACCGGCGACGGGAACACCGCGCGTCGGAGCCCCACCCCGCGCTCGTCGACACCACTTCCGGGGAACCGCCGCACAACATCGACGCCGAACAGGCGGTCCTCGGCGCGTGCATGCTGAAGCACCAGGCGGTTGATCAGGTCCGGGGGACGCTGGACGCGGGCGACTTCTACCGGCCCGCCCACGAGACCATCTGGCGCGCGATCCTCGCCCTGCGCGCAGAGGACGCCCCGACCGACCCCATCGCCCTCGCGGACCACCTGCAGAGCAAGGGAGATCTCTCCCGCGTCGGGGGCTCGTCCTACCTCCACACGCTGGTCGCCGTCGCGCCGCCCTCGACGGACAACGCCGACTACTACGCGCAGATCGTGCGCCGCGACGCCCAACTGCGGACCCTGCACACGACCGGCATCCGCACCGTCCACCACGTGCTGACCCCGGGAGCCGACCCGGACGAGATCCGCACGGCCATCGAGACGGAGATCCGTGCCGAACGTGAACGCGCCCTGGCCTCTGGCAGCAGCCGCCTGTCCCGCTACATCGTCAACGGCTGGGACTTCGTCACCAAGACCGGCGCGGACAAGGAACCCCTGTGGGGCACCCGCGAACAGACCGCCTGGGCCTCCGGCGAAAGCCTGATGATCGTCGGCGCACCCGGCGTCGGCAAGACCACCCTCGCCCACCAGGTCGTCCTCGCCCGCCTCGGCCTGCAAGCCTCCGTCCTCGACCTGCCCGTCGCCCAGGGAGAACGCGTCCTCTACCTCGCCATGGACCGCCCCCAGCAGATCGCCCGCGCCATGGCCCGCCGCATCACCCCCGCTGACGAGGCGCACCTGCGTGACCGGCTCGCCGTGTGGCAGGGCCCGCTTCCCTCCACCCTCGACAAGGAACCCGACCTCCTCGCCGAACTCGCCGCCGCCCACCGCGCCGACACCATCGTCATCGACAGCCTCAAGGACGCGGTCAGCACCCTCGTCGACGACTCCCTGGCTGTCGCTTTCAACAACGCCCGCATGCGCGCCCTGCGCGCGGGCGTGGAGATCATGGAGCTCCACCACCAACGCAAGGCCGCCGCCGACGCGCCACGCGGGATGCGACCGACCCTGGACCGGGTGTACGGCTCGACCTGGCTGACCGCCGGAGCGGGCAGCGTCCTGTTCATCGCCGGAGAGGCCGGCGACCCGGCGGTCACCATCCACCACCTCAAGACCGTGACCGGCGAGATCGGTCCGCTGCCGGTCGTCCACGATCACCAGCGCGGCACCACCTACGTCGAGCCCACCCTCGACCCGGTCACCCTCCTGCGCGCCGCCCCGGACGGCCTGACCACCCGTGACCTGGCGACCGCCTTGACCGGCGAGACCAACCCCGACCGCGCCGACATCGAGAAGGCCCGCCGCCACCTCGACCGCCTCGTCAAGACCGGACTCGCGGTCAAGACGGACGGCACCACCGGAGGCGCCGGAGGCGGCCAGCAGGCCCGCTACCGCCCCTCCGCCCGGCACATCACCGCTGTCTCGTAACCACCACCACGGTGACCGGACTGACCGGGGCAACGCAGTGACCGCGCTCCCGGTCAGTCCGTCGTACTGACCGACCCCAGTGACCGGGGTTCCGGTCAGCCGGTCAGTCCGACCGGCCGAACTGACCAGAGTGCCACGCAGGCCAGCAGCCCGCCTGCTGACCGGCCCGTCGAACGACCAACGGACGGCACCCACCAAGACCACCGGGCAGCCGGTCAGTGGGCGGATCACCAGCCCAACCAGGCACCGACAACCGGGTGCGGATCGTTCACGGGGCCGTACACGCGCCCCTACCGCGAAGGGCCCAGCGAGAGCCGTTCACACCGTCCACGCGGAGCAAAGAAACCGCAGGTAGAGCGATCACGGAGGCGTACACGCCGTCCACGCGACCCAGCGTTCACGCGCGAGCCCCCCTTTAGAAGGGGGCTCGCGTGTACGCCCTACCGTGAACGTCCCACCTCCGAGGAGACTCCAAGCCGCCGCCCGCTGTAACCAGGTAGACCCAGCAACAAGAGATCGCCTTGATCCGAATCCTGACTCAGACCGCCGGAAGCCGGAGCAAGTTATGGGGTAAGGACTCCTTACCCCGCCCCGCTCCTGGCGGAGCAAGTTGTCGCATTGGATATCCCAACGGGCCACCCAACGCTCTCGCCCTCGCCCAGGGGTGCGAGGGCTAACCCGGAACCAGCGGCAGCGCGTAGGCACAGAGCCATCGCCGCTCGCTCTCGGACAGTCAGAGTCCGTCAGTCATTGGCCGTGGGCGCGAAGTAGTCGCGGAGCATGACAGTCGTCCATTCCGCCTGGTGTTGCTCTCCGCGAGGTCCCATCTCACCGAACCACGGCTTCACGTCCAGGACCGGCGTGCCGTCGACGGCGTCGAGGTCTTCGACGTGGAGGTCCAGGCCGTCGACCTTGAGCAGGCGACAGCGTGAGACCCCGAGCCAGTTCAGGCGCCGCATGTTGCGGTGCCCGAAGATCCCGACCTCCGGCCACTCCGGGTTGTCCCGAGGCCGGCGGGCTCCGAGGTTCAGGTCGGTCGGGTCGGTGAGGTGGAAACGGAAGACGATCTCCAGGTGCGAGAAGTCCTCAAGCCCCTTGGTCGCGTCGGCGGTGAAGAGGGATCCATCCAGCCGGATGATCGCCCGGGTACCGCCCCAGAAGTCGTCGGTCGGTTCAATCCGTCCACCGACCACGTGGCCGAGGGCCTCGACCTCAAACGTCTCATGGTCTGCCATCAGTGACTCCTCATCAGGCTGTTTCGGACAAGTACGCGGCGGCGCGGGCGTCGATCTCACTGATCGCCGCGGTACCGCGACGTCGGTAAGGGGAGAGCAGGGTACGCATGTCGGCGGCGGCCTGGCGGGTGCGGCCGGACCGCACGCCGTCCATCGCGTCGAGCGCCTGCGACCAGGTGGCGCAGGCCCGGTCGATGTTGTTCATCTGCGCGTACACGGAGCCGAGATATCCCAGCGTCACCGCGTGAGTGCGGGTGAACTTCGTCGCCTTGCGGGTGCGGACGCTGTGGTGGAACTCGCGCACCGAACCGTCAAGGTCTCCTATGTCGCGCAGGGCGCACGCGGTCTCGTGGGCCAGGCTCGCCTCACCGAAGAAGAAGACCCGGTCCGGCTCAGCGATGTCGTCGCTCGCGGCGGACAGGTCGTCTTCGGCCCGCAGCAGCGCCTTGGCGGCGGCGTTCTTGCGGCCGGCGGAGGCAAGGCTCCGGGCGTGGACGACGCCGAGGAGAGCCTGCTCCCGTGGGGAGGCGAGCGCATACCGGTCGCCGTCGACGGAGGCGGCAGCGAGATTGAGTGCCTGCTGGTGGTGTCCGAGGTCGATGGCCTGGTGCGCCATCGCCCGCAGCACGTGAGCGGCCATCGGCGGATCGCCGGCCTCGGCCGCGAGCTTCACGGCTTCGGCGAAGTACCGCTGCGCTGTCGCATGCTGGCCGCCATCGAACGCCATCCAGCCAGCCAGGTAGGCAAGTTCACTGGCGGCGGAGAAGAGATCACGACGGACACGCTCGTCGGTGAACTTCCCCCGCAGGTAGGCGGTGACGTCGGTCGCCAGGTACTGCACCACGGATGTCCAGGCGTGGCCACCGCCCCGCCGCTGATCGACCTGCGAGAACAGGGTGGTCATGTCGCGGACGGCTGCCAGGTCGCCAGGGCCGACCCGCCGCGTCGCGGCTGAACTGCGCGCACTGCCCCGCTCGGCCATGCGCTGCCACCAGTCTTCGCCGGGCAGGGAGAGTGCGGCCACCGAGTAGACCGCCACCCCCAGGGCCCGCCTGCGTTCCACGTCCACGTCGGTTCTCCCGAGTTCGGCCAGCGCGCTCAGCGTATCCGCGTCCCAGTCGGGAATTTGGGGGGCGGGCGCGATCAGGCCGATCTCCTCCAGCGTCACGACCCGTCCACCGAGCGCGCGACCTAACGCCTCGGCCAGGAAGGCACCGACGTTCCCAGCCGGCTGACCGCCGTTCTTCCAGTGCGTGATGCTCGACTTGTTGGTCTCCAAGAGCTCGCCGTGCTCGGCCGCCACCCGCCTGACCAGGCGCGCGATCGCATCGCCGGAGAGCTTCGTCTCCCCGATGGCCGCCCGCAGCCGTTCGTTCGGCTCCCTCGTCGACGCCAATGGGCACCTCCCTCACGGGCCGTTAAACCGCTTAAACCGCATTGCGTGCCCAACACCGTACTCCCAGTAGCGATTGGGCGGTTCACTAACTGCATGCCACTGTGCAGGGTGGAGCCGATTCGGCACCTGGCAGCCTGCGGAGCGGTGGCCTGCGGCGGCTCCAGCCAGACATCGGCATCAAGGGCCGCCCCGCCAACTCGCGACCCCGGAGACGCTGATGACGACTACCGACCGCACACCTCACCCCTGGAGCCTCAACAGCTCCTCCACGCTGGTGGACCCCAACCCGGCGGTCCCGCGCCGGTCCACGAGTCCGACGCAGGAGAGCACTTCGGCTACCAGCAAGCGCATGCTGCTGGACGAGCACCGCAGCGAGAGCGGAGAGTGCGTCCGGTGCGAGAGCCCCTGGCCCTGCGACGTGACCAGGAGCATCCGTTCGGGGAGCGTCGTGTGAACAGCGCCGAGCTCCACATCCAGGCCGACGACCGGACCGTCATCTTCATCCCGAACCGGGAACGCGCCCGGCGACGTGCCCTGGTCCTGCGTCAGCTCGCTGCCGGCCGTCGCCGCCGCAAGCACCACCGGGATTTGGTCTCGTGAGCACCGCGAACTCCCCGGATTTCAAGCTCCCCGAGGACCGTCGACAGGGCCTGTACATCCGTACGTTCAAGCTCGCGGCCGACGGCACCCGGTACGACGACTCCGGCGTCATCAGTGTGGAATCGGAACCCGACGCCTACGCCTACCACCCCTCGGCCCCCTGGCCCGCCTGCCGCTGCCCGCAGCACCGCGACGGCTGACCCGGCCCGTCGCCGGCAGGCCGCCGGGCCGACCAGCACGTCCCTGCTGCACCGCCCACCCCGCGCATGAGAGGAAGAACGTCCCTTGTCACTCGAACAGCTCTCAGGAAAGACCGTGCTGGTCACCGGTGCCGGTGGTCTCATCGGCAGCCGCATCACGTCCCAGCTCCGCCAGCTCGGCGCCCGCCCCATCTCGGTGTGCAAGCTCGACGCCTACCCGCACGAGGTGTACCGCGAGCGGTTCGGCATCGACACCAGCGACCCGGACTTCATCGTCGGCGACATCGCCGAGCCGGACCTGATGCGCAAGGTGATCTCCGGCTGCGACTACGTGATCCACGCCGCCGCCCTGGCCGACGTGGCGGCCTGCACCCGCCGACCGCTGGACGCCATCGACACCAACATCACCGGCACGCAGCGCGTCCTGGACGCCGTCGCCGCCTCCGACCGGGTCCGCAGGATGGTGTTCGTCTCCTCCGCCAGCGTCTACGGCAACGGCGAACACACCAGCCATCCCACGCAGTTCATCGAGGACACGGCGGTCCAGCCGGTGTCGGTGTACGGCAACAGCAAGGCGTGGGGCGAGTACCAAACGGCCGCCGTCCTCGGCGACGCCGGCATCTCGTACGCCGTGGTGCGGTACTTCTCGGTCTACGGCGAACCGCAGGTCGTCAAGGAGCGGAGCCACTCCTGGGTGGTCGCCTGGTTCGCCATGCGGGCCGCACTGGGCCTGCCCCTGCACCTCAACGGCGGCGGCCACCAGATCCGCGACATGGTCCACGTGGACGACATCGCCACCGGCACCCTGTGGGCGCTGGTCGCACCTCGCGCGCACGACGAGACCATCAACATCGGCACCGGAACCGGTACTTCGATCCGGCAAGTCGCCGAACTCGTCCGCAGCCACTACCCGGACGTGCCGTTGGTCGAGACGCCCATGCCGCCCGGCGACCCCGAGGGCGGATACGCCTCCATCCAGCGGATGGAAGAGCTGCTGGGCTGGCGGCCGAGCATCACGCTGGCGGAAGGAGTCGCCCGCTACGTGGCCTGGCTGAAGGCCACCCCCGCCGCCATCCCCGACTGGATGCGCCAGGCGGCAGCCGCCTAGATGATCGGCGGCCGCCCCAGCCGGGTCATGGTCCACACCGTGCGCCAGCGCATCGGCTTGCGCCGTCCGCACGGTGTGCGCCAGCCCTCGGCGAAGCCCGCGAACCACGCCTTCAACCCAGCCACGTCCCGGGTCCGGGCAATGGTGAGCGCCATCCACACACCGAGGTAGACCGGCACCAGCAGGGCCGGCAAGTGCCGGCGCGCCAGGTACACGCGGTTGCGCGCGTTCACCCGGTAGAAGAAGGAGTGCCGGGTCGGGCTGGTTCGCGGGTGCTGGAGCAGCAGCTCAGGGACGTACAGCACCCGCCAGCCGGCATCCAGCGCCCGCCAGGCCATGTCGGTCTCCTCGTGCGCGAAGAAGAAGGATTCCGGCCAGTCGCCGACCTGCTGCAGCATCTTCGAGGACAGCGCGTGGCCGCCGCCAAGGAAGCTGGTCACCTCACCGCCACGCATCGGGTCGCCGGCCCGCAGCCGGGGGACGTGGCGCCGCTGGGTGAGGCCGGTCTCGTCGGCGATCCGGAAGCTCACGATGCCCAGCTGCGGGTCGGCCTCGTATAGGGCGGTAATCCGGGCGAGGACGTCGTCGGCGACCAGCAGACCGTCGTCGTCCAGGTCGATCACCACGTCCACGTCCCGCAGGTGCTCCAGCGCGACGTTCCGCCCGCCAGTCACCCCGAGGTTGTCCGCGAGCTCCACGCCCTCCACCCCGGCGGGCAGTTCCGGCAGTACGCACCCGTTGCCGACCACCACGACCTTCGCGGCATTGACCGTCTGCATCTCCACCGAGGCCAGCAGCTCGGCCAGTTCCTTCGGCCGCGTGCCCATGGTCAGGACCGCCACGCCCAGCTTGACGCCCACCGAACCTCTTCCCTTCGAGGAACCAGAGATGACCTCACGAACGCCGAAGCCGGGTGCCGCGTCGCTCCGCGAACTCGCCGAGAACCGGAGCCTTCCCGCCCATCAGGTCATGGACCAGGACACACTCGCCTGGATCGCCAGGAACCGGCCCGAAGCCTCAGCCGCGCCGCCCACCCTGCCACATCCGCCGCTCATGCTGGTACCGGCCGTCACCTGGTTCGCGCACCCTCAGCTCGTCGACTCCATCCACGGCATCCGGCACAACGCTCGCGTCTCCCTGCTCGCCGGTCTCCTCGCCCAGGAGTACGGACTCGACCGCGATCACACGGCCGCGCTGTGCGCCGCCGCTGCGGTTCACGACTGTCGGCGGCGCGACGACCGCGACGATCCCGGGCACGGCCGACGGGCAGCGTCCTGGTTCACACGCAACCAGCACGCCGTGACCAGCATGCTCGGCCGGGAGCTTCCTCCTGGCCTCTCCCAGCAGGCAGCCACCGCGATCGGCCTCCACGACGTCCCGTACGTGGACTTCGCCCCGCAGCAGAACCGCGCCTACCAGCGCGCGCCCCACCTGATCGACCTACTCAAGGCGGCTGACTGCTTGGACCGCTACCGGCTTCCCCTCAACCGCTGGTGGCCTGACCCCTCCCACCTGCGCATCGTCATCCCCACATGGCTCCACCCCGTCGCCTTCGACCTGGTCCTCCGAAGCGAACAGTCCCGGCTCGACGGCGCCACCAACCACGGAGCACTGATCCACGCCAGCCAGCTCCTCAACCCCGCGCAGTAGGAGGCCACCCTATGCACGCCGAATGGGAAAACGCCCACACCAACCACATCGCCAGCCCGACCCGTCCAGGCCCTTCCGGTCTCACCGAGACCGAAGCCGACTGGCGGTCCCACCTCGAATGCGCGACCCCCAACGGCTGGCTGCTTCGCGGAAACGCCATGACCGAGACGCTGGCCTCCGGCCGCCCCATCCACCTGATGCACACCACGGTGGCTCTCGACGCTATCCGCGCGAGCGGCCACCTATACGCCTCCACCGGCTGCCTGGTCGCCGCCCTTTATTGCGCGCCCCTCACCCCGGAACCCTCCGGCCTGCGCCCCCACAACCTCGGCTCCTACCTCCTGGAGACCAAGAAGCACACCCGAACCCTCGTCTTCGAGATCACCCCCGACGCCCCCGTCCCTCCCAAGGGCGTCGACTACCTCCGACTCGGAGCCATCCACCTGCGGACCTACCTCACCCACCGCAGTTTCCTCACCGAGCACGAAGACATCCAGCTCCGCCACACCGTCCTGCAGCGAGTCCAGGCCGCGGCCCCCTTCCTCGATGCCCTCCTCGCCAACGCCACCGGAACACCAGCGCCGGACGCTGAGTTCATCGACCAGCTCGCCGCCACCGTGCCGGCCTTCCCCTTCCTCGGCTACCTCTACTTCGAGGTGCTTTCCGAGTACCTGCTGCTCCACTCCACGATCCCCGAGACCAAGGCGTACGCCCAGCTCGGAGAGATGAACAACCGCCTCTACAAGCAGCTGGCGTTCTCGGCGGTCCAGGGCATGGACCAGCTCTTCGACCTTTCCCGCTTCAACCCGGGACACGAACGCCTCCTCCGGCTCATCGGACAGATCGAAGCTGGCCTGACCCCGGGGGTGGCCCGCTTCACCAGGCGGCGCCTGTCGCATCTGTTCGCCACCGTGGCGCTCGCGTCCAGCCAGAACGCGGCGTCCTTCACCTTCCGCGACGCAGACTTCGACGCCCTCGCCGCGACCGCACCGCACCTGCTCGGCCAGCTCATCTTCCGCGAGATGCGCATCGTCAACCGCTACCCACAGCTCTACCTCGCCTTGGAGCAGGCCAAGGCCCTTGAGGCGTGGGCCTACTGGAACACCGAAGGCATCCCGACCCCGTTCAACGGCACGATCCCGAAGGGCGAGATCGGCATTAACACGGCCTACCCGCGAGCTGGCTACACGGTGTGGACGGCAGAGACCTGCGAACGCGGCTTGCTGCACCCGGTCGAGCGTCTCGACGTGACCCTCGCTCCCCGCCTCGCCGAGCTGTCCATGACGGCCATGCGGAGGGACGACACAGGAAGAGCCGCAGGACACCAGCCGAGCTCGACCCTGCGGTGTGAGGCGCCGAAGCATCCATGACCGCCGAGGCGGCACCGCTGCGAACCGCCCCGGGCCGGCGCGAGGGGGACGGAACGCGCGTCTTCTCCTGGAGCACGTCCACACCAGCACTCCATGCCCGGCACCGTCTGGAATGGCGATTCCGGGCAGACCCGAATGCGAAACTACTCAAGGGGAGTTCAGGTGATCCAGGTGCGGCCCAGCGAGCAGATGCGTGACCTCGGCGTCGTACAGCAAGGTGCCCCTGTCCTCGCCGAACCTGCCCGCTCCTTCGCCCTGCCGGCCGAGCGCGAAGCCGCCGAGCAGGTCATCGAGAAGCTCTTCACCGCGATGGAGCGCATCGGACAGGTCCATCCCTTCGCCAAGGGCATGGGGATCGCGGCACCGCAGATCGGCATCGGTCGGGCCGCAGCCATCGTCCAGCCAGCCGAGCCCGGAGCGCCAGCGATCGTCCTACTCAACCCCCGTATCACGGACCGCTCCATCGAGACTGACGAGCAGTTCGAAGGCTGCCTCTCCTTCTTCGACGTCCGCGGCATGGTCCCCCGCCCGCTGTGGATCACTGTGGAGACCACCACGCTGGACGGCCAATTGGCCACCAACTCCTACGAACGCGGACTCGCCCGGCTGATCCATCACGAGATCGACCACCTGGACGGCATGCTCTACACCGCCCGCATGCTGTCCGACGTTAGCCCAATCCCCGTCGAGCAGTACCGCCAGACAGGGCAAGCGTGGACCTACGAGCAGTAAGCACCCGCAGGCAAGGCACAAATGCCCAGTACGCGACGGACAACGCTGGGGCACGCGACTTCGGATACTTATCCGATCGCGCACATGGCATCGCCGCCCACGTCGCGCGCTAAGTCCCTAGTTCGGACTCCGGGATGTCGACTTCGGCGCGCTCGTCATACCGGTCCGCCCAGTCGGCGAGCGTGCGAGAGATGCGGTCGAGCTTTGAGCGCAGGCTCGCGATCTCCTTGGAGTCCCATCCATCGCGTTTCACAAGGCTGGCGCCGCCGTCATCGATGGGGACGGCTTTCAAGGCAGCCACAGCCCCTTTCAGCTTGTCGGCGTTCGTGATCACATCGGCCCAGCGCAAACTCGCGGCCTTGAAGCCCGCGGCCGCTTCTTCCAGCGTCTCACCGTTGTAGGTGTGGCGGACCAGGATGTTGGTCAGCTCACGGGGACCTTCCGCGGTATGTACAACGAGGCCACCCTCGTCCACCTCATACAGCTTCGCCCCCAGCCGCCCGGCCTTTACGACCTCGTATGCCTGGAGCACACCGCGTCGACGCGAGAGCATGGCACGCAGCACAGCGGCCGCGCTGCGGTCGTCGCTGTCGTCTGGTCCTCCGAAGACTTCACGTTGCAGAGCCATCGGCTCGGCGAGAGCCATGTAGTAGGCGGCTTTGACCGCGAGTTCCGTCTGTGCAACACCCAACCGTCCGCTGTCGCCAAGCCCGTTGCTCACCTCCTCCAAGGCATCGTCGCGCAGGTCCTCCAGAGACCTACCGGCCTCAGCCGCGCCCTCCAACGGGGCATCTGCCGAAAGGACCTCAATCTCCGGAAGTCGGTAGGCACGTTGGAGCACAGCACGTCGCGATCGGACGAAGTGGAGGTCATCATTCCTCTCAGTCCTGACCGGGCGGAGGATCAGCTCGACGGCAATGTCCACCCGATCCTCTCTCGTGGGTTGCTGCTTCGCCGTCAGCGAGCGAATGCCATCATTGACGCGACGTGCCGTACCGATACCTCCGCCCAGCACAGCTCGGACGATCTCCCCAGCCCGCACATCGCGATCTCGGCTACAGCCTTCGTCCATGGCTTCCCGCTCGGTGATGGTTCCGGCAAACCAGTGTTTCTCAACCACGGTGATGCGGGCTGATCGAGTACGAGTGGGCTCAGCCAAGGAGTCGAGCACGGCATCAGCTTTCGCCTCGCTCTCTACAGCTGGGCTATACGGCTTGGGAGGACGGATGTGTGTAAGGCCGATGAAGTTTCGCACAGCCGTATGGAAGCGGAGCTGCGCCCGAGCATCAGACATAAACCCGACGACTACGCGCGCAGGGATGGTGAGAACACGCACCTTTGCCTTCTCGGCACTGCCAAGGTTGTCCCAGCCGACCTTCTGAACCAAACGAATCAGCGAGTTGACTTCCTTTCGGAACTTTCGCTCATCCTTTCCCCACTCGTAGGCAACCTTCGCTGGCGCATAGCCGAGCATGTCGTGCACCGCACTAATACGACTCGAACCGTCGGCGGCGATCAGCATCGTCTCAGGTGGGCGCCCGTTGTGGTGATGCACTGTCATTGACACGACAGTCAAGGGCTGGAGGACGCCTTCCACTGCGATGTCCTCGCGAAGGGGATTCTCCTTGACCAGCCGCCCTTTGGTGTCCTCCAAGCGCTGCGCAAGAACGTTCGGGTTATCCACCCGAATCTCCAGCTCCGCGCAGCCACCCGAGCCCGAGACAGGATCGGGCATAACCAGGCCAGTTCCTGCACCACCTAGGGCATAGCTTCGACGCCCGTATTCTCTCGGGTTGGCCGGGTGAGGCACCACTGAAGCAGACCACAGCCGGGTCTCTACGATCGACAAAGTGCCGCCCTGCACGCGCAGTTCGGAGACATCTGCTAGTTTCCGACGCGCTTCATCCGGGCGCACGGCCGCTCGTGCCAATCCTCGAGCCGCGCTTTCCGTGAATCCTCTCCCAGCCAGCGTGTCAAAGAGGTTGTCCACGGCAGCTGCGCGCGGAAGTGCCCACCAGGATGGCTGCCAGCCCCCATCGGCCTCAACGGCCTGATTCTCATTCACTCGTAGCCTCCGCGATCCTGTCCGCCAGGAAGAGCGCCCTTCGCGCCCGCTCCCGGTTCGCCCTGACGGCTGCTTCCCCGTCATCCACAGCGCGGGAGAGCTGCGCAGCAGACTCGCTGAGCGCCGCGCGGACCTGGTACCACCCCTCCAGGGTCAGCGGGACTGTGAACAACCGCTCGCCGTTCATGTTGACGACTGAGCAGTGCAGTTCCCGCTCGGCAATGTCGGCCCAGTGGACGGCCAGCCGCCCGAGGGTCACCCCGGCGCCCCGACCCGCCGCGGTCTCCGGCGAGGCGACCGCGCGACACTCGTCGGCCGCGTGCTGAAGAATGGCCGTGACGAGGGCAACCTCGTCTTGGTCCAGATGAAGCCGGATGGTCGTGGCGTCGTCGCTGAGCACGAGCAGCACTCCGTGAAAGTCGGCAGATTCGAATAGGTCTACGTCCTGCCACCAAGCGCATGCGCGCGAGGCGAAGCGAGAGCGCGGACATGACTGCCGCCGACCTCCACCCGTGTCGATCCTCGGAGCGCGTTGCCTCCGGAACCTCTGATGCTGCCCGAGCCGCACACCATCCAGCCCGAAGGGACGGGACACAGGCCCCAACACCCCAGGGAGCACGGCGAGCTACACGACTGCTCGGCTCGCCAAAAAGCACCCGGCCAAGGAGCCATGTCGCGTGATGCGGGGACATCGAACAAGTCGCCCGCATGGAGCGTAGCGACATCCTCACGCTGCGTGCAATCGCCTTCCGGTATCAGCATCAATCACGTGGGTAGTCAGGCAGAGCTCCGCCGCGACGCGGTTGCAGTTTTGGTTGCGTTCACCCCCATCCAGGGCCGTTCAGAGGCCAGCTAGCGGCCCATTCCGCCGCAGGCCAGGACGCTCACGGGCACCCCCGGACACCCGGACGAACAGTTGGAAAGCGTGTTGGGGGCAACCCCTCACGAGTTCGAATCTCGTATCCTCCGCCGGCAGATGGCCCGGACCGCTCAGCGGTCCGGGCCATCGTCGTCTGCTGGGACGGGCCGGTGGTCCGGGCCTGGAACAGGGCGAACCAGCTCTCCGTTGCGGCGCTGTCGTGGCGGGAACCGACGCGGCCGGACCGAACGATCCCGCCGCGAAGCCCCTTCGGCACCTGTTGATCAGAAGCGGTTCAGGTTCTCATCGACAGGAGGGATCTTCACCGGGGTCGCCTGGTCCACCTCGGTGGTTGTGGCCGCGTCGGCTGCTTCCCGGAAGGTGACGACCGCCTCGCCGTTCTCCCGCGCCCAGGCGGTGAGCATCCTGATGGGCTCCTCCAGGGTTCGTCCCAAATCGGTCAGGCTGTATTCCACGCGCGGCGGCGCCTCGGCGTACGCGTGCCGCTCGACGAGCCCGTTGGCTTGGAGTCGGCGCAGCGTCTGCGTCAGTACCTTGCGTGAGATGCCACCGCTCAGCTCGACCAGCTCGCCGTGGCGCACCGGGCCGTCGGTGAGCGCAAAGAGCGTGACCATGGACCACTTGCTGGCGATGATCTCCATGGCCAGGAGAGCGGGGCAGTCGGCAAGGAAGGCGATTCCGGGTCGCTGGCTCATGCCCCGAAGGTTACCTTGAGGTACCTATCGACTGCCTATCGTCGTCGAGGTGCGCACGTCCCTTGCTCGCCTCTCGCACGATTGAGGTTTCAGCCGTGTTCGTCTCCCTTCCCGTCGTCAGTGTGTTCATGTCGGCCGTTCTCCTGGTATCAGCCGGGGCCAAGTCTCTGCGGACGCGGCACATCACCGAGCAGATGTCCACCCTCGGAGTGCCGCAAAGCATGATGGCTTTCCTGATCGGCACTCAGGTCGCGGGCGCGGCCGGTGTGCTCGCCGGACTCTGGTGGGGATCCGTCGGAATCGCCGCCGCGATCGGCCTGACGCTCTATTTCGCCGGGGCGGTCGCCTCCCACCTGCGAGTCGGCGACCGCAAGGGCGCGCCTCCGGCGGTGATCCTCACCATGGCCTCCATCGCCCTGATCGCACTGCGCGCCGCCACCCTCTGATCCGCCGAGAGCGCCGGGCCGGTCCGGCACGGCTGTCCGGTGCTCGGCCGGGTGGCCACCGGCCGCCATCAGCTCCGGTGCGTCGTGGGCGTGACGGTAGGCCAGTGGTGACAGGCCCACAACCGGCACGGACCCCGGCGGACGGCACCGAGGAGAATTGGAAAGCGTGTTGGGGGCAACCCCTCACGAGTTCGAATCTCGTATCCTCCATCACTGCCCCGCTGGGCAAACAAAGGCCCCGACCGCACTGCGGTCGGGGCCTTCGTCGTCGCGTGGTCTCAGTTTGGCCTCAGTTGCGATCTGGCCCTCGCGCAGCCTCGCGTCACCAAGATCCTTCGGGACTTGTCACCAACCCTTCACCGACGCCGTCCGCCGCTGCTCGAACGACGACGCAGCAGGAGAGGCGCACCTTCAACCGTAGGCGTCGAGATCACTTGCACGCCGCCGCTCGATCATCCGATCGGGCAACGGCTCACTCCGGGTTAACGATGACGTTCCGGAGCAGTATCGTCGGACGGCAATAGTTCTGAGGGGGGCTCATGCAACTGCTCACTGTCCCTAGCCCGTTACAGCTCTACGAGGCTTGGCGGCGTCGAGGGGCGCGGCAAGGCGAGCTCGCTGTCGCCGCCCTGGACAGCGCGCTTCGGACACTCGGGATACAGGTCCAGACTGCCGAGGCAGCCGGCTTTCTACGGGAGCACCATCGTGCTCGGCTCCGGGGCGGCCCGGCCGTGGCGCTCGGCTCCGTACTGTCGCTGATTCTTCTGGGCCTTCTAGGGGATCATGGGCGCGTTTGGGCGGGCGGCGCGGGCTCGTCAGCAACACCCAGCAGAGTCCAGCTGCTCATCGACGCTATCTGCCTTGCCCCCGAGATCATCTCCTTGTGGTACGCAGGCAGGTTCAGCGGGCAGAGCTTCCGCCTTGTGCACATCATCGTGCGCGCTGTCAGCGCGTGCGGCGATGCCTTCAATGCGCCGGCCATACAACGCGCGGCACGGCTGCGCGCTGTGGAAACGAGGTGCCGGAAGGTCGGGAACGAGCTGCGGATGATCGACGCGCGCGACGGCTCACGTTCTCGCTTCTCCCCTCGTAACCGGGAAGTACGCAAGCATGCGTCGCGTGTGCGCAAGCGCCTCTTCGAACTGGAGTCCGAGCTGGATGCCGATCCGAAGGAGGCTCTGCGGAGACTCGCCGAGGCGCTTGCCACCATCGCTGAGAACTACAGCGCTGGGAATACGCGCACTCTTCTTCCTGCTGGCGAACTCCCAGTAGCATCAAACTTGTTGCAGGACGAGCGCCTTCGCGTGGTCGGAGCAGTGGCAAGTGCGGCAGCCGCCGTGTGGTGGATCAGTGCGCACCTCTCCGGCGTAGCGCAGGCGTTCAGCATCGCGATGGCTCCGGCCTTATCGTTCGTACTCTTCTTCGGCATCGACCGCGGATTGTCGCTCTTCGCTCGCCTCAAGTCGGGTCCCGAGCAGCCCGCTGCCGCCGCGAGTCAGAGCACCCCTCCGAATGCCAATGGCGAGGCACCATCGACCGAAGCGCACTCTCCAGCCGCGCAGTAAAAGCGGGAACTGGCCCGCAAGATGTGCTTCGACCCGACCTACCTGAGCCACGTGGAGTCCGGCCGGGACAAACCCACCGAGAACTTCGCCCGCAGACCTGAGGAGACCCTCAGCCATCTGGAGGCGCTGGCTGGACTACGAGGCCGCCAAGTCCCGCATTGCTCCGGCCACCACTCCGCCGGCCCCATGCCGCCCCAAGCAGCCCTAGGCAATGGGATCGGCAATCATCATGGCCCACGACGGCGCCCACCTGGACTTCGGCGGCTCCCAGTACCGACTGACGATGCGTCGACTCCTGCGTAACACCGGCAGCGAGCCGATCACCTGCTACCTGATCCGCATCAGCGTCGAGAGCCCGAGCGATCCAGCGCTCACTACCGCGAACACCCGCTGACCTGGGACGAGTACGCGCTCACCGCGACCTGCCACGGGGAGGCGATGCGCTGGCAAGCCAAGCACGACCGCGGCGCGTTCAAGGAAGTGTGGCTGCTCTTCGAGAACGAGCACGGCTGCTTCCCGCTCAACCCAGGCGAAGAGGTCTGGATCGAGTACGCCTACTCGGTGAGCGAGGAGAAGTGAGGCCGTCTGACCTCGCTCGAATCCGGCAGGGCACGCGCCGTAGGAGCCCCCCGCCGAGGCGCGGCACCGAAGGCCCAGCCACTGTGCGTCGAAACTGCGCCATTTATCCGCAGCGGCTCGCATGCTTTCTGATCTGGGGAAATGGAGGCAAGAGAGTAGGCGGCACGCGGTGCCGCTGGCGCTCAAGCCCTGAAAGTGCCAACCTCGCTCCGTGGCACAGCTGTGTTTGCAGCCGCCATCGTGAAGGGCGCCCCCGCCAACAGTCGGGGTGCCCTTCACGCGTTCCGCTCCATGGGCCCCGTCCTCGATGAGGACGGGGCCTTTTTCATGTGCGCCCCTAGGAGCAACGTTGTCTCTCGCTGTTGTCTTGCCGGGTGTCCTGGCTCTTACTGGCACGTTGTGCTGGCTTACCGTCAACTTGGTTACGCTCAGGACCAAGCTGCGCATCGTGTTGGAGGTCCTCAAGGCATCCACCGCCAGCAGGCTCTCTGCGAACCTGGAACGCCTTCCCGCCTTGCTTCACGCTATTGATCCCTGTGAGCCGAGCTGCACGACAGGCAGCAATAGCCCGAGCTCCGCAGCATCCGCCGTGCTGGGTGGTCTGCCACCCGGGACGAACGGCCACACCGGCGGGTAGGAGGCGAATCGAAGATGAATCCATCCAGCGACCCTACGTTTGACAGGAGCAGCGACGCCCGGTTCACCGAGCTCCTGCTCTGCCCACCTTCCCCGGACATTGCTGGATCATTGAGCTACGAACATCTTTGGCCTGAATACCGCCTGATGTGGCTACTCGTGGACGCTGCGGGACTCAGCTGCCGGCAGGCAGCCGCCCAGCTACGCGTTTGCGAGACCACTGTGCGCCGTAGCGTGCAGCGAATCAGAAGAGCAAAATCCCGAGACCTCGGTGATGCGCCGGAGTTCAGCCGTAGCAGAGTGATCAGCCTCTGGGTCGAGGAAGTGAACCGTGCCTACGTCAGGTCATGCATCGTCTGTGGCAGGTTGCTACCCACTCTATCGACCAACAATGGCCGGCCACGGCAGTACTGCATCGAACGCCGGTGCAAGGACAGTGCCCACCGCTCCCGTGCTGCGAAACAGCCAGTAGCCAATCAGGCAGTGGCCTCACCTCCCGAACTCCCGCCTCTGCCTGTACCCCGCTTGCCCTCCCGATGCGGGTGGGCATTCGCGCCACGACGTCCAGACGCGCTGTGCGTGCTGTTCCGCGCCCACAAAGGTCCTCATAGGGCCCTGTTGCCCGCAGGATCATCTGAAATTGAGCGGCCGCAGCAGTACCTTTGGTACGACCTGGACTGGCTCAGGGTCACAGCCCTCCCCTTCTGCAGCAAGAATGGCTGCGCGATGCCCTTGAACCATCCTGGCCCTCACATCGCGATCAAGGATTTCTCATCAAGCTGGAGTTCCCCAGCCAGGCATCTGACCGAAGCACAGATAGACCACCTCATCCGTGAGCTCCGGAGACGTACGCCTACCTCCAGGCGAGAGTAGTCACCGCGAGATCAAACGCGCTGCCGGAGCAGCGCTAGCCACGACAGGAACCGTCGGCTTCGCTTTCACCGGCCCCCGGCAAAACTGGTCTCAGTTCTGGTCACGTTCACCCCCATCCATCCAGATCCGGCCACTGCTCGGCGGTTCACTCCACTGCAGATCAGGACGCCGGTGAACCCCAGCGGACAGCGTTCGGGAGAATTGGAAAGCGTATTGGGAGTAACCCCTCACGAGTTCGAATCTCGTATCCTCCGCCTTTGCCCAGCTGGGCAGTTGAAGGCCCCGACCGCATCATGGTCGGGGCCTTCGTCGTTCCCGCGATTTCACCGGCACGAGCCGCCGGGACAGCTCAGCGCGGAGCGTCCTCACCGGGGAGTCGGTGGCGGAGGGCGTCCTGGGAGTCGACGTACTTGAGCATGAGGCGGGCGAACTCCAGGCGCTCCTGCTCGGTCCAGTCGGCCGTGATGTACTCGAAGGCCGAGCGCTGGTGGCGGCCGAAGCGGGCCATCAGCTCACGTCCGTCGGGGCTCAGTTGGAGGACGGTGCGGCGGCCGTCCTGCTGGGAGGCGGCACGGATCAGATAGCCGGCCGAGATGCAGTCGGAGACCATGCGGCTGGCCACCGAGGGGTCCACGCCCAGGTGCCGCGCGACCGCGCCGACGGTGATCTCGCCGGCACCGGGCTGCCCGGCGGGCCCGTTCTCCGGGGCGTTCTGCTCGGCCTCCAGGACGATTCTGAGCACCAGCGTGCGACTGAGGTCCTTCTGGGAGATCGGGTCCTCGACCTCCAGGAGCGAGGAGCGTCGCAGCTTCCCGAAGGCCGGGCCCACGGCGTCCAGCAGCTCGTCCGCCGTCTTCGGCTCGCGCTTCGTCATGACCGCCATCGTACAGACATGGATGACTCCATGAAGGAATGTGTTGACTGGCAAATACATGCATGCAAACATGCATGTATTGCTAGCAGTGAACGGAGCCCCCCATGACCACCCTCATCACCGGCGCCCGCGGCAAGGTCGGCCAGGCCGTCATCAGCCGCCTGCACTCCGCCGGTCGCACCGTCCGCGCCGCCAGCGCCAGCCCCGCCGAACTGACCGTCCCGTCGGGCGTCGAGACCGTCGAGCTCGCCCTCGACCGGCCCGAGACCTTCGACGCCGCGCTCCGCGGCGTCCGCCAGGTCTTCCTCTATCCCCAACCCGCCGGCGTCCACGAGCTGACCAAGGCCGCAGAGGCCGCCGGCGTCGAGCACGTGGTCCTGCTGTCCTCGTCCTCCGTCCTCGGCCCGGACGCCGAGAACGACCCGCTCGCCGGCCACAGCCTCCAGGTCGAGCGCGCCCTCGCCGCCTCCGAGCTCACCTGCACGCTCCTGCGCCCGGACGCCTTCGCCAGCAACTCCCTCGGCTGGGCCCACTTCATCGGCCGGTCGATGCCGATCCAGCTCGCCTACCCGGACGCGCACATCGCGCCCATCCACCCCGAGGACATCGCCGACATCGCCGTCGAGGCCCTGACTGGCACCTCCCTCACCGGCCGCTCGGTCACCCTGACCGGCCCCGAGTCGCTCACCTTCCGCGAGCAGCTCGCGGTCCTCGGCGACACCCTCGGCCGTGAGATCCCGGTCGAGCAGATCACCCGCGCCGAGGCCGAGCAGCAGATGGGCACCTACATGCCCGCGCCGATGGTCTCCTCGCTGCTCGACCTGTGGGAGGCCGCCAACCACGGTCCCGCAGCCATCGCCGACACCACCCAGACCCTCCTCGGCCGTCCCGCCCGCACCTTCCGCCAGTGGGCCGACGAGAACGTCGCCGCCTTCACCCCGCACTGATCCGGATCGGCCCACCCCAAAGGCCTGCCCCCCTGCACCACTGACCCTCCGAGGAGCACGACATGAAGCCCATCGGTTACTGGCTCAACCGCACCGACCAGGCCCTCACCGGGTACATGAACTCCATGCTGGCCGAGTTCGGTCTCAGCCGGGTCGCCTGGCAGGTCCTCAACGTCGTCGAGGACGATCCACAGGCCACCGACACCGACGTACTGACCGTCCTGGCTGCCAACGCGGATGTCGCCGTCCTGACCGGCGCCATCGAGACGGTCGTCGCCGACGGCTGGGTCTTCCGCCCCGAGCCGGACCGCCTCGCCCTGACCCACGACGGTCGCGCCCACCTCGCCGAGGTCGCCGAACACGTCGATGCCTTCCGCGAGCTGTCGACGGCCGGCATCACCCGCGAGGAGTACCGGATCGCCGTCACCGTCCTGGAACGAATGACCCACAACCTGGAGAGCGGAGCAGAACAGTGAGTTCAGCCAAGCCGAGGCCTCACCATCGGTGGCCGACATCCTGACGACGGGGCTGTTCGGCTGGGTACCGGTCGACGATCGCGCCTACGACCGCGCCTGGCAGGTCCAGGACCTGCTGACCGGACGAGGCCGGCATCGCAGCGCCGGAGCCGTCGACCTGATCATCGCCGCCACAGCCGAACTGCAGGGCCTGACCCTCCTGCACCGACCACGACTTCGAGTGCATCGCGAACGTCACCGGACAGGCCCAGTGGTACGGGCCGGAAGCAGGCAAGTGAACGCCGTTCGAATCTCGCATCCTCCGCCTTGCTCGAAGGCCCGGACTGCACGGACCGGTCAGGTCGTTCTCTTCCTGGCAGGCGGGCACCCGGTGGCCGACCGATGATGGAAGTCCGGGGGCGCGCAACGTTCGAGAGCGGCGTATGGCTGTATGGCATGTGCGGGACTTCACATCGGACGACCTCGAAGCGGTGGTCCGGCTCGACGCCGAGAGCGCCACAACGGACATCCCTGCCGTCTTCCGCCTCTCCGATGTCGTCGCCGCGTTGCAGGCGCGGAATCCGAGCGTCGTCGTGGTGGCCGACGGGCATCTCGTGGGCGCGGCGGTGGGCCGAGTGGACGGGGACCGGGCGTGGGTGTTGCGCATCGCGCTGCACCCCGCCTGGCGGGACCTGGGCATGGGTAGCGCGCTGCTGTCCGCATTGGAGCACCGCCTGCGGGACGCCGGCGCCAGGATCGTCGCGGCACTGCTGCCCGACGAGGAGACCGGCGCCACCGCACTGGTCAACTCCGGGTTCCGCCCCCGCCGGGGGCTCACGTACTTCGAGAAGTCGGAGGCCGTCAGCGCCCAGGGCGCGACGGTCCTGGCCATGCTGGGTGCGGTCTTGCCCGAAGCCCGCCTCTGGGAGCAGCTCACGGGTATGACCGCCGAGAAGCGGCTCATCGAAAGGCGCCTGGTACTGCCCTTGGCGAATCCCGAGCTGGCGGACGCCCACGGAGTGGAACCACCCCGCGCGGTCGTGCTGTTCGGTCCACCGGGCACCGGCAAGAGCACGTTCGCCAAGGCCGTGGCCGGTCGGCTCGGCTGGCCGTTCGTCGAGCTCCTCCCCTCCCGACTCGCCTCGGAGGACGGGCTGGCCACCGGACTCAGCCGCCGGTTCGAGGAGGTGGCGCAGCTCGACAACGTGCTGCTCTTCATCGACGAGGTCGAGGAGGTCGCCGGCACGCGCAGTCTCGCCGCCCCGGCGTCCGTCGGCGTGGCCAACGAACTCCTCAAGTCGATCGTGCGGTTCCGTGACCGCGACGGCCGGCTCCTCGTCTGCGCCACCAACTCGGTGGCCGCACTGGACCCGGCGTTCCTGCGCCACGGCCGGTTCGACTACGTCCTGCCGGTCGGGCCGCCCGACCGCGGGGCGCGCGACGCGCTGTGGGCCGGCTGTACGGCGAAAACGGGTACCACCGCCGACACGGCAGTCCTCGCCGAGGCGAGCGAGGGCTTCACTCCCGCCGACATCAGGCAGGTCGCCATGGCGGTCGCCCAGAGCGCCTTCGAACGCACACTCGACACCGGGGAACGGACCGAACCCAGCACTCAGGACTATCTGGACGCCATTCACCGCACACGTCCGACCGTGTCCGCGGAGATGGCCCAGGAGTTCGCCGACCAGGTGGTCCGCTACGGGCGCGTCTGAGGGGCCGAGGTCGACATTCCGCTGTGCCCGTCCCGAGGCGCGGGGCAGCGAACCCGGCCGGCGCCACCAAGCCGGGGGCCAGGCCGACCGAGAGCAACCCGAGTGGCACCGAAGGTTACGCCCGACAGTGGCGCGTCACGCCCCCTGGTCACGCTGCCCCGCACCGGTCGCCCGCCTGCGCGGCCCCGGGCTGCCAACGAGCCCGTCCTCCTCGACGCTCCTGGCCACCTGCCGGTTGAGACCACCCACCCGCTCGGCGACGTCCGTGGGCCCGCCCGCCTCAGTTGCCGCCGCCCAGCCGACGGGCCAACACGCGGCCGCGCTCGGCCTGCACTGCTCCGGCCTTGGCGGCCGCGTAGCGGAGCAGGCCGAACGGCGCGTGCAGCCGCAGTCTGTCGACCACCAGGGAGCCGCCGTCGGCTCGGGCGGCGACGGCGAAGCGGTAGTCCATCCGCACACCACCAGGACTGACCACCTCACCGCTGACCGTCGCCTCACCCGGCAGCCGGGCGTCCTCGGTGCGCAGGCTGACCCGGATGACGTTGTCGTGCCGGACCAGTCCGAGGAACCGGAACCGCTCGACGGCCACGTAGTGCGTAACCCCGCCCTCGCGCCGCACGTCGCGCACGTCCACGAGCAGTGGGGAGAGCCCGATGTAGTTCTCGGGCTCCGCCAGGTGGGCAAGCACGGCGGCGGGCATCGCCGCGATGTCGTAGCTGAGGCTCAGTTCGGTGCTGGGCACGTCCAACTCCCCTGTCCGGTCCGGGTCCGCCGTCGTCGTGGGCCAGGAATGATCGGTGGATGATCGCACCATCCGGCCCGCTCCGCCAGGCTGTCGCGGGAAGCTGCCCCCGGCCACGGCAGCTGGGGCCTATCAACTGCCCTGCCGCCGCGGGCGCGGGGCGGTGACCGGATCCGCGGAACGCCGGTGATCGATAGGCTGCTCACTGATCGGGCTGGCATGCACCTAGTTGGCCGCCAGTCTGGTGATTCTCCGTCGGCACGAACTTGAGGACTGCTGGTGAGCGACCCGATCATCGTCGTAGGTGCGGGCCCGGTGGGGCTGACCGTTGCGTTGGAGCTGGCGCGGCGCGGGGTGCCGGTGCGGATCGTGGACCGGCTGGCCGAGCCCACGACGGAATCGCGTGCCATCGTCGTTCACGCTCGCAGCCTGGAGATGTTCGAGCGGCTGGGCCTGGTGGACCGGCTGATCGGGGCCGGGGTCCGGACCACTGCGATGGAGATGCACTCCGACGGCGAGGTGGTGGCCAGGATCGGACTCGACCTGGTGGACAGCCCGTTCCCGTTCTCGGTGACCATCGCGCAGACCGAGACCGAGCGCATCCTCACCGAGGCGCTCGCCGGGCACGGTGTCACCGTGGAGCGCGAGGTGACCCTGACGGGGCTGACCCAGGACGAGCACGCCGTCCGGGCGGTGCTGGAGCACGCCGACGGGCGCGAGGAGACCGTGAACACCGGCTGGTTGGTGGGCGCCGACGGCGCGCACAGCCAGGCGCGCAAGCTGGTCGGCAGCACGCTGGTCGGCAAGTTCAAGGGCGAGCGGTTCCTGATGGGCGACGTGGACGCCGACCACGACCTCGATCCGCACAGCATGTACACCTTCTTCGCGCCGCACGACGGCCCGCTGCTGGTCTTCCCGATGGAGGGCAGCCGGCTGCGGCTGATCGCGAACATCGCCACGGACGACGAGCGCACCGCGACCCAGGAGTGGCTGCAGCAGGTGGTGGACGAGCGCGCCGAGCGGCCGATCCGGATCCGGGACTCGCGCTGGCTCACCGTTTTCGAGGTGCACCACGCCCAGGTGCCCGAGTACCGGGTCGGCCGGGTGCTGCTGGCCGGCGATGCGGCGCACGTCCACAGCCCGGCCGGGGCCCAGGGCATGAACACCGGCATCCAGGACGCCCACAACCTGGCGTGGAAGCTCGCCCTGGTCGGCACCGGCCAGGGCGGCCCGGCCCTGCTGGACAGCTACCAGGCCGAGCGCCACCCGGTCGGCGCCGAGGTGATCCAGTTCGCCAGCACGCTCACCCGGGTCGGCACGCTCGTCAACCCGATCGCGCAGAAGCTGCGCAACGAGGGGACGCATCTGCTCACCAGTCTCGCCCCGGTCCGCCACGCGATGGCCGACCGCACCGAGGAGACCGCGATCGCGTACCGGAAGAGCCCGATCGTGGTCCAGGGCCGGGGTAGCGGCGAGCTACACGCCGGCGACCACCTCTCGGTGGCCGGCCCGGAGCTGCGGGCGGCGCTCGCCGGAGCGCGCGAGCACGTGCTGATCACCGTGGCAGGCAACGACGTGGCAGCCGCACCGGCGCCGGTGGCCGATGTGACGGTCCGACAACTGCTCGTCGGTGCCGCCGACACCGCCCCGAGCGGCTACGACGCGGTGTTCGCGGACCCCGACGGCCAGACGGCCACCCGCTACGGTCTCCCGCACGGCGGCCGGATCATGGTCCGCCCGGACGGTTACATCGCCGCGATCGCCCCGCTGGACGAGGACTCGCCGCTGCACACCTACGGGGCGCTGCTGCTGGCATGACACCACTGGCATGACGTCCCGTCACTCGAACAGGCGGAGTCGGTGGGCCAGGGCGGCGGCCTCCGTGCGGGAGGTGACTGCCAGCTTCGCCAGGATGTTGGAGACGTGCACACCGGCGGTCTTGGCGGAGATGAACAGGTCGTCGGCAATGCGCCGGTTGCTGTGTCCCTCCGCGACCAGCCGCAGCACCTCCGTCTCGCGGGGCGTCAGGCCGAGCCGGTCGGGGCGGTCGGGGCGGTCGAGCCGGCCGGGGTGGGCGAGCCGGTCGAAGTGGTCGGGCTCCGGGGTGGGGAGGGAGACGCGGCCCCGGGCGGCGAGGAGTTCGACCTCGCGCCGCAGCGGGGTCGCGCCGAGCGCGGAAGCGGTGGCGCCCGCCTCGCGGAGATATGCCTCGGCGACCGGCCGGGCGCCGGACCTCAGTTCGGCCTCGGCGGCCTTCAGCAGGGCCTGCGCGAGCGGGTAGGGGTGCCCCAGAGCACGCCAGGCGGCGAGGGCCGTCTCGTGGTCGGCCCGGTCGCCTCCGATGCAGGCGCGGTAGGAGGCTCGCTGGGCCTCCTGCACCGGCCCGGTCGTGCCGAGCCCGTCACCGATCTCGCCCAGCCGCGTCAGCAACTCCGCTGCCGCTGAGCGCAGCCGCTGGTCGGCCGCACCGCTGGCATGCCGCACCTCGGCGATCCGCAGGCCGGTGTGGATCAGCGGCCAGACGAGCGCGGGCTGATGGCCGGCTTCGGGGTCGGCGAGCACCCGGCCGAGCAGCCGGTCGGCTTCCTCGTGGTCGCCGCCCGCGAGAGCCGTCTGGCACTGCAGGTCGCGCAGTGGGAGCAGGAACTCCAGCCCGGTGTACTCCGGCGCGATCAGCCGGTCTGCGTCGGCGGCGGCCGTGGCGGCAACGGCGGCGTCGCCCTCGGCGAGGGCGAGAGCGCCGAGGTTGGTCAGAAGGACGGCTTGGTAGAGCGGTGGCGGTTCCTGGGCGAGCGCGTCCTGGACCGTCTCGCGCGCTTCGCGCCAGCGGCCGAGACAGAACAGCGAGTCGGCGAGAACCGCGGCAAGGACGGCACCCCGGTTGCCGGCGAGGCCGACTCGGCGGGCGCTGTCGAGCCCGTTTCGGGCCACCGCCGCGGCCTCGGCGTACGCACCGGCCGCCTTGAGCGCCAGCGACTCCACGACGGCGGCGAGCACGACCGTGTCGTCGTCACCGGCCTCGGTGGCCATCCGGGTCGCAGCTTCGCAGTGGGCACGGGCGGCCGCAGGATCACCGGCGCGCGAGGCGAGAGCCGCGAGGGTGGCAAGCGCCAGCGCCTGTACGCCGGGATCCTCGGCGGAGCGACCCAATTGGAGCGCGGCTTCGGCATGTTCGAGGGCCTCCCGATCCCGGGAGAGCACGCACAGGCGGCTGGCGAGGGTCGCGAGCACCCGCCCGCGCAGGACGACCGCCGTGGCAGGGACGAGGCGCACGGCCTCCCGGAGGTCGTCCAGTCCGTCCCGGCCGCTGCGGTGCTTGAGCAGGCTGCGGGTCTCCAGCAGCAGCGCCGCCCGCTCGGCTTCGCGGGTCTCAGCGAGCGCCGCCGTGGCGACCGCGATGCCGCGCTCCGCCTCGCCCGCGTCGAGGGCGGCTCGCGCAGCCGCCGTCAGGACGGCGTCCCGGCCCACGCCGATCCCGGACGCCGTGTCGGGTGCCCACAGCTCCAGGACGCGCTCGAGCAGTCTGAACTGCTCGGCGTAGGCATGCCCGTCGCGGGTGACGGCGGCGGCGCGCCAGGCGGCAGCGAGGGCCCGGGGACGGTCAGCGGCGGCATTCCAGTGGGCCGCCAGCGCCACAGCCGCCTGCCCGGCCGGCGCCGGGTCGGCCGCGAGCGCCCGCGCGTACCTCGCGTGCAGCCGGGCTCGCTCGCCGGGCAGCAGGTCCTCGTAGACGGCTGCGCGGATGAGCGCGTGCCGGAAGGCGTACCCGTCACCGACCGGTATCAGCAGCCGTCGCTCGACGGCCGGGCGCAGCCCGTCCTCCAGCGCCGGTTCGTCCAGTCCGTCCAGCCTGGCGACCGCCGCGAGCAGCGAGTGCCCGACGGCGCCGTCCGCGGCTGAGGCCGCACGGACCACCCGGCGGCCCTGCTCGGGCAGTTCGCGCAGCCCGGAGAGGAGCAGGTCGCGCAGTGGGGTGGGGGTGGCCGGGCCCTCGGACTCCGCCAGCGCCTCGACGAAGAGCGGGTTCCCCTGGCTGCGCCGATGGATCTCGCCGGCTCGCGCCGGATCGTGCCGACGAGCCGTCAGCCACTCGACGACATCGGCCTTCCGCAGCGGCCCCGGGTCCACCCGGCGGGTCCGGTCGAGTCGGCTCAGTGAGGTGAGCAGCGACCGCAGCGGATGGGCTTCGTCGAGACCGGTGGACCGGTGGGTGCCCAGCAGCAGAACGCCGGGGCGGCTCAGGTTGCGCACCAGGAAGAGCAGCAGCTCACGGCTGGAGGCGTCGGCCCAGTGCAGGTCCTCCACGGCGAGCACCAGCGGCTGTTCGCCCGCCGCCGCCTCGATCAGCGTCAGCACCTCCTCGAAGAGCCGTGCCCGGCCGTAGGCGTCCGGCGCCGCTGCGGGCTCGCCCAACTCCGGCAGCCAGTGCGCCAGCCCGTACCGTCCGCCACCGGGCAGCAGGCCGGCCGCCCGCTCCACCCCGAACTCCCTTACCAGACTGCGCAGTAGGGCAACGAAGGGCGCGTACGGCAGGGCGTCCGCGCCGAGCGCGAGGCAGCCGCCGAGCAGCGTGCGGGCCGGCAGCCCTGCGGTGAACTCGCTGACCAGCCGGGACTTGCCGATGCCGGCTTCGCCGCCGATGAGGACCATGACCGGCCCGGCGGCGACGGCGCGCCCGTACGCGTCGGCCAGGGCGGAGAGCTCCGCCTCCCGGGCGAGCATGGGTGATGGGAAGGATTGGCTGATCATCAGCCTGAATCCTAATCAGGCAGAGGCGATCAGGCAGGGCGATCTCGTGCCCGATCTGAAGAGGCATCTAGGCAATCCGCCCCATGTGGCCGAAGGGCCTTCCGCGCGAACCTCTTCAGGCGGTGATCGGCACCGCGCAGCACAGAACCGAGAGGGCCCGAGAATGAGCACCTTCGATCCACGCCGGTGGCGGACGCTTCCGGTGATTCTGCTGGCCACCTTCATGGCCTCGTTCGACTACATGGTCGTGAACGTCGCAGCGCCGTCGCTCGCGCTCGACCTGCACGCCGGCCAGGCAGCGCTGGAACTGGTCGTCGGCGGCTACGGGTTCACGTACGCCAGTGGCATGGTCACCGGCGGCAAGCTCGGCGACCTCTTCGGCCACCGCCGGATGTTCCTGCTGGGCATGGCCGGTTTCACCCTGGCCTCGCTGCTGTGCGGGCTGGCGCAGTCCCCCACCGAGCTGGTCGGCGCGCGGCTGCTGCAGGGCCTGGCGGCGGCCGCGATGGCTCCCCAGGTACTGGCGCTGATCACCAGGTCGTTCCCGGCCGAGGAGCGGCCGCGTGCGCTGTCCTGGTTCGGCGTGACCCTCGGCGTCGGCGCCATCGCGGGGCAGGTGCTCGGCGGACTCCTGCTCCAGGCGGACCCGCTCGGGCTCGGCTGGCGGGTGATCTTCCTGGTCAACGTGCCGGTGGGCATCGCCGCCGTCTCCGTGGCGGCCCGGCTGCTGCCGCAGCGCGTGCCCGTCGCCCGCCCCGAGCTGGATCCGGTCGGCGCGCTCGGCGTCTCGGCTTCCCTCGCGCTGGCGCTGGTGCCGCTGGTGATCGGGCGGGAACAGGGCTGGCCGCTGTGGAGCTGGATCTCGCTCGCCGCCTCCGTTCCGGCGCTGGCCGCCACCCTGCGCTGGGAGCGCCGACTGGCCCGGCGCGGCGCCGGACCGCTGCTCGATCTCACGCTGTTCCGTGCCCGGTCCTTCTCGATCGGCCTGCTGATCAACGTGGTGGTCATGGCCTCCTTCGGCAGCCTGATCCTGGTGATGACCCTGCTGCTGCAGTCCGGCCTCGGACTGGACGCGCTGCACGCCGGGTTGGCGTTCCTGCCGATGGGCGCGGCGACGATGGCCGCCTCGCTGCTCGGCCGGCGGCTGGTCGCCCGGTACGGGGTCAGGGTGCTCCTCGCGGGCAGCGCGATCAGCACCCTCGCCATGCTGACCTTCGCCCTCGAACTCCAGCTGGCAGGGGCCGGGATCGACGCCCCGCTGCTGATCGTCCCGTTGGCGCTGCTCGGCCTGGGCAGCGGCCTGACGATGCCCTCGCTGATGGGCGCGGTGCTCGGCGGAATCCGTCCGGCGCAGGCGGGCGCCGCATCCGGCATCCTCACGACCACCCAGCAGTTCTCGACCGCGGCCGGCGTCGCCGCCCTCGGCGCGGTGTTCTTCACCGCACTCGGTGCTCGCCCCGGCCCGGCCGACTTCGCCTCCGCCGCCGAGCTGACGGCCTGGATCGGCGTCCTGCTGCTCGCCATCGCGACCGTCCTCGTCACGCTGCTCCCCCGGCCGGCCGCCGCCCCTGCGTCGGTCGGCCAGGAAGCCCAGGCCCGGCGCGAGCTGCGCGGCAAGGCGGTGCTCACCGTCCCGCCCGCCCAGCCGACCTGCCGGATCGACCATCGCGAACCACTGCTGGACCGCCGGGTCTGACGCCATGCGCCCGGCGCACGGACGGTGGGGCGGAGCCGGTCACTCTTGAGGCGAGTTCACCGCAGCACGTCGGCCTCGCGTACGCGGTGGAGATGGACCAGCAGGTCGTAGGACCGGCCGATCGCGACGTTGTCGAGCGGACAGGGGTAGTCGGTGCCGATGTGGCGCGTGGGGCGGGCGACGTCCAGCCAGGCGCGGGCCGCAGTCGGGACGGTGCGGAGGTCGAGGTAGTAGGCGGGGTGGCGGACCTGGTCGAGGGTGTACTCGTTGCTGCCGGGCGCGGCCGCATCCACCGTGAACGTCTTCCACGGACCGACCAGACTCTGATCCTGGGAGAGGAAGGAGCCCTGGTCGAAGGTGGTGCCGATCGACACGTAGCCCCTCCCGAGCGCCTCGCGCAGGAACTCGCCCTGCACCTTCGGATACATCTCGGGCTCGTCGGTCACGTACGCCACGTGCCCGTCGTGTGCCGACAGCAGCATCCGGTGACCGGTCCGACGCTGCCACCAGACGATGTTCTCGGCCATCAACCGGTCACGGTAAAGCTCCATGGCGGTCACCGCCTTGGGGTCGTCGAAGTCACAGGCGACAACCGCGGCGGTCTGCGCGATGGACCGGGCGTGCTGCACCGTCCACTCGAACTCCTCACCGCCCGCGCCCCGTTGGCCCGCCAGGAGTTCCAGGGCCTGCTGGGCGTTGGCCGCCAGCCGCTGCCGCTCCGCCAGCGGCCCCTTGATGTACGCGAAGCCGTCGTCCAAGGGGCGCAGACCGGCGTAGAGCTCGGTGAAGCGCGCCAGCAACTGCGGGTGCCGGCGGCCGACGTAGCCCGTCACCCGCTCGAAGAAGTCGTCGCCGATCCTGGGGAATCCGACGTCGTCGCCCATGAAGTGGACCCGATGGCCGGGACTGCGCCGGTTGTGATCACGCATCCACTCGATCAGGTGCAGGAACTCCCCGCGCTCGAAGGGCGATCCGCCAAGCTCCTCCTTCACGATCTGGCGCGCGTCGCCCCGGCCGCCCTGGATGTACTCGTCGAGCCGCAGGCCCGAAGGCCAGCCGATCTCCAGGGCGAACGTGGTGAAACCCTTCTCCTCGACGAGGTACCGGAAGACCCGCTCCTTCAGGGTGAAGAACTCGTGCGACCCGTGCGTGGCCTCACCCAGGCCCACGACCGCGGCGCCGCCGATCATCGCCCCCAACGGTCGCAGATCGGCCGTGCCCGGCCCCGGCTCGGCCGACCGCAGCGGGTGGGCCGCCTGCTCCAATGCGCGGACCGGGTCCTGGCCCGCCGGATTCGCCGGCTCGTTCACCGGGGCCTTCCCTGCCGCGAAGGCCGCTGTGGGAGCCAGCAGTGCCCCCGTCACGGCCGCCGCGGCCATCAGAATCGCCCGTCGCCCCGTCGCCGTCTTCTCGGTCATCCCGGTCACCCCGGTCACCCCTCGTCTCGAACAGCCGGCGCCGCCGGCGCGAACTCCCGGGAATTCCCGGTGGATCCAGCTCATCACCCGGCGCATGCGTCCTCGTCCGAGCACAGGACGAGAACACGCATGGGATCCGGGTCCACCACGGGTGTCCGGCTCAGGAGCAGGCTCCCAGGTCACGACACCTGCGGTCGCGGCCGGACAGCCAGGTGGACAGCCAGGCGGACAACCGGAAGAGGCCCCGGCACCAGGCCGTCACAGGGTGCGCCTCCCTCGGACGGGCCAGAACGCCGGCTGCCCCCATCGCGTTCGACTCTGATCCGCCCTATAGGACAGAAGGTGTCCGCTTGTGCCGATAGCTTCTTCTCATGAGCGAAACGATCACTCCCTTCCGGATCGACATCCCCCAGGCCGACCTTGACGACCTGTCGGCTCGGCTGGCCGCCGTGCGCTGGCCGGCCGAGCTGCCCGGGGTCGGGTGGAGCCGCGGTGTGCCGCTGGGCTACCTCAAGGAGCTGGTCGAGTACTGGCGCACCTCGTACGACTGGCGCCGGCACGAGGCCGAGCTGAACGCGATACCGCAGTTCACCACGGAGATCGACGGGCAGAACGTGCACTTCCTGCACGTGCGTTCGCCCGAGCCGGACGCCATGCCGCTGGTCCTCACCCATGGCTGGCCGGGGTCGGTCGTGGAGTTCCTCGAGGTCATCGGCCCGCTCACCGACCCCGTCGCACACGGCGGCGACGCGGCGGACGCCTTCCACCTGGTGATCCCCTCGCTGCCCGGGTTCGGCTTCTCCGGGCCGACCCGCGAGACCGGGTGGAACACCGGCCGGGTCGCGGCCGCCTGGGCCGAGTTGATGAGCCGCCTCGGCTATGAGCGGTACGGCGCCCAGGGCGGCGACCTGGGCGCGTTCGTCGCACCGGAGTTGGGCCGCGCCGCCACCGACCGGGTCGTCGGGGTGCATGTCAACGCCGCGACCTTCGGGTTCATCCCGTTCGGCGAGGTGGCGGAGGAGGAGCGGGCCACCTTCAGCGACGCGGAGCGGGCGAGGCTGGAACGCCTCAAGCGCTACCTGGACGACGGCGGCGGCTACTTCCAGATCCAGGCCACCCGGCCGCAGACCGTCGCGTACGGGCTGCACGACTCCCCGGTCGGGCAACTCGCCTGGATCGTCGAGAAGTTCAAGGAATGGACGTTCCCCGCAGCCGAACTGCCCGAGAGCGCCATCGACCGCGACCTGCTGCTCACCAACGTGATGCTCTACTGGCTCACCGGCACCGCCGGCTCGGCGGCGCACATGTACTACGAGAACATGCACTCCGGCAGCTGGCACTCCTCGCCCGCCACCACGCCCACCGGCGTCGCGGTGTTCGCCGAGGACGTCGCGATCCGCCGCTACGCCGAGTACGGCAACAACATCACCCACTGGTCGGAGTTCGAGCGCGGCGGCCACTTCGCCGCGCTCGAAGCACCTGACCTCCTCGTCGCCGACGTACGGAAGTTCTTCGGTCCACTGCGCTGACCGCCTGACCGCCGTCCGAGCCCCCGAGCGATCCACTCCCACGAAGGCAGGACATGACGCTGCTGCGCGCCAGAGCCCTCAACCGCGCCACTCTCGAACGCCAGTTGCTGCTCCGCCGCTGGGAACTGACCGTGCCGCAGGCCCTGGAACGCCTGGTCGGGCTCCAGGCGCAGACACCGCACACCTGGTACGTCGGGCTCTGGACCCGCCTGGCCGACTACAGGCCCGAGCCCACCGCGGATCTGCTCCGCGAAGCCGGCGTGGTGCGCATGGCGCTGATGCGCTCGACCATCCACCTGGTGACCGCCGCCGACTGCCTGTGGCTGCGGCCCCTGGTGGAGCCGGTCATCGAGCGCAGCACGATGGGCTCCTTCGGCCGCGACCTGGCCGGCCTGGACCGTACGGAGCTGGCCGGCGCCGGCCGCGAGCTACTCGGCGACAAGCCGCTGACCTTCAGCGAGTTGGGCCGGGCGCTGGCCCCGCGGTGGCCGGACCGCGACCCGGCCGCGCTGGCTCAGGCGGTCCGCGCGTCCGTGCCGCTGGTCCAGGTCCCGCCGCGTGGGCTGTGGGGCCGCAGCGGGAAGGCGGCGCACACCCCGGTGGAGGCCTGGCTCGGGCGCCCCGTCGAAACGGCGTCCGACGTACGGCAGTTGGTGCTCCGCTACCTGGCTGCGTTCGGGCCCGCGACCGTCCGCGACGTCCAGCAGTGGTGCGGGCTGACCCGGCTGGCGGAGGTCATCGACGAACTCCGGCCGCAGCTCCTGACCTTCCAGGACGAACAGGGCCGTGAGCTCTACGACCTGCCCGACGCGCCACGCCCGCACCCGGACACCCCCGCCCCGGTGCGCTTCCTCTACGACTTCGACAACCTGCTGCTCTCGCACGCCGACCGCAGCCGTGTCCTGACGGTGAGCTTCGCCGACCAGGGCTTCGCCGGAACCATGGAGATGCCCCGCGCGGTGCTCGTCGACGGCTTCGTCGCGGCGACCTGGAGGGTGGTCACGCAACGCGACACGGCGACGTTGACGGTGCGCCCGTTCCGGCGGCTGACGGCTGCCGAGCAGCAGGACATCGCCGCGGAGGGCACCCGTCTGCTCGCCTTCACGGCGGCGAAGGCGACGGTCCGGGACGTCGTGTTCGGGCCACCGCAGCCGGGCTGAGGGCCGGGCCCCCAGAGGCTTCCGCAGCGACCTGAGCCGTGAAGCTGTTCGAGTCGGCCGCGGTCAGCGCGGGGGCGCCAGGAGGCGTCGGAGCACCGCCGGCGTGTGGCCGAGGTGCCGGCGCATGGTCCGGGTCAGGTGGGCCTGGTCGGCGTAGCCGAGGTCGGCCGCGACGGCACCGAGGCTCCGCTCGCCGGCCTCCAGGCGGTCGAGGGCGCGGCCGATGCGAACGCGCTGGCGGTAGTGGGTCACCGAAACGCCGAGCTCGCGCGGGAACGCACGGCTCAGGAGGTACGGGGAGACACCGAGCAACTCGGCGAGCGAGAACAGCGTGTCCGAGGCGGGGTGTCCATCGGTGATCGCCTCGCGGGCGGCTGCTACGAGGCTCCTGCCGCGTGCGGCCGGCGTGCCGCCGAGCGGGGTCGGACCGGTCACGGTCCGGCTGACCGCCGTGGAGAGCAGGCCCAGCAGCTCCTCGGAGAGCGCGTAGTCGACATCGCCCGAGCCGGCGGCCGCGAGAACGCGACGGTGGGCCAGGTCGAGGCTCGGGTCCACGTACACCGTCTGCACGGGTGCCCCCGCAACGTCCCCGGCCAGGGAGCGCCACAGCTTCGGCGTCACGCTGATCGCCGTGCAGACGTCACCGCCCTCGGGGTGGGCGAAGCTCTCCTCCTCGCCCGGGACACCCAGGTAGGCCAGCGTCGCGTCGATGTCGGCGGGCACGCCGGCCGCCATCCTGCGGAACCGCCCACGGCGCACGAGCACCAGGCGGTAGTCACCGCGGACTTCCGGCGCCGACCAGCGAGTGTGGTCGTCGCGGCAGGTCACGGCACTGATGCCGAAGTCGGGACGGGTGACGACAGGAACGGCGGTGAGCACCTTTCGAACGCTACGTGCCCGGTCTGACAGCGGCGCAAGGATGTTCAAGACAGCAGCCTGCCGCGGGAAGCACGCTGACGGAGTGCAAGGGGCCGTTCCCTTCGTGTCCCGTCGCACCTCAGACCCACTGACTTGCAGAGAGAGGGCCGACCCATGGCATCCATCCACCGGGACATCCTGATCGACGACACTCCCGACAACGTCTGGGCGGCCGTCCGCGACTTCGGTGAGGTCCACGAACGCCTCGCGCCCGGCTTCGTCACCGATACCCGCGTCGAGGGCGACATCAGGATCGTGACCTTCGCGAGCGGCACCGTCGTGCACGAGCTGATCGTGGACATCGACGACGAGGCCCGACGCATCGCCTACGCGGTGGTCGGCGGTTCCCTGGAACCCAAGCACCACCATGCGTCCATGCAGATCACCAGCGACGCCGAGAACCGCAGTCACTTCGTCTGGATCATCGACGTGACGCCGGACAGCCTCGGGGAACCCATCGCCGAGATGGTCGACCAGGGACTCCGGGTGATCAAGCGCACCCTTGATCACCAAGCCGTCCCGCCCCACTGATCGTCAGCCTGCCGAGCAGGTTGTGCAGTTCTGCACCGGGACCATACGCGGGGACCGTCCTGATCAGGCCGGCTCGGCGTGCGGACCGGTCAGCAGGGCGTCCGCGAGCGGGGTGCGGGCGTACAGGACGGAACGGCCCGCTCGGTGGGCGGTGGCCAGGCCTGCCGTGCGCAGCGCTGTCAGGTGCTCGGAGACGCTGGGCGCGGAGAGGCCGGTGCGGACCGCGAGTTCGGTGGTGGACGCCGGAGCGTCGAGATCCGCGAGCAGCCGGGCCCGGGTCCGGCCCAGCACCCCGGCGATGGCCGAGCCGCGTTCCTCATCCCGGACGGGACGCTCCCACAGGGTGGCGATCCCGTCCGCCGGGTAGGCGATCTGCGGCGGAGCTTCGGGAACCGCCCGGGTCAGCAGGCAGGGCCAGGCGAAGGCCGAGGGGATCAGCAGCAGACCCGGGCCGGTTCCGGTGCGGGTGACGACGCAGGTCCGGCTGCTGAGGGTGAGCGTGTCGTCCTTCCAGCTCAGCGCCGGATGCAGTTCGTCGAGCACGCGACCGGTACCGTGCGCGGCGGCGAGCCGGGCCCGGCGGGCGATGTCCGTCTCCAACAACGCACGGATCCTGGCCCAGTAGGGCGCGACGGCGAGCTGCCAGTAGGTCTCGATCTCCTTCGCCAGCCGGGCCAGTCCGGCCTCGGGGTCGCGGCGCAGGGCGCGGGCTCCGGCGGGCAGCCGGCCGCCGTGGCACTCGGCGAGGCGGTCGAGATCGCGGTGGACCTCTTCGGCGGGCGTGGCCAGGAGCACCGACAGCTCCTCGGCCAGGGTGGGTGCGGGCGAGGCCGGCGTGGGGGTCAGGAAGTCCGGCAAGTAGCCGTCGGCCGGGACGAGTTCGGCCAGTCGCCCGCGGTCCGGGCCCGAGGAGGCGAGCCGGGGGCGCACCTGTGCGGCCCAACGGCGGTGCAACAGCGGCGTGTGGGCGGGATCAGCGGCCAGGGAGCGCAGGCCGGTGACGATCTCCCAGAGTGGGGAGATCGCGAAGCGGGTCTGGGCGAGATCCCCCGTCGAGAACACCAGGTCTGCCTGCACGGTCGCCTCCGAGGCACTGGGGAACGGGGAACAGAGAACGAGGAACAGAGAACGAGGAACAGGGAACGAGGGCCGAGGAACGGGCCAGGATTCGGCAGCAGCCTAATTCATGGAGCAGACAGCCTCGTTGGTCCCACCATGAGCGTGCACCACCACTCCTGATGCGAAGGCGGTTGTTCCATGTCTGTGCTCGTTGCTCCCGAAACCCGCTCGAAGGCGCTGCGTCTGCGCGCCCTGGCGGACTCGTCCGTACTGGTGCTGCCGAACGCGTGGGACGCGGGCAGCGCTGCGGTGATCGCCTCGGCCGGCGCCCGCGCCATCGCGACGACGAGCGGCGGTGTGTCCTGGTCGCTCGGCCATGGCGACGGCCAGCGAGCAAGCCGGGAGGCGATGGTCGAGGCAGCGCGCCGCGTCGTGGCGTCCGTCGAGGTGCCGGTGACCGTCGATGCGGAGGGCGGCTACGGCGCGGAACCCGAGGCGGTGGCGGCGACCGTCACGGCACTGATCGCGGCGGGCGCCGTCGGCCTGAACCTGGAGGACTCGCACGCGCCGGGCGGCCCGCTCTTCTCCGCGCAGGAACAGGCCGCACGGCTGCGCGCGGGGCGCGAGGCCGCGGCGGCTGCGGGCCTGCCGGAGTTCTGGATCAACGCGCGCACGGACGTCGTCCTCTTCGGCATCGGCGAGCCGCAGGGGCGACTCACGGACGTCGTCGAGCGCGCGCAGGCCTACGCGGCGGCGGGCGCGGACGGCATCTTCGTACCGGGGCTGCTCGATCTCGACGTCCTGCGCGAGCTGTGCGCCGTATCACCGCTGCCGGTGAACGCGATGCTGGTGGCGGGCGGCCCCACCGTCCAGGCGCTCTCCGCGGCCGGCGTCCGTCGCATCAGCGCCGGCACGGCGCTCGCCCAGTCCGCGTACGCCGCGGCGCACCGCGCCGCCGCCGAGCTCCTCGGGCCGGGCACGCTCGGCGCCCTGGACGGCGCTCTGCCGTACGGCGAACTGAACGGACTCTTCGGAGCCTGATCCCAGGCCGAATCCGGGATTCATGGAATCGCCACACCCGCCGATCTTCGGATGCTCTTTGCCGGGCCTTTCGTGACCCCGTTCCGCGCGGACAAACGGGGGAAACCGAGCGGCCGGCGGGCAGCGTGGCGGCGCCTTGGGCGAAGAGCCGCGATATACATGCTCTGCGCAGTCAGAATTCTTATGCCGCAAGGGAGTCACCAGCGGAGCCCTCTGCGATGTCTGCCATTTTCCTGGTTCGTCGCATTCGAGCGGCGCCCTGAAAATTCAGATAAAACGATACAGATCATCGGCGAATCATGAGCCCGACCAGCTTTCAGGCGAGTTATCGGGACAGCCTTCAGAAAGGCCTGCCATGTCGGAGAAAGAAAGCGGTGACCCGGCCGGCTCGGAACGGCTGAGCCGGCGACGGCTGCTCCTCGCGGGATGCCTCGGCGCCGCGTCCGTCACCACCCTCAACGGACTGGTCTTCGCCCAGCGGGCCGCGGCGTCGGTGCTGCAGCCGCAGACTCCGCTGCCGGGCGCGAGGATTCCGAAGTACGTCACCGCGCTGCCGACGTTCGGCGGGCAGCGGGTCGGCGCGTCCTCGATGACGACCTCGTTCGTCGAGTTCGCCCAACACGTGCTGCCGCCCTCGATGTATCCGGACGCGTACGCCGACGGCACCTGGGTGTGGGGGTACCAGGTCGCCGACCGGCCCGCGAGTTGGCCGGGGTGCACCGTCGAGGCGTGGGAGGGGCGCCCCACCACCGTCCGCTACGTCAACAAGCTGCCGGGGGTTGACGCCGGATCACGCGTGGCGCCGCTGCTCACGGTCGATCAGACCCTGCACTGGGCCGACCCGCTGAACCAGATGGGCTCCTGCGAGCCGTACCGCGGCCCGATCCCGGCCGTCGCGCACCTGCACGGCGGCGAGGTGCCCTCCACGGTCGACGGTGGGCCGCAGGCCTGGTTCACCTCCGCCGGCCAGCGCGGCTCCGGCTACGCCACCAGCGACCCGGCGGCGCCGGACGAGGCCGTCTACCGCTACCCGAACGCGCAGCCGGCGTCCACGCTGTGGTTCCACGACCACGCCCTCGGCGTCACCCGGCTCAACGTGTTCGCCGGGCTCGCCGCCTTCTACCTCGTCCGCGACCGGTACGACACCGGCCGAGCGGACAACCCGCTCGGGCTGCCGGCCGACCCGTACGAGATCGAACTCGCGATCCAGGACCGGCAGTTCGACACCAACGGGCAGCTACTCTTCCCGGACGGCTCGAATCCGGCCGCGGAGCTGGTGATCCCGCCACAGAACCCGGCCGCGCACCCGTTCTGGATCTCGACCTACCTCGGCGACGCGATGGTGGTCAACGGCCGCACCTGGCCGGTGCTCACCGTCGAGCCGCGCCGCTACCGCTTCCGCTTCCTCAACGGGTGCAACGCGCGCTACCTGTCGATGAGCCTCACCGACGCGCCGAACGCGGCCCGGCCCAACGCACCCTCCGCGGTGGCGCTCTGGCAGATCGGCACCGACGTCGGACTGCTCGACACCCCCGTGGAGCTCAACACGCCCGGCCAGGCGGATGCACTCCGGCTCAATCTCGCACCGGCGGAGCGTGCCGACGTCATCATCGACTTCTCCGGACTCGCCGGCAGCTCGCTGATCCTGACCAACACGGCGGTCCACTCGTTCCCCCTCGGCCCGGCGCCGGACCCGTCCGTGGACGGTCAGCTGCTGCGCATCGACGTGACCCTCCCGCTCTCCGGCCGGGACACCACGTACGACCCGGCGACCGGTGCACCGCTTCGCGGCGGTCCCGGGCGACCGGCCCCGATCGTCCGGCTCGCCGACCCCGGCAACGGCCGGGTCGCGCCCGGGGTGACCGTGCACGCCCACCGCCAACTCGTGCTCAACGAACCGGACACGGTGCCCTGCGCAGCGCCGCCCGAGGCCCGCGGGACGCTCATCGCGCTGGTCAACAACAGCATGTGGACCGGCCTGCGCGCCGGTAGCAGCACGCCGATCGAGGGCTCCCGGCGTGACCGGTACGGCCAGGGCCTCTGGCTGACCGAACTGCCGCGCGTCGGGAGCACCGAGGTCTGGGAGATCCTCAACACCTCGACCTTCGCCCACCCGATGCACATCCACCTGGTCGGCTTCCAGCTCCTCAACCGGCAGTGCGTCAAGGTCGACGACTATCTCGCCGCCTGGGCCGCGGAGTTCCCGGGTGGCCGCTACGAGGGACAGCTCTGCGACGGCACCCTGGGCGAGGTCGACTACGACCCCGGCACGGTCATCCCCGGCTACGGACCGCCCCGCGACTACCTCGCCCCGAACGCCGACGGCGCGCTCGGCGGCAACCCCGCCTTCAGCCGGTTCCTGACCGGCCCGGTGATCCCGCCGGACCCGAGCGAGGCGGGCTGGAAGGACACCGTCAACGCCGGTCCGGGACAGGTGACCCGGGTGATCGCCCGCTGGGCGCCCAGCACGACGCGGCTGGACGGCGTGGCACCGGGCGAGAACCGCTTCCCCTTCGACCCCACCGAAGGACCGGGCTACGTCTGGCACTGCCACATCATCGACCACGAGGACAACGAGATGATGCGCCCGTACGCACCGACGCGCTGACGCCCGTGCGCGCTGACATCCGTACACGCTGACGGCTGTACGCGCTGACGCCCGAGCCGCCCTGAGGCCGGGGCCCGGGCGTCGGCGGGACCCGGGCGTCGGCAACGGCCACCGTCTGGCGGATGATGGGGTCAGCAGACGTGAGGGGCGACGTGGTGACAGACAGCGGATCCGTCGGGTCGGAGTCGGACCTTCGGTTGGACCATGGGGGGCCGGAGGCCGTCCCGGCCGTCACCCGGCCTGAGGGCGGGGCAGCGCCCGGTACGGAGCCGGGTGAGCGCGCGAGGCCTCGGCGGTCCCTGTGGCGGCGGCTGGCCGTGGTCGTGCTCATCCTCCTGCTGCTGTGCCTGCCGCCCTGGTGGACGCTGTTCGCCGCCGGTGCCGACTGGCCGTCCCCGGTGCTCCCGGTCGGCACGGCCGTCCTCGCCGTCTGGCTGGTCTCCTTCCCCTTCCTGATGGTCGCCGGCCACGGGCGCCGGCGGAACGACCGGGCCGCCCGCGTCGCGGACACCAGCCTCGGCATGATCTGGGTGCTGTTCACCTGGTCGGTGCTGGGCGGCCTGGTGGACCTCGTGCTGGCCGGGCTCGACGTCGGCGGCGCCGGCCGGGCCAGGATCGTCGCCGTGGCCGTCGCGGTGATCTCGGCCGGGCTGCTGGCCTGGGGACACCACGAGGCGATGCGCGTGCCCCGGGTGAAGCGGCTGGACGTCCACCTCCCGCGGCTCGGCGGTGGCCTGGACGGGACCAGGGTCGTGGTGCTGGCCGACACTCACTACGGGCCGATCGACCGGGCGGCCTGGTCCGCGCGGGTGACCGAGGCGGTCAACGCGCTCGACGCGGACGTCGTGGTCCACGCCGGCGACATCGCCGACGGCACCCCCACCCAGCGCCGGGAGCAGTCGGCGCCGCTCGGCACGATCCGCGCGCGGCTGGCCAAGGTCTACGTCACGGGCAACCACGAGTACGGCAGCGAGGCCCAGGGCTGGCTGGACCGCATGGCGGAGCTGGGCTGGGACCCGCTGCACAACCGCCATGTCGTGGTGGAGCGCGGCGGGGACGCCCTGGTGCTCGCGGGCGTGGACGACGTGACCGCGGAGTCCTCCGGCCTGGCCGGGCACCGCGCGAACCTGGACGGCGCGCTGGCGGGGGCGGACCCGGACCGACCTGTGCTGCTCGTCGCCCACCAGCCCAAGTACGTCCCCCAGGCCGCTGCCGCCGGGATCGACCTGCAGATCTCGGGGCACACCCACGGCGGCCAGATCTGGCCGTTCAACTTCCTCGTCCGACTGGACCAGCCGGTGGTGCACGGCCTGAGCCGGCACGGGGAGCGGACCCAGCTCTACACCAGCCGGGGCACCGGCTTCTGGGGGCCGCCATTCCGGGTCTTCGCACCGAGCGAGATCACGCTGCTGACGCTGCGCTCGGGCGGCCCGTCACCCAGCGCGTAGCGTGGCGAGGCCGCCACCAGGCCCGGGATCTCCCTCAGCGCGGGATCACCCAGTCCGGCGCCCAGGTCCCGGCGGCGGCGTGGCCGGCCGTGGTGGCGGCGAGGTGGGCGCGGAGGGTGGCCAGCGCCGGGTGGGGGTTGTCCCGGTGCCACAGGAGCGAGTGCGGGTAGACGGGGGTCGGGTCGGTCACCGGGATGCGGCGCAGGCCGTGGCCGGCGGGCCAGACGAGCCTGGTCTGCTCGCTCATGAAGGTGGCCAGGGCCGGGGTGTCGGCAACGGTGTCGAGGAGCGCGTCGGAGCCGAAGTTGGGGCCGGTCGCCTCGATGGTGAGGCCGAACTCGGCGACGAGGTCGTCGTAGTAGGCCGCCCACTCGGTGCCGGGGACGATGCCGGGCATCCAGATCCGGTGCCCGACGAGCTGGGCGACGGTCACCGACCGGGCGCCCGCCAGCGCGTGGGCCGGGCCGGTGAGGAGCTGGAGCGCCTCGTCGAGCACCCGGACGGACTCGATGTCCTCGGGAAGCGGCCGGCCGGGCATCGCGACGGCGCGGAAGGACGCGTCGATCGCGCCCGAGCGGATGGCGCCGACGGCCGCCTCGACGTCGAACAGCATCACCACGTCGAGGGCGATCTCCGGGTGCGCGCGGTGGAAGCCGCGCATCAGGCCCGACGTCGCGCCGCGCGAGTTGATCACGTCCACCCGCAGTGGACGGCGGCCGGCGTGCACGGAGGCGGCGGCCCGCTCGGCGACGCGCAGCAGCTCGCGCGCGTGGGACAGGAACGCCTGCCCGTCGATGGTGAGCTCGGCGCCGCGCGGGGTGCGGGTGAACAACCGCACCCCGAGGTCGCGCTCCAGCGCGGCGATGCGCTTGGAGACGGCCTGCTGGGTGACCGACAGGTCGGCGGCGGCCTTCTGGAACTGGCCCGCATCCGCGACGGCGACATAGGTGCGTACGGCTTCGAGGTCCACGGCGATCCACCTTAGTGAACAACCGGTGGTTGTGGGTGGACGGCAGGGCAGTTGTTTGACCTGCCCTTGTGCCGCCCGGTTAGCTCTCCCCGGTCAACGCTGGTTTGTGCAGCCGGATCTTCGAGGGAGCGCGCCGGGCATGGTTGGCAGGAGGCCGTTGGGCCGGCAGTTCGGCTGGCTGTGGGCGGCGTACGCGGTGAGCGCCTACGGGTCAGGGCTGGGGTTCGGGGCCCTGCCGCTGATCGCCGTGCTGGTGCTGCACGCCGGCCCTGCCGAGGTGTCCGCGCTCTCCGCGGTGGGGCCGGCGGTGGGCGCGCTGATCGCGGTGCCGCTCGCGCCGTGGGTGGAGTTCCGGCGCAAGCGGCGGGTCATGATCGCGATGGACCTGACCCGGTTCGCCGCCATGGCGACGATCCCGGTCGCCTATGCCTTCGGCCGGCTCGGTTTCGTCCAGCTGCTCGTGATCTCGGCCGTGGTCGCAGCGGCCAAGATCGCGTTCAACGCGGCCAGCGGCGCCTACCTCAAGGCCCTGGTCCGCCCGGACGACCTGCTCGTGGCCAACGCACGGTTCGAGTCCACGAACTGGAGCTCCATCGCGATCGGGCCGCCGCTGGGCGGGGCGGCGATCGTCATGTTCGGGCCGGTCACCACCGTGCTGGCCGACGCGCTCAGCTACCTGCTCTCCGCGCTGGGCATCACCGCGATCCGCGGCCGCGAGGAGGCGCCGCAAGCCACCGATCGGAGCCCGCTCCGGGCGGGCGCCCTGCTCGACGGCTGGCGCCACATCATGGGCGACCCCGGCCTGCGGGCGCTCTACCTCAACAACATGCTCGTCGGCGGTCTGATCATGGCGACCGAGCCGGTGCTGGCCGTGCTGCTGCTGCGCCAGCTCGGGTTCCCGCCCTGGCAGTACGGGCTCGCCTTCGCCGTGCCCTGCCTCGGCGGACTCATCGGCTCCCGGCTGGCCCGGCGGTTCGTGACCCGCTACGGCCGGGACCGGGTCTTCCGGACCGTCGGCACGCTGCGTGTCGTCTGGCTGATCGGCCTGGCCTTCGTCCGGCCCGGCGTCGTCGGCCTGCTCACCGTGATGGCCGTCGAGCTGGCGATCATCATCAACATGAGCCTGTACGCCCCGGTGGTCGCCACCTACCGGCTCGAACGCACGCCCAAGCACCTCGTCGCCCGCGCCCTGTCGGCCTGGTCGATCGGGCAGCAGGCGTCCATCGCCGTCTTCACCGCGCTCGGCGGGCTGCTCGCCGACCACACCGGCCCCCGCACCGCCCTCACGGTCGCCGGGCTGCTCATCCTGGCCACCCCGCTGCTGCTCCCGCGGCGCGGCGAGACCTCCGCCCCGCCGCCGCTGCCGGACGTCGCCGCACCGGCCGGGACCGCTCCGTAGGCTCGTTCCGTAGACCGGGCGTCGCAGGTCAGGACGGACACCCCCGGACGGACCGCTCAGGACGGACTCTCGTCGCCACGGTCGATGAGTGCCTGGACCCCGTCGAGAATGCGGGCGAGGCCGAAGTCGAGCGGGTCGATCGCGGACGGCTCGAACGCACCCGCCGCGATGGCCTTGGTGAGGGCGGGGAAGCGGTCGGCGTGGCGGTGGAGCAGTTCGCCGGTGAGCCGGTTCCACTCGCGGTCGTGGTCCTCGTCGAAGTCGGTCAGCTGCTGGGCGAGGTTGCGCACCAGCCCGACGATCAGCAGGAAGACCTGGTGGCGCTCGGCGGCCGTCAGTCCGGTCGGTTCCATGATGGCGAGTGCGGCGTCCAGCCAGCCGAGCTGCCCCGGACCCATGGCCTGGCGGCGCATCGCGGTGGCCGCGAGGAGCCAGGGGTGGGCCTGGTAAACGGCGAGCGAGCAGCGGGCCCACGCGGCGATCCGGGCCTGCCAGGCGGGACCGACGGCCGTGAGGTCGGGGCGCTCGGCCAGAACGGCCTCGACCATCAGCTCGACGAGCTCCGCCTTGCCGGGCACATAGCGGTACAGCGCCATCGCCGAGACGCCGAACTCGGCGCCGACCTTGGTCATCGAGACGGCGTCCAGGCCTTCGGCATCGGCGAGGAGCACGGCGGCCTCGGCGATCCGCGCGGGGGTGAGGCTGGGCTTGGGGCCGCGGGTGGGCTGCTCCTGTTCGCCCCACAGCAGGGCGACGCTCGCGCGCAGGTCCCGCGTCTTCTCCTTGGCCATGTGGTCCTCCCTCTCCGGTGCTTGCGACGCGAGGGCGTTGACACCCCCACTAACTGTGTATACCTTAAACACAGCCGCTTACGGAATAAACAGTTTAGGGGAGAAGCTCATGCTCGGCACCATCGTCACCGCCTCCGCCGCAGTCGTCGCCGCCGCGCCCGTGGCCGGCCTGCTGGGCTACCGGCAGCTCAAGCGCACCGCCAACGCCAGGAAGCTCCGGATCAGCACGCCGAACGGCATCGACCAGGCCGGCTTCGTCCGCATCGGCGGCATCGACCAGTGGATCTCGATCCGCGGCGAGGACCGCAGCAACCCGGTGATCCTGGAGATCCACGGTGGCCCCGGCGCCGCCAACCGCATCTTCATCCCGCGCACCCGCGCCTGGGAGCGGCACTTCACCATCGTGCGCTGGGACATGCGCGGCGCCGACCGGACCTTCGGCCGCACCGGTCCGGACGGACAGGGTGAGATGGACCTGGAGCAGCTCCAGCGCGACGCCCTCGAGGTCACCGAGCACGTCCGCGCCCGGCTCGGCGTCGAGAAGGTCCTGCTGGTCGCCAACTCCTTCGGCACGGTCCTCGGGCTGCGGCTGGCCCGCAACCACCCCGAGCTGTACAGCGCCTACGTCGGCACCGACCAGAACATCAACGGCGGCGGTGGCGGCGACAACTCGGCCTACCAGGCGCTGCTGGAGCGGCTCCGCAAGGCGGGCAAGCGCAAGGAGCTGGCCGCCGCCACCGCGATGGGCGGCGACGCGTCGGCTTGGAGCGCCGAACAGTGGACGCAGTACAACAAGCTCGTGGTCACCTCCGACCCGCTGACCTACGACACGATGAAGACCGTCGTGATCCGCTCGCTCTGGTTCTCGCCGCTGCACACGCTGCGCGAGCTGCGCGGCTACCTCAAGGGCATGACCTTCTCCGAGCGCGTCGCGCCCGGGGCCGTGGCGATCGACGAGTGGGCCGAGGGCACCACGTTCCACCTCCCGTTCTTCGTCTTCCAGGGCGAGCACGACGTGATGACCCCGCCCGAGCCGGCCAAGCGGTTCTTCGACGACGTCACCGCCCCGGTCAAGGACTTCGCGCTCATCGAGGACGCCTCCCACTTCGCCGCCTTCCGCCACCCCGACCGGTTCCTCGACCTGCTGCTCACCAAGGTCCGCCCGGCCGTCACCGGCCGGCCGGCGATGGCCCGCTGAAGCCGGCGCTATTCGGTGCGCAGAGCGGTCGCGGTACTGGTGCGGGCGGCCCAGCTCGCCGGCAGCAAGGCGCCCAGGATGGCGATCACGAGGCCGCCCAGAGCCAGCGGGACGAGTGTGCCGAGGTGGTAGGCCGCGAGGTCGGCGGCGGGCAGGCGGGTTCCGGCGGCGCGGCCCATGGCGGGGATGACGGCGTGGTGCAGGGCGACGCCGAGCGGGGTGCCTATCAGGCCGGCCAGCAGGCCGATGCCGCTGACCGATGTGAGGACCATCGCGACGGTCTGCTTTGGGGACATCCCGAGGGCCTTGCAGACGCCCAGGTCATGGACGCGTTCGCGGGTGTCGAGCAGGACGGTGTTGAGGACCCCGAGACCGGCCACCGCCACCAGCATGGCGGTGAGCATCGCGGCCAGCGCGTCCATCGAGAGGATGGTCGGGTTGAAGAGCGGATGGAGGTCGTCCGGGCCGAAGCCGTAGGGCTTCAGTGCGGCGTCCAGCCGGTCCATGGCGTCCGGCACGGTGCTGCCGTGCTTCAGGCCGATCTCGTAGTCGACGCTCTGCGGATCGACCGGGGCGTCCAGTGCGGCGAGCGAGGCCGCCTCGGTGCGGATCACCATGCCGGACTCCGACATGTCGAAGGCCTCACCGACGATCCGGACCGAGGCCAGCCGGCCGCCGCCGTTGGTCAGGGTGAGCGTGTCGCCGACCTTCGTCCCGGTGGCCTGCAGGAAGGCGGAGGGGACGACGGCCTCGCCCGGGTGGTGGAACCAGCTGCCGGTGACCATCTGGTAGGCGCCCCAGGAGGCGTCGCCGTCGTAGCGGACGACCGTGGTCGGGCCGGCCAGGCCGACCACGGTGAGGGTGGCCCGGTCGGTGCGGAAGTACCGCTGGGTGCCGGGGCAGCCGGCGATCGCCGCCGCGATGGCGGGCAGTTCGGCGGCCTGCGGCTGATGACTGGTAGCGGCGGGGCCGAAGTCCGGCAGCGGCATGGCCGCGACCGCGCCGGGCCGTTCCCGGCCCATGCCGTCCGTGATGGAGTTCAACGAGATCGCCAGGCCCAGCCCGAAGGTCACCCCGACGGTGCCGAGCACCACGGCGGCGACCATGACGGCGGACCGCCCCGGCTTGGCGAAGGGAGTGGCCAGACCCAGACTGACCGGCCGTGGCAGCGGGAGCCGACCGAGCACCCGGCGGACCCCGCGACCACGCCCCGCGCTCGGCGTGCGGCCGACCGCGAGCGCCTCGACGGTCTGCAGCCGGCCGGCCCGCAGCGCCGGCACCAGCGCGGCGACGGCCACCACGGCCAGCCCGCCGACGGCGACGACGAGGTCGAGCCAGGGCGCGATCAGTTGCCCCGCACCGTTGCCGAACGCCCGGCCCGCCTTCGCCAGCACCGGCACCGCGGCCAGGTTGCCGAGCAGCACGCCGAGCGCGATGCCGACGCCGGCCGGGATCAGCGCCTGCCCGAGATACGCGCGGACCACCTGAGCCGGGGTGAAACCGACCGCCTTGAGGATGCCGATCCGCCGGGTCGCGGCGCCGACCGATCCGCTCACCACGATGCCGATGATCAGCACCGACATGACCAGGCCGATCACCGCGAAGGCGACCACGAACGGTACGAAGGTGGCGGTGTTCTTGTCCGCGGCCACCTTGATCGTCAGGTAGGAGGCGGCGCCGATCATCGACCCCGGTGGGACGGCGGCGGCCAGCGCGGTGCGGTCCGCGTTCAGCTGGGCGTCGTCACCGGCGCGGGCGAAGCGGTACAGCTCCTGGTAGCCGGCCGCGGTGGCCGGGGTGGTCAGCGCGGCCAGTTGCTCGGGGGAGACCCAGGCGTCGGCGCTGTGCCCCGCGGACCGCGCCAGGCCGACGACGGTGAGCACCGGCTGCCCCGGCGCGGCCGGGAAGCGAAGCTTGTCACCCACGCCCAGCGGAGTGTTGAAGTCGCTCAACACGATCTCTCCCGGCCGGGTGGACCAGTGGCCGGCGGTGACCGTCAGATCGTCCACCGGGCCGCCGGGATCGGTCCGGCCGACGACGTCGAGCGGCGGATTCGCCAGGCCGGCCGGCAGTCCGGCGCTGTCGGACTCGATCGCGGAGCCGAGCGAGGCGATCGGGTACGGGCCGGCCACCGCCGTGACGCCGGAGACGTGGGCGGTATCGGCCAGTTGAGCGGCACCGACCCGCGTGGAGTCGAAGCGGCCGGTCAGCTGGGCGCCGCGCTGTGCGGCGAAGCCCTGATCGAAGGAGGCGTGCGCGGACACCAGCAGCCCGCCGCCCAGCAGTGCGGCGGTGACGGCCATCATCGTGGTGAGCATCATGACCAGGCTCTGCACCCGGCGACGGCCGACGCCGGCCCGAACCACCTTGCCGAGACTGCTCATCGGGCCACCGCCACGGTGACATCGCGGGCGATCCGGCCGTCGGCGAGCTCGATGACGCGGCCGGCGCAGGCCTCGGCGAGCGAGGTGTCATGGGTGACCAGCAGGATGGTCTGGCCGGCGGCATTGAGCTCGATGAGCAGCTCGCGCACGTCTGCCGCCGAGGCGGTGTCCAGCGCGCCGGTCGGCTCGTCGGCCAGCAGCAGGGGCGGGCGGTTCATCAACGCCCTCGCCACCGCCACGCGTTGGCGCTCGCCACCGGAGAGCCGGCCGGGGAAGGCGCGGGCGTGCCGGGCGATCCCGAGCTGCTCCAGCAGTTCGGCCGCCCGGCTGCGGGCCTGGCCGGCCGGCATCCCGGCGAGCTGGGCGGGAAGCAGCACGTTGTCCTGGACCGTCAGGTCGTCCAGCAGGTTGAAGAACTGGAAGACCATGCCGATCCGCTCCCGCCGGTACTTCGCGGAGCCGGCCTCGGTCAGCCGATCGATCCGCAGGCCGTCCACCGTGACCGTGCCCTCGGTCGGCCGGTCCAGCCCCGCGATCAGGTTGAGCAGCGTGGACTTGCCGCTGCCCGAGCGGCCGAGCACCGCCAGCGCCTCACCGGCCCGGACCTCGAGATTCAGCGCGGACAGCGCCGGGCGGCCACTGTCGTAGGTCTTGCTCACATCGCGGATCTCGATGATCGGCGCGGTCACGGTGTCCTCCACGGATCGGCCTGGGAATCAGTCTGGGAATCGGTCTGACGAACAGTGATCACGCTAGGTAGCGAGCGGTGCGCGGGGACAGATGGCTGGGCGGTGTCTCGGGGTGTATCTACGTACACCCCCGGAAACGGGGTCCAGCGCCCTGTGCGTCCGCCGGGCGACCCGGAAGACTGGCACCGGCAGCGATGGAAACCCAAGGGAGGAGAACCAGCGGTGAGCGGTAGCAGGACGGCACTGGCCGGCCGGGCCCGACGGCAGCGGCCGTTCGGCTGGGTCGGCGCGGGGGTGTCCGCGCTCGGGCGCGGGTCGGCGCTCTGCGCGCTGGCGTCGGCGGGCACCATCCCCCTGGCGGCGATGCTCAGCGCGGTGCACGCCCTCCTGAACGACGGCACCAGAAGCGTCACCATGCACGGGCCGTACCACATCTGGGGCGTGCTGGCCCTGGTCATGCTCAGCCTGACGCTGGGGCGCACGCGGTGGTTGATGCGGCACACGAGGCGGTTGGTCGGGAGGTGGTGCGCAGTGGCGATCGCCGAACCGTACCGACCCGCGCCGACGGGTGATCAGGTCAGCCGGTGGCGGCGGGCCGGCTGGGTGCTGGGTGATCCGGCGACGTGGCGGGACCTGCTGTGGACCGGGCTCAACGCGGTCGGCGGGTTCCTCCTGGTGCTGGTGCCCGTCGGGATGCTGGCGGTCCACGCCCGCGGCTACCTGTTGCTCACGCGCTCGGGCGGTCCGTCGATCGGGCCGATGTACGGCCTGTTGCACTCGGACCGGGTGGTGTTCAGCGTGACCGTCCTGCTGCTCCTGCTGGCATCGGCCACAGTGCTGTGGGCCGCGCCGCGGCTGCTGACGGGCTACGGCCGACTGGCAGGCCTCCTGCTCGGGCCCACGCGGGAGGCCCAACTCGCCTGGCGAGTCAATCACCTGGCGGAGACGCGGTCCGCCACCATCGACAGCGGCGCGGCCGAGATGCGCCGGATCGAACGCGACCTGCACGACGGCGCCCAGGCCCGGCTGGTGGCGATGGGCATGACGCTGAACGCCGCCGAGCAGCTCTTCGACTCCAGCCCGCAGGCGGCCCTGGCGCTGCTGACCGAGGCCAAGGAGTCCTCGGTCAAGGCACTGGCCGAACTACGCGACCTGGTCCGCGGAATCCATCCGCCCGTGCTGGCCGACCGCGGCCTGGTAGACGCGGTGCGCGCGCTGGCGCTGGACCTGCCGCTGCCCACCCAGGTGGACGGCACCCTGCCGGCCCGCCCGCCGATGCCGGTGGAGTCGGCGGCCTACTTCGCCGTCAGCGAGCTGCTGACCAACGTCTCCAAGCACGCGGGCGCCGCGAGGGTCTGGATCGAGATCCGCCATACTGGCGAGGTGCTCAGGGTCAGTGTCACCGACGACGGCCGCGGTGGCGCCGACCCCTCCCGCGGCACCGGACTGCGCGGCATCGACCGGCGGCTCGCCCCGTTCGACGGCGTACTCGCCCTCAGCAGCCCGCCCGGCGGTCCGACCATCACCTCACTGGAGATCCCGTGCGCGTTGTCATCGCCGAAGACCTCTTCCTCCTGAGGGACGGCCTGACCCGACTGCTCCAGGCCCACGGCATGACGGTGATTCAGGCCGTCGAGACCGGAGCGGAGTTGCTCGACGCGGTGGCCACCGGGCAGCCGGACGTCCTGATCGTGGACGTCCGGCTGCCGCCGACCTTCACGGACGAGGGCCTGCGAGCTGCGCTGGAGGCCCGCCGGAGCGTGCCCGGCCTGCCGGTCCTGGTCCTCTCGCAGTACGTGGAGCAGCTGTACGCACGGGAGTTGCTGGCCGACGGCAGCGGCGGGATCGGGTACCTGCTGAAGGACCGGGTGATGGACAGCACGCAGTTCGTCGACGCCGTGCGCCGGGTGGCGGCCGGCGGCACCGCGATGGACCCGGAGGTGATCGCCCGCTTGCTCACCCACAACTCCGGCAACGGCGCGGTGACTTCGCTCAGCCCGCGGGAGCGCGAGGTGCTCGGGCTGATGGCGGAGGGCCGTTCCAATGCCGCGGTAGCCCAGCAACTGGTGATCACCGAGCGGGCGGTGGCGAAGCACACCGCCTCGATCTTCCTGCGGCTGGGCCTGCAGCCCTCGGACGACGACAACCGGCGGGTGCTCGCGGTGCTCGCCTACCTCAACCGCTGAGCGGGCCGGGCGGGGCCTACGACCGCGGGCCGCGGGCGTCGGCCCCAGCTCCGACTCCGGCCCCGACTCCGGCCTCGGCCTCGGCTCAAGCCCCGGTTCCGGCCGCGCTTCCGGCCGCGGCGGTGATCGCGGCGATCAGGTCCTCGCCGGTGTAGGCGATGCCGCCGAGGCCCCAGCCGCCGTCCGGTGCGTTGAAGATGTTGACCCAGGTGTTCTGCCGGTCGTGTCCGGCGACGGTCAGCGCGTCGACGATGTCGGTCGCGGCGGCGATGAAGGCGGCGCGGGCCTGGATCGTGTTCAGGCCGATGTTGGGCAGCTTCAGTTCGACCATGACGACGGGTCGCTTCACCCCGCCGGCGTAGACGTCCTCGGGCGCCAGGACGTGGACGGTGCCGCCGACGGCCGCGGTGAAGAAGCTGTTGCCGGTGAGTCCGCCGGCCTCGATCAGCGCTGCGGTCAGCTGCGGCAGGATCTCGCGCTCTCCGGTGGCGGTGAGGACGCCACGCGGGGCGGTGACGGTGATCGGCATGGGAGTTTCCCTTCAGCGAGCGATGCTGCGGTCAACAACTAGCTAGTACGTCCGTACTAGTGCTGACTCCAGCGTGCAGTAGGATGCCCGTACTAGTCAAGGTGGGAGGCTTCGGAATGTCGGGCGACACGCGGACCCGGATGATCGAGGCGACGGTGGAGGCACTGCGCCACCACGGCGTCGCCGGCATGTCGTTCACCGAGGTGCTGCGCAACAGCGGCGCCGCGCGCGGGGCGATCTACCACCACTTCCCCGGCGGCAAGGCCCAGCTGGTCGCGGAAGCCGCCGAGCGCTACGGGCACGACGTCCGCGCCCGGCTCGCCGAACTGCCGGACGGGAGCCCGCAGCGCGTCGTCGAGGCCTTCCTGGCGGGCGTGCGGCCCGTCGTCGAGGAGTCGGCCGGTGGTGGCGGCTGCGCCGTCGCGGCCGCGACCGTCGGCACCGACGAGGCGGACGAGACGCTCAAGCAGGTCGTCGCCACCGCGTTCGCCTCCTGGAACGAGCAGCTCGCCGAGCGGCTCGGCACCGGCGGCCTCGCACCCGACGAGGCCGCGGACCTGGCCACGACGCTGATCACACTGCTGCAGGGCGCCCATGTGCTGTGCCGCGCCGCAGGCAGCATCGAGCCTTTCGACCAGGCCGCGCGGATGGCCGTCCAACTCCTGCGCGGCCGCTACCCCGAGCCGCCGCAGTCCGCGTAACCCGACAGTCCAACACGCCTGTGGCGGACCGTCAGCCGGCCGGGTTCGCGTCGGCCGAGGCGTCGGCGATCGTGTCCGAGTACCTGCCCAGGAACGGCGACTTGACGTACGGGTTACCCGGGCTACCGCCCTGCTCGGTGATCGCCGTGTTGACCGTGTAGGCGTTCGGCAGCTTGGTGCTCGCGATGACCGAGAGCTCGTTGTACTGGCGACTGGCCCCGGCGGTGCTGTGGCTCGGGTCGAGGTCGATGACGGCGTACGCGGTGTGGCCGGCCTCCAGCGGGTAGCCCTGCCCGTCGCCGAGGTTGTTCGACACCGCCGGCTGCACGGTCTGCACCGGACCGCTGCCACCGCCGACGGTGCTGCTGTTGTCGATCGCCACCAGCGGGTAGAAGCTCAGGCCGCACGCGGTGCTGCCGGTGTTGCTGACCTGGATCAGCCGCTTCGTCGCGCCCAACTGCGCGTCGTAGACGGACTTGACACTCACCTGCTCGCCGGCGCAGGGGTGCGCGTAGGCGTACGCGTCACTGGAGGTGTCGGCTCCGGCGCTGCTCTTGGCGCTCCCCGCGGCCGCGGGCGAAGCCGTGCGCGAGGCACTCGGCCGGCCGGTGCTGGTCGGCGCCGACGGCTGCACCGCCGTGCGGGACGGCGCGGGCGCGGCGGGGCGCGACGCCGCAGGGCTGCCGGCGGCGCTGCCAGCGGCGCTACCCACCGGGCTCCCGGCCGGGGAGACGGCCGCGGCCGGGGTGACCTGGGTGGTACCACCCGCGGCGGCGGCCGTGCCGCCGGTGCTACCGGTGCTGCCCGCGCCGCCACAGGCGGTCAGCGCGAGCGCCGCCGCGGCGGTGAGCACCGTGAACGGCAGGATGCGGCGAGCGGTGCGGCGGGTGGTCATGTGCTCCCCCTGGAGGCGTCTGCGGAAAGGTCGTTCCTGTGCTCACTACACGACGTGATCCGCACGGCCGGTTTCCCGACCTGCGTAACAAAGCCCGTTACAGACGGCGGGGCTGATCCCCCGCCAGCGGTTCGCGGGCGAGGCACGGGGGTGAGGTACGCGGGTGAGGTGCCCGCCCGCACCCGGATTCCTGGCACTGCCAGTACCAGGACGATCCGTGCCACCCGGTGCACAGTGGTGTCATGGCGACCACGGAGTTCGGGCACACGGTGCGACGCTGGCGCGAGCGGGCCTCCCCGGAGACCGCCGGGCTGCCCGTCGGCGGTCACCGTCGCGCGCCCGGGCTGCGCCGCGAGGAGCTCGCGCTGCTCGCGGGCGTCTCGGTCGATTACGTCACCCGGCTCGAACAGGGCCGGGCGACCAACCCGTCCGAGCAGGTCGTCGAGGCGCTGGGCCGGGCGCTGCGGGTCTCCGGGATCGAGCGCGAGCATCTCTTCCACACCGCCGGTCTGGTACCGCCCGGTCAGGGCACCGTGCCCGCGTACATCACACCGAGCGTGCAGCGGATGCTCGACCGGCTGACCGGGACGCCGGTGGCGGTCTCCGACGCGAGCTGGACGCTGCTGCTGGCCAACCCGCTGTACACGGCGCTGATGGGCGAGCGCCGCGGCAAGGAGCGCAACTCGGTGTGGAACAACTTCCTCGGTTCGGGCACCCGAGTGCGCCACAGCCCGGAATCCCAGCGCGCACTCGAAATCACCCAGGTCAGCGCGCTGCGCACGGCGGCCGGCCGGTATCCGGCGGACCTGCGACTGCGGCAGCTGATCGCGGAACTGCGCACCGGCAGCGAGCGGTTCGCCGAGCTCTGGGACTCCGGCGCGGTGGGCCGGCAGCGGGCGTCACGCAAGACCGTCGACCATCCGCAGGTCGGCACCCTGACGCTGGACTGCGACGTGCTGAGCGTTGCGGGCAGCGACCTGAGCATCATCGTCTACACGGCCGAGCCCGGCACCGAGGACGCCGAACGACTCGCGCGCCTCGCCGTGCCGGCCGCCCGCACGCTCGTCGGGCCGCGACCCTGAGGCAGGCGGCGCCCGGATGCCGCCCGGATAGCGTTCAGCTGCAGCTCAATGCAACGAAGAGCGTGAGTATCGTTGCATTGCTCGCAGATCCATTGCAATGATTATGCCGCCTTCACCTGCACTGATACGGATTCTGCGCAACATGCTTGTTGCCAGCTCTATGAATGCAACGTAGCGTTTGCGTTGTCAGAAACGAGCAGCGCACAAGGAGAAGCATCATGCTGAAGTTCGCCACCCCCGCCCCGATCGCCGCCGTCCTGAACGTCCCCGCGGGGCGCGTCCGGTTCATCGCCGCCGATCGGGCCGACACCACGATCGAGGTCCTGCCCGCGAACGCCTCGAAGGGCCGCGACGTCAACGCGGCGGAGCAGACCACGGTCGAGTACGCCGACGGCGTCCTGCGGATCGAGGTCCCCACCAAGAACCAGTACTTCGGGCCCAGCGGAGCCATCGAGGTAACCGTCCAACTGCCCACCGGCTCCGGCGTCAAGGCGAAGGCGGCCAGCACCGAACTCCGGGCCGTCGGCCGCCTGGGCGACGTCGAATTCGACGGCGCGTACCACCAGATCAAGATCGACGAAGCCGCGAGCCTGCACCTCACCGCGGTGGACGGCGACGTCGAGATCGGCCGGCTCGGCGGCCCCGCGCAGATCAGCACCGCCAGGGGCGACATCCGCATCACCGAGGCCCTGCGCGGAAGGGTCGTGCTCAGCACCCAGTCCGGCGACATCACCGTCGGCGCCGCCGCCGGGGTCTCCGCCGCCCTGGACGCCGGCACCGGCCACGGCCGCATCAGCAACGCCCTCAAGAACGACGGCACCACCGAACTCGACATCACCGCGACCACTCCGCACGGCGACATCACCGCCCGCAGCCTCTGAGGGGTCCGCGATCCTGCCGAGGCATGACCCTGAAAACGCTTTCGCCCCGTCGCAGCAGCGGCGGGGCGAAACAGCGTCTCCGGTCCGATTCCGGTCCGACTCCGGTCCAGCTCGGTTCCGGACGGGCCATCAGATCCGGCTCAGGCGGCCTGCCAGCGCGGCGGGCGCTTCTCGTTGAAGGCCAGCGGCCCCTCGACGGCGTCCTGGCTGTGCATCCGCCGCTCCTCCCAGTGGAACCGGGTGGCGAAGGCCTGCTCCACCGGCATCGTGACGGCGCGCTGGGCCACCTCCTTCGCGGCCCGAACGGCCAGCGGAGCGCAGGAGATGACGTCCTCGACCCAGCCATCCACACACGCGTCGAGCTGCTCCATCGGGACCACCTCGTTGACCAGGCCAAGCTCGTAGGCCCGCTGCGCGGTCATCGAGCGGCCGGTGAGCAGGTGGCCCATCGCGGCCTTGAGCGGGATCTGCTGGCTGAGCCGGAACACACCGCCCGCCCCCGCGATCAGTCCCCGCCTGGCCTCCGGCAGTGCGAAGGTGGCGTGCTCGGCGGCGACCAGGATGTCGCAGGCGAGCGCGAGTTCGAAGCCGCCGCCGAGCGCGTAGCCGTTGATCCGGCCGATCAGCGGCTTCGCCATCGCGAAGCGCTCGGTCAGCCGGGGCCAGCCGGGCAGGCCGCGGCTGCCGAAGGTGGTGGAGCGGGCGCCGTCGCGCAGCCGGTCGGCGAGTTCGTGCAGGTCCTGGCCGACGGTGAAGGAACGCTCCCCCGCGCCGGTCAGGACGCCCGCCCAGATCTCGTCGTCCTGCTCGAAGTCGTCCCAGATCTCGGCGAGTTGCTCGTGCATCCGCAGGTTCATCGCGTTCAGCCGGGCCGGCCGGTCGAGCGTGATCCAGGCGACGTGGCCCTTCTTCTCGTACCGGACAACCGGCTCCTCGGCCTGCTGCGCGACAGCGGACACAGCAGCGGATGCGGACACGACGGCGGGCGCGGTCATGCCGGCCAGCTCGCCTGGGCCACCTGGCGGTCGCGCAGCCCGTTCAGCGTGATGGCCGCCTGGATGCCGGCCAGGGCGATCACCGCGGCGGTCGCCCCGGCGTACTGCAGCAGCAGACCTGCGGCCAGCGTGCCGAGCGGCGGGCCGATGCTGAGCAGCGTCATCGTCGCCACGATCGTGCGCCCGCGACGCTCGGCGGGGACCTGACGCAGGATCATGATGTCGATCAGCACCCGCAGCGCGGGCACCGTGATGGCGGCCAGCAGCAGCACCCCGAACACCCACCACGGACCGAGCGGCACCGCGAGTAGCGCCACCGCGACAGCCACGATGCCGGAGACCGCGAGCAGCAGCCGGCCGGGCGAGAGCAGCGCGTGCAGCTTGCCGACGAACGGCGCACCGACCAGCATGCCGATCGCCAGCCCCGACAGCGCCAGGCCGATCTGGCCGGGCGGGGTGCCCTGCTGGCGCAGCGTGACCACGACCGCGAGCGTGACGGCGGTGACGATCATGTAGAACGTGGTGATCAGGACCAGCGCGCCACGCAGCATCGGCTGCCGCCACAGCTCCAGGATGCCGGCGAACATGCCGCCGTCGGACTTCTTGGCACTGTCCTGCGACTGCTCGCCCTGCGCCGCCCGGTCGGCCCGCGGCGGCACCCGGACGATGAGCGCGCAGAGCAGCGAGACGGTGAAGGCCACGACGCAGACGACGAACGGCAGGATCCGCGCGACGCCGTAGAGCGCGCCGCCGATCGCGGGGCCGACCACACCGGCCGCGCCCTCGCGGACCTCGTCCTGGGTCAGCGCCTGGGTCAGCTGCTGCTCCGGTACGACCTCACGGACCAGCAGCATCCGCACCGGCCCGGCGCAGGCGACGCCCGCGCCCAGCACCACGGCGACGGCCATCAGGTGGTAGATGGTCAGGTGCCCGAACGCGATGGCCGCGACGACCGAGCCGGTGGCCAGGGCGCGCACGCCCTCGCCGACGATCAGCACCTTGCGGTGGTCAAGCCGGTCCACCAGGTTGCCGATCGGCAGACCGAGCAGCAGGTTGGCGGCGGCCTGGACGAAGCCGAACAGACCGGCCAGCGCGGGCGAGCCGGTGATCGCCAGCACCAGCAGCGGGTAGGCGACATCGACCGCCTCCACCCCGAGCGTGGTGCTGGTGGCACCGGCCCAGAGCAGTTGGAAGCGCCAGTTGCGGCGCAGCGGCGCCAGAACGGGCGGGTCGGCGGCGCCGATCAGGTCGCCGGTGGCCGTGGCTGTGCTCATGACTGGGTCCTCCATGGGGACGGTTGAGGGTGGGAGGCGCCGGCGGTCAGACGTGCTCGGCGGCGTAGCCGACGCGCATCCGACCGCTCTTGACCTTGATCGAGCGGATCACCACGTCCCGCAGCAGGGACAGGTCGGTGACGTGCGTGCCCCCGCAGGGCTCGCTGTTGAGGCCTTCGATGGAGACGGTGCGTACCCCGTCCCGGTACTCCGCGGTCACCTTGAGGGCGGCGCGGATCGCCTCCTGGATCTGCTTGTCGAGCTGCTCCGCCAACTGCTCCCGGTCCGGGCCGGAGTCGTCGGCGACGTAGTCGATCCGGGCCTGGCCCGGGAAGTGGATGTTGCCCGCGTGCTGGAAGCCGTGCGGGCGAACGAAGGCGTCCACCAGGTGCCCGGCGGTGTGCAGGGCGGCGTGCAGCCGACGGGTGTCGGCATCGACGTGTGCCGCCACCTCTGCCCCGACCGCGAACCGGTCGCCGACCGAGCCGGCCAGCCCGGACGCTCCGGACGAGCCGTCCGAGCCGACCGAGCCGGCCGACCCGGACGACCCGGACGCCGGCAGGTCGAGCACGACCAGTCCGTCCTCGTCGCGGCGGACCGAGACCGCCTGGCCGTCCACCGTGCCCCGGTCGGCGGGCTGTCCGCCGCCCTGGGGGTGGAAGATGTTGTCGGCCAGGGCGATCCAGGCGGCGCCGTCGTCGAGGAGTCCCGAGCGGGCCACCGTGGTGGTGGCCTCGGTCAGGTACGTGTCGGTCAGGTAGAGGTGGCGTTGCACGTCGCGGCTTCCTTTGTCACGGGTGTTGCTGGCAATGGTGATTGACGAGCCGTCAGGACCACAGGAAGAGCGGCCCGCGGGCGGTGACGGCGACGAAGAACGACAGGGTGACCCGCCGTCCGCCGCCCTGGATGGGCCGCACCAGGTGGTAGTTGCGCGGGTCGAAGAAGACGGCGTCGCCGAGCCCGGCCCGGACCACCGCGGCCGGCTCCCCCTCGACGAGCGCCGGGTCGTAGCCGTAGCCGTCCCGGTGGTTCTCGTCGCGCGGGCTCCAGCGGCGCCGGTAGGCCACCGCCTCGCCGCCCTCCACACCGGTGGACAGGTGGCAGTTGAAGGCCAGTTGGGCGATCGGCTGCTGGTCGAGGACACCGGTGAACTCACGGATCACCTCGTCGAAGTGCATCCGCGCGCCGTTGTTGATCTCGCGGATCATCCCGGCGAAGAGCTCCCGGCCACGCGAGGTCGCGAGCATCACCTCGTCACCCCAGGCACCCTGGAGCAGCCTGATCGCCTCGTTCAGCGGATCGCCGCCGTAGAGCAGGCCGGAACGGGCGGCGCGGGACTGGGCGGCGTGCTCCCAGTACTCCTCGCGCAGCCCGCCCTGACCGTAGAAGTCGTAGGCGGCGGGCCCGAGTTTGGCGATCCGCGGCTGGACGAGCTGCTCGTCGTAGCTGCCCATCTCGCAGGACGCCAGCGAGTTCATGATCTCCAGGCACTGGTCGACGCTGAAGAAGTCGCGGACCAGGACGGAGCCGACCGATCCGGCGGCCAGCCGGGCGAGGTGGTCGGCCGTCAGCCGGTCCGCCTCCTCACTGTCGAACAGCACCGGGAGGGCCGGTGCGCTGATCGCTGTGGTCATGATGCGCCCGCCCCTCTCAACTCATCGCCATGACAAGGCTGAGCGGGCGCAGGTCGGTCCAGTTCGCCTCGATGTAGTCGAGGCTCGCCTGCCGCTCGGCGGGGCCGTGGACGGTGGACCAGCCTGCCGGGATCTCGGCGAACACGGGCCACAGCGAGTGCTGTCTTTCGTCGTTGGTGAGGACCAGGTACTGAGCCGAGTCGTCCTCGAACGGATTCGCCACGTTCTCCTCCAGAGGGTGGGGTTGCCGTGTGTAGGTGGCTGCACGCTAGTGCCTCATGACAAGACCTGTCCAGAGGTGATGACAAGTACTGATGAAGTGGATGACAGTTATCCACTTGTCTTGCCAGATATATTCCCAGGTCAGAGCAGATGCACTGCTCAGTAGATGACAAGAGCCAGGACAATATTTGCCAAGATGACTAGACGGCTCTGTCAAACATGGATACGTTTCTGCCATCACAGGCGATCCTGGCAAGCCCCCAGATGGAGTGACAGAGCATGCCCGACCTTGCGGACAGTCCCCGGAGCCGATGGAACGACACGGCTGTGCCGGTCCCCGACGCCGGCCTCGCGGAGTTGTTCGAGGCCCAGGCAGCGGCCACCCCCGACGCGACAGCGGTCATCGGGGACGCCGGCCGGCTGACCTATCGCGAGCTCAACGAGCGGGCGAACCGCCTCGCCCACCGCCTGGTCGCGCTCGGTCTGCGGGCCGAGGGCTCGGTCGCCGTCCTGATGCAGCGGTCGATGGACGTGGTGGTCGCCACCCTCGCGATCGTCAAGGCGGGCGGCACCTACGTGCCGCTGCCCGCCGGCTACCCGGTCGAGCGCATGCACTTGGTGCTCGGCGGCACCGGCGCCGGGATCCTGCTGGTGGACCCCGCCAACGCCGACCACGAGGTGACCGGCTCGGTCGCGAACGTGGTGCTGGTGGACGGTCTCGACGGCCTGCGGGAGCTGCCCGCCGGCGACCCGAAGGTCGCGGTCCACCCCGACCAACTGGCCTACGTCATCTACACCTCGGGCTCCACCGGCGTCCCCAAGGGCGTCGCGGTCACCCAGCGCACGGCGGCCATCTTCGCCACCGACGCGTGCTGGCGAGACGGCAAGTCCGCCCGGGTGCTGCTGCACTCCGCCCACGCCTTCGACGTCTCCACGCACGAGATCTGGGTGCCGCTGCTGAACGGCGCCACCACCGTGGTCGCCCCCGCCGGCGCGCTGGACACCGCCGACTACGCCCGCGTCATCGAGCAGTACGGCGTCACCTCCGCGCTGATCACCACCGCCCAGTTCAACGTGCTGGTCGAGGAGATCCCGCAGAGCCTGGCCCGGATGAAGTCGCTGTGGACCGGCGGCGAGGCGGTCTCCACCCGGGCGATGCGCCGGATGCTCGCCGAGGGCCCCGAGCTGGAGCTGATCCACGTCTACGGCCCCACCGAGGCGACCGTGTACTCGACCTGGCGCACCGTCACCGAGGTCGCCCCGGACGCGGTCTCGGTGCCGATCGGTGGCCCGATGGAGAACACCCGGCTGTACGTGCTGGACGAGCAGCTGCGGCAGGTCCCGATCGGCGAGCCCGGCGAGCTGTACATCGGCGGCGCCGGCCTGGCCCGCGGCTACCTGGGCCACCCCGAGCTGACGGCGGTCCGCTTCGTCGCCGACCCGTTCACCGACGTGCCGGGCGCGCGGATGTACGCCACCGGCGACGTGGTCCGCTGGACGCCGGACGGCGAGGTGGACTTCGTCGGCCGGGTGGACGGCCAGGTCAAGGTCCGCGGCTACCGGATGGAGCTTGGCGAGATCGAGACCGCGCTGGCCGCGGACCCGTCGGTGGCCCAGGTCGTCGTGCTGGTCCGCGAGGACCGGCCCGGTGACAAGCGGCTGGCCGCCTACCTGATCGCCGCCGAGGGCCACCGGGCCGATGCCGACGCGGTGCGCGAGCGGCTCGCGCAGTCACTGCCGGGCTACATGGTCCCGCACGCGCTGGTCTTCCTGGACGCCTTCCCGCTGACCCCGAACGGCAAGATCGACCGCAAGGCCCTGCCCGTCCCGCAGTACGCCGCCGGAGGCGGCCGGGCCGCCGCCACCGAGCGCGAGGCCGCGATCTGCGCGCTCGTCGCGGACGTCCTGGGGCTGCCCGAGGTCGGCGTCGAGGAGGACTTCTTCGCGCTCGGCGGCCACTCGCTGCTCGCCACCCGCCTCGCCAACCGGCTGCGTGCCGCGTTCGGCAGCGAGCTGACCGTGCGCGACCTCTTCGAGGCGCCCACCCCGGCCGCGATGGCGGCGCTCACCGAGGCGCCGGCACCGGCTGGGGCCGGCAACGGCCTCGCGCAGCGCCGGCCGCTGGAGGCGCGGGCCGACCGCTCCGCCGAGAGCCCGCTCTCCCGGGCGCAGGAGCGCATCTGGTTCCACGGGCGGATGGAGGGCCCGAGCGCCACCTACAACATCCCGCTGGTGCTGACCATCAGCGGCGCGCTCGACCCGGCCGCGCTGTCGGCCGCGCTCGACGACCTGGCCGACCGCCACGACACGCTGCGCACGCTCTTCCACGAGCGCGACGGCGTCGTCACGCAGCTGGTGATGCCGACCGCGCCGGTGCCGCTGAAGGTGGTCGCGACGGACGCCGAGTCCGTGCAGCGCCGACTGGACGAGGCCGCCCGCAGGCCGTTCGACCTGGAGACCGAAACCCCGCTGCGGGCCTGGCTGTTCAGCACCGACGCGGACGCCGCCGAGTCGCAGCACACGCTGCTGCTGGTGCTGCACCACATCGCCGGCGACGGCTGGTCGATGGGCCCGCTCGCCCACGACCTGGGCGTCGCCTACACCGCCCGGCTCGCCGGCAGCGCCCCCGACTGGCAGCCGCTGCCGGTCCAGTACACCGACTACGCGCAGTGGCAGGCCGAGCAGCTGGCCGAGGCCGGGCAGCCCGACACGCTGATCGACCGTCAGCTCGCCTACTGGACCGAGCAGCTGGCCGGCCTGCCGGAGGAGATCGAGGTCCCCAAGGACCGGGCCCGCCCGGCGGTCTCCTCCTACCGGGGCTCGGTCGTCCCGCTCACGCTCGACGCGGGTGTGCACGCCAGGCTGCTGGAGCTGGCCCAGAGCGAGCGGGCCACGCTCTTCATGACCGTCCAGGCCGCCCTCGCCGCCCTGCTCACCCGCCTCGGCGCCGGCACCGACATCCCCCTCGGCTCCGTCGTCGCCGGCCGCACCGACGAAGCCCTCGACAACCTCATCGGCTTCTTCGTCAACACCCTCGTCCTGCGCACCGACACCAGCGACAACCCCACCTACACCGACCTCATCCACCGCGTCCGCGACACCAACCTCGCCGCCTACGCCCACCAGGACCTCCCCTTCGACCGCCTCGTCGAAGCCCTCAACCCACCCCGCACCCGCAACCGCCACCCCCTCTTCCAGATCGCCCTG
>NZ_JBWXUE010000044.1:0-63919 GCF_057158765.1 Kitasatospora sp. NEAU-69
CCGGAATTCCAGGTGGATGGCCGTCTGACCTGTGGTGTTCCTGATCGCTTCCTTATCGAAGGAGACCCCTCCGTCCGGTTTGCTGGTGTTTGCGAAGCATCAGCGAACCGGTCGGAGAGGTCCTGTGACGAAGTCTGACAGAGAGATCATGGAAATCCTTGAGGCGTACGACCTGACCGGGACGGTCTGGTCGGCGGCGAGCTTGGCGGGGCACGACCCGAAGACGGTCAAGCGGTATGTCGAGGCCCGCGACGGCGGGCGCAATCCTTATGAGCGAGAGCCGCGGCCGAAGATGATCGACGCGTTCCTGGAGAAGGTCGAGGAGTGGGTCGAGCAGTCGAAGGCGACGATCCGCGCCGATGTGGTCCACGAGAAGCTCGTGAAGATGGGCTACCGGGGAAGTGCGCGCTCGACGAGGCGGGCGGTGAACGCGGCGAAGACCGCGTGGAAGACGGGCAAGCGCCGGACGTACCGACCCTGGATTCCCGAGCCGGGCCGGTGGCTGCAGTTCGACTGGGGCGAGGGGCCGCGGATCGGCGGCCGGCGGACCTGGCTGTTCTGCGCGTGGCTGTCCTGGTCGCGGTTCCGGGTCGTGATCCCGGTCTGGGACTGCACGTTGGGCACGCTGGTGGCCTGCCTGGACACCGCGTTGCGGCGGATTGGCGGGGCGCCGACGTATGTACTGACGGACAACGCGAAGACGGTCACCGTCGAGCACATCGCCGGGATCCCGGTACGTCATCCACAGATGGTCGCCGCGGGTCGGCATTACGGCTGCCAGGTGGTCAGTTGCGTGCCCTACGACCCCGAGTCGAAGGGCGGCGCGGAGGCCACGGTCCGTATCGCGAAGGCCGACCTGGTGCCCACGGATGCGAACCTGTTGCCCGCCTACGACTCCTTCGCCGAGCTCACCGATGCCTGCCGCACCTGGTGCGAGCAGGTGAACTCCCGTCGTCACCGGGCGACCGGGCAGATACCCGCGAGCCGCCTGGACGTGGAGCGCACCACCCTGCACGTCCTGCCCATCGAGCCGCTCGCGCTCGCGCTGGGCGAGGAGAGGCTGGTCGGCTCGGACCGCACGATCAGCTTCAACTCGGTGCGCTACTCGACCCCGCCGGGCTATACCGGCGCGAGGGTGTGGTGCCGGGTCGTCGGCGAGGAACTCTCCATCACCGCCCGCACCGAATCCGGGGACCTGTCGGAGATCTGGCGCCACCAGCTGTCCACCCCGGGTGTTCCGCAGATCATCGACGCGCACTATCCCGACCACCCGGACGGCCGCAGCGTTCACCAGCCGCGGCTGCGGCCGCGCTCGGAGGCGGAGATCGCGTTCGTGGGCATCGGGCCCGGGGCCGGGCGCTGGCTCAAGGAGGCCGGACCCGCCGGCGCGATCCGCATCCGCGCCAAGATGGCCCGCGCGGTCGAGCTGGCCACTGTCCTGGGCAACGACAAAGTCGACCAGGCCCTCGGTCTGGCGGCCACGGCCGGGCGCTTCGCCGACGACGACCTGCTCTCGATCCTGGGACACATCGCGGACAGCAAGCCCGCCGGCGAGGTCGTGCGCGCGGACGAGGCCCACTCCGTCCAGAACGGAACCATCGGCTGGCAGGCCCTGGGCCGCTGAGCCAACACGCCGCCCACCACAGCATTCTGACTGCACGTCACCCAAGAGAACGGCACCCCCATGAGCTTTCCCAGCCCGCCCGCCATCCCCGAGGAACTCGACAAACTCATGCGCCGCATGCGCCTGCCCTACATGCGCAAAGCGGCCCCGGACGTCCTGGCCACCGCCCGAGCCCAGCGTTGGGACCCCGCCGAGGTCCTGCGGCTGCTGATAGCCGAGGAGGTCACCGGCCGCGACGCGGCCACCCGGCGCCTTCGCCGCCACTCGGCGAACTTCCCCACCGGCAAAACCCTGGGCTCCTGGCGGGCCGAGGACTCCACCATCCCCGAACCCACCCAGAACTCCCTGATCACCCTGGAGTGGATCGGCCGCGCCGAGAATTTGGTGATCGCCGGCCCGTCGGGGACGGGCAAGAGCCACTTCACCGAGGGCCTGGCCCAGGCCGCGATCGAGAAGGACCTGCGGGTGTCCTGGTTCACCCTGGAGACGCTGAGCGCCGCGATCGGGAAGTCGAAGGTCGACGGGTCCACCGCCCGGACCGTCGCCCGGATCTGCCGCGCGGACCTCATCGTCATCGACGACATCGGCCTGCTGCCGGTCGGCGAGGACGCCGCCGAGGCGTTCTACCGGATCATCGACGCTGCCTACGAACGCCGGTCCATCGCGGTGACCAGCAACATTCACCCCTCAGGCTTCGACACGATCATGCCCAAGACTCTCGCCGGCGCCAGCACCGACCGCCTCATGCACCACGCTCACCTCGTGACCACCACTGGCGACTCACACCGCCTCGCCGAGGCCCTCGCCGGGAAGGGAGTGGTCCCCTTGAACTGACCCCCACCCCAGGAACACCACTGGCCACCCACCTGGGCATCTGATGGCCACCAGCCTGGACACCCAACGGCCACCCACCTGGGCATCTCAATGGCCGTTGACAAATGAGACCGGCGCCCCGGAGCTACCAACTCCTGGACGCCGGGGCAGCGCCCCGAAGGGTGCCAATTCACAACTCGCGAGCGGCGGGGCTTTTGGACGAGAACCGCCGCATCGCGCTCCTGCAAACAACGGAGTATCGCATGCTCACCGCAGTGAGCGGAACCTTGGCCTGCCCGGACGGCGACCGTCAGCACCGGCTCGCCATCTACCTCGCCGACATGGTCCCTGGCGCAGCCAGCATCCGCGTCAGCCACACCGACCCGGCCAAGCGGTGGCCGGAGCCCCACGCGAGGGCGACCGACGCCGCCCGGAAGCCGATAGCGCTGAGCCGCACCGCTGCCAAGGTGGCGGCCCGCTGGATCCTGCGGGTCTGGCCGGCCGCCGACTGGACCCGGGCGCACACGCTTGACCTCACGACCGGCAACCTCACCGGCGGTAGCGACCTCGCATCCTCCGGCCGGGGGCGCTGACATGTCGCGGATCCGACCGGTCAAGCCGGAGGCGTACACCTCCGAGACGCTCGCCGAGCTGACCATCTACGCCGAGCGCACCTTCTTCGGCCTGGCCACCGAGTGCGACGACCGAGGCCGCCACAAGGACCACGCGGCGATCATCTACGGCAAGCTCTGGGTGGTGCGCGCTGACCAGACGCCGGTCGACGTCGAAGGCCACCTCATGCAGATGGAGCGGTCGGGCCTGATCCACCGTTACACCGGCTGCGACGGCAAGCGCTACCTGCACTACATCACCTGGGACCGCCACCAGAAGATCGACAAGCCGAGCCTGTCCCGACTGCCCTCCTGCCCGCACTGCGCGCCGGAGCGGTGCGGCCCCTGCAAGGGCCCGTGCACCCAGCGGGCCGCCGCTTCCCCCACGGATCCCCTCCGCGCCGGGGCAGTCTCGTCGAACCCTCCCCGAGGATTCGACGAGAGTTCGGCGAACGCCTCGGGAGCCCTCGAACGGCCCGTCGAGCCCTCGTCAGCCCATCCCGCACCGGCCTTGCCCGCCACCGACGCCGCGCCGGACAGCCTGCTCGACCTCGGCCGGGAGCCGGTCGGCAGGCCGAAGAAAACCGCAGGTCAGGCAGCCTTCGCCGAAGCCTCCCCGAGGGCTCCCCGAAGCCTCCCGGAGCCCTCGGCGCCTGGATCTAGGATCTTGGATCCTGGATCTTCTTTCCCTACGGGGCGCGAGGCGCCCGCCGCCACCGTCACGGTCAACCAGCTCATCCGCGAGTACGTCGCCGCCTGCGCCGAGCGCCCGCCGGGGAGCGTGATCGGCCACCTCGGCAAGGTCATCAAGACCCTGCTCGCTGAGGGCATCGCGCCGGAGCACGTCCGAGCCGGGCTGCGGCGATTCACTGAGCTCCAGGGCCACCCTTCCCGGCTGCCGAGCCTGGTCAACGACGCCATGAACGCACGGTCAGGCGGTTTGGCCCGGCCGGGATTCCGGCCTAACGTGCCCGCCCACCAGGCATGGACCAACCCGGTCGACGCCGCCAGCGCCTACGCCGAGGAGCTGTGATGCGCCGTAGCCGCGACCCGCAGACCCTCGCCGACAGCACCACGGTGCTCGACCGGATGGCCCGAATCCTCGCTGCCCGGGGCATCGACCAGGCCACCGTCAACGCCCAGCCCGCCGACGCCGAGCCTTACTCGCCGCTGCAGGCCCTGTCCGCCGGGATGCCGCCGCGCTACCGAGACGCGGTCGCAACGCACCCGCAGGTCCTGGCCTGGGTACGGCAGGTCGCCGACCAGGCCGTCGCCCCGAGCATCGGCGCCCGCCGACAGCTCACCACTGGCCCGAGCCTGCTGATGGCCGGGGTGGTCGGGGCGGGGAAGACGCACCAGGCGTACGGCGCGGTCCGCGCACTGGTGCAGGCCGGCATCGGCGTGCGCTGGCGCGCGACCACTGCCGCCGACCTTTACGCCGAGCTTCGGCCCAGCGCCGGCACGGACAGCGAGCAGGTGCTGGCGGCCTACAGTCGGGTGCCGCTGCTGATCCTCGACGACCTCGGCGCCGCCAAGTCCAGCGAGTTCGTCGAAGAGCAGACCTATCGGCTGATCAACCGCCGGTACAACCACTGCCTGCCGACCCTGATCACCACGAACCTGGCGATCGGTGAACTCCGCGCCTACCTCGGCGACCGCGTCGCCTCACGCCTGCGGCAGATGACCACACGGGTCGAGTTCGAGCCGGTCGACCGCAGACGCCTCCAGCGCGCCGCCTGACCCGCCGCTGCCTCGGCCGCGCCCCCGGCGCGCCGCCTCACCCTTCACCGACAAGCGCACCTCTCCGCCGACGCCGCCGCACGCGGAGAGCGATCGGAGCAACCCCGCATGACCACCACGACCAGCCCTGCCCGCTACCGGTCGCTCGGCGACCACACCTGGCAGGACCAGGCCGTCTGCCACCCCAGCGAGTACAACCCCGTCGACCCGGAGACCTTCTTCCCCGAGCCCGACGAGACCGAGAAGATCACCACCGCCCTGTCGCTGTGCGGCCAGTGCCCCGTCCGCCTCGCCTGCCTCGACGCCGCGCTTGAAGGCAACGAGACCCACGGCATCCGGGGAGGCCTTACCCAGGAGGAACGAGCCCCCCTGCACGAGAAGATCGCAAAGCGCCTGGACTACGCCCGCGTCAACGCCACTCTCGCCGGGCGCGACATCCACCTCACCAAGGCCGAGCGCCGCGCCGTGGTCCTCGCCGGGCACCGCCAGGGCGTCACGGTCGAGCGACTCGCCTGGCTCCTGAAGATCACCGAGGAGCACGCGCTGAAGCTCCTGCGCCAGACCCGCCGAGCCATCCGCAACCGGGAGCTGCAGCAGGCGGCTAGGGCCGGCAAGCGGTCCCGGACTGCCCAGGACCACCTGGAGCGCGACGACTTCGGGACGGCGGCATGAGCACCGCCACCGCCACCGCACCCGGCACTGCACGCGTCACCGGCTGGGACCGGGCCGTCGTGATCGTCCTCGGCACCGCCGGATGCGCGCTGTCGTACGACGCACTGCAGCAGATGGCCGTCGCCATCCACGTCCGGGGCCTGCTCACCTTCATCTTCCCGCTCGTGATCGACGGGTTCATCGCCTACGGGGTGCGTGCCCTGCTGGTGATGCGCTACGCGCCACTGCCCGCACGGGCCTACTGCTGGACGCTGTTCGGCGCGGCGACCGCCGCGAGCCTGTGGGCGAACGCCCTGCACGCGGTCAGGCTCAACCAGCAGAGCGCGACGACCGGCGGCCTGCGGCTGAGCGACGTGGTGGTGGCAGTCCTGTCCACCATCGCCCCGCTCGCCCTGGCCGGCGCCGTCCACCTCTACATCCTCATCGCCCGGGGCACGGCCACCAGTACTGACCAGGTCAGCCCGGGTGACCGGGGTGACCTCGGTCAGGTCACTGCTCCCGCTGACCGGGACAACCCGGTGACCGCGCTCACCGGCGGTACGGACAGCACGAAGGTGACCGCCGGTCACCCCGGCGCCGGTCAGCCGGTCAGCGGTTGGGTCACCGCACCTACTGACCGGCCGAGGCTGACCTTGGCCAAGCCGGTCAGGGCGACCGACCGCGCTGACCTGGGCGGTCAGCCGGACAGTGCCTCGGCGGTCAGTGACCGACCGGCCAAGGTGCGGCCGGGCACTGGCCAGTCGGTCAGCATCGCAGGTCCCGCAGGTCAGCCGGTCAGGGCTTCGGTCACGCGGCCGCAGGGCACCGACCCGGCTGACCGGGACAGCGGTGACCGGCGCGCTGACCCGGACACCGAGGAACTGCTGGAGATCGCCCGCGATGCGGTCAGGGCAGAGGACAAGCTGACCCGCAAGGTGGTCGCCGAGGCGATCCGCGGTCAGAGGATCCCGCTGTCCAGCGACACCCTGACCCAGCTGATGGCCCAGCTCCGCGAACAGCACGGCCAGCCGGTCACCGCCAACCAGAACTGACCACAACCGAGCGGCCGGGGTGACAGGACAGGTCACCCCGGCCGGTCACCCGCCCCGCACACCACCGAACAGGAGCCCCCGCCATGCGCACCACCCCCGCCACCTGGACCGAGGCGGACTCCTGGCTGACCGTCCTGCACCAGCGCGGACACCTCCACCACGTCGAAACCGGCTCCGACGGCACCCGGACCGTCCAACGAGGCCGGCACACCCGCCCCTGGACCCTCCACCACCCGGTCCTGGCCATCGACTGGATCGAGGACCTCGTCCGCGACATCCAGCAGCGGGACACGGAGACGACCCGATGACCGGCACCGGCCAGGCCGCAACCACCCCGGGACCGGACAGTGACCGCGATCAGCCTCCTGGCGGAGCAAGTTATGGGGTAAGGAGTCCTTACCCCGCCCCCACCCCGAAGGGGGCGGAGGCACCCCGGTTGGTGGCAGACCCAGGGGGGCCTGCCACCAACCGGGGAGTCGGCCCAGGGGTGCCGACCACAAGGGAGGAACCGCAGCAGCAGCCGACCGCCGAAGCCGTCCGCGCAGCCACCCACCGCCGCCTTCGCCAGAGCACGCCGCGCACCAACCGCCTCTGCCCCCGCTTCAGCGACACCGAGTGGACGCTCCTTCAGCACGCCGCCCACCAAGCCGAACTCGCCCCCGGCGGCTACACGGCCGCCGCCGCCATCGCCGCGGCCACCAGCACCGACCCGACCGCCGCTGTCGCCGACTACCGGCGCGGCATCCAGGAACTCATGGAGTCCAACCGCCAGCTCGGCGCCGTCGGCAACAACCTGAACCAGCTCGCCCACTACGTCAACGCCGGCGGCCAGCCAGGCTCCGGCCTTCGACACCTGATGGCCCGCGTCGAAGCCTCCATCGACGCGGTCGACGAGGCGGTGGCCTGGATGGTCCGCCGGTGATCCCCAAGATCCGCATCGGCACCGACCGCAGCTTCCCCCTCATCGACTACCTCTTCGGCCCCGGCAAGCACGAAGAACACACCCACCAGCACCTCGTCGCCTCCTGGAACGACTTCGCCCCCGACCCGGGCCCCAACCCCGAACCTCACGAGGTCGCCAAGCTCGCCAATCAACTCGACCAGCCGGTCCAGGCCATCGGCGACCGCGCACCGGCCGCCAAACTCTGGCACTGCTCGGTCCGTACCGCCCCCGGCGACCGCCATCTCGACGACGCCGAATGGGCCGTCATCGCCCGCCGCATCGTCCACGTCACCGGCATCGCCCCCGAAGGCGACACCGCCGCCTGCCGCTGGATCGTCGTCCGCCACGCACCCGACCACATCCACATCGCCGCCACCCTGGTGCGCCAGGACGGCCGCCTCGCCAACCTCAGCTTCGACCGCCCCAAGGCCCAAGCCGAAGCCCGCCTCATCGAGAAGGAGTACGGCCTGCGCCAGCTCAACCCCGGCGACGGCACCGCCGCCCAGGCCCCGACCAGTCAGGAACGCTGGAAAGCCGAGCGAACCGGCCACACCGAGACCCCACGCGAGAGGCTGCGCGAAGCCGTCCGCCAGGCCGTCGCCGGAGCCGCCACCGAAGACGAGTTCTTCACCCGCCTCCGCGCGGCCGGCCTGAGGGTCAAGCTGCGGCCCGCCCCGTCGGGCGACATCCTCGGCTACAACGTCGCCCTGCCCGGCGACCGCAACGCCAGCGACGAGCCCATCTGGTTCTCCGGATCCAAACTCGCCCCCGACCTCTCCCTGCCACGGATCCGCCGCCGCCTGGCCGACGGACCCGCTGACACCACGAAGCCCCGAACCTCGTCGGTACGCACTGGCTGGTCCGCTCCCGCCAGGGTCCGACGCGAGGCCGCCGGCATCGCGGACCACGTCGTCGCCGTGCTCGACGAGGACGACGACGAGGCCGCCGCGCAGCTCATCGGAGCCGGCGAACTCCTCGACGCCCTCGCCCAGACCTCTCCGACCGCCACCCGCGCCGAACTACGAGCCGCAGCTCGCGCCTTCGAGCGAGCCACCCGCAGCCACGTCCGTGCGGAGAGCGCCGACATCCGTGCTCTTCGATCGGCAGCCCGCGGAATCGTCCACGCTGGCAGTGCACTTGGAAAGGGAGAGGACGGTGGCACCACCGCCATGGTCGTCTCCACACTCGTCCTGCTCGCACTGGCGGCTGCCCGCTGGCACTCCGCCCGGGGCCACGCCCAGCAGGCCGCCGCCTCCAGCAAGGCCGCCCACCACCTGCGCGCCGCCTACCGGCAGGCCGCCAACACCCCCATGCGGACGATGCGTGAGAACGGCCGAGCCCTCCCCGAGCCTGAACGCCGCCGCCACGAAACCACCATCCGCACCGCCCTCGGCGAGCCAAGCACCCGCACCGGCACCACTCCCGAGCACGACGCCCTGGCCGCCACCCTCGCCGAAGCCGAGAAGGCCGGCCACGACCCCAAGGCCCTCCTGGAGGAAGCCGCCTCCTGGCGCGAACTCGACACCGCGCGCAGCACCACCGACGTCCTCGTATGGCGCATCCGCCGCATCGCCGACCTCCCCGCCATCCCCGGGCAACCCGCCGTGCCGGTAGCCGGCACCGCCCGGACCAAGGCCGCACCCGCCCGGACCGGCATCCGCACCACACCGCCGTCCCCCCGACCTGCCACCGACACCCGCCGCCCGACACCACGCCGCTGACCGCCGGCCAGTACCCCCGGAAACCCCTCGACACCTAGCTCCACCGACTGTTACGCAAGAACCAGCACCACGAACGGAGAACCCGTGCCCAGAACCACCGAGAAGCCCCACACCGCCCCCACCGCACCCATCACCCCGCCACCGGCCGGCAGTGACCCACTGCTCCAACTGCAGTACGAGACACAGCCGCCCGGCGGACCGAGTGCCGTCCGCTGCGCGCAGTGCCCGCACGAGCTGGCGATGCAGGGCATCCCAGTGATCTGCTCAGCCTGCCGTGGCCAGCGCGACTGGCTGCTGATCAACCACGGCCGCCGAGTCTGGATCCGTTGCCGCTGCGCGAACGAATGGCTCGAACCGGAGATCACCCGCAAGGACTTCGACGACATGCTCGTCGACCCGAGCTGGACGTACTACCCCACACTCGACGAGGCGCGGGTAGCCCTCGGGTACGACGGGATCTTCGCAGGGCTCTACCTGGACTAATGCGCGGTATTGCATCGGATGCAACATCCGGCATGCGCTGCGCATGGTGGTGTGCTGGGACTTTACCGGGGGATCGGCCGAGGTGTGACTGGAAGGCGTAGTTGGCGGCTGAATCTGCAGTCCGTGCAGGTGGTTGCACGATTTGGAAGTGGTAGTTGGCGGTTTCTGGAACTGCTGGGTTGGCGGCCTTCGCAGTCGTGACTACGGAGGGTGAGGTGATATCGAGGCGGAACGACTGCGGAAGCACCTCCCGGACCTGCACGAAGTCCAGTGCCTGAAGCAGGTCCCGCTCCTCCAGCGATTCGAACCCGTGCTGCCGGCCGGTCGAGACCATGGACTCCAGCCCGGTGCCGGTGCCTCGCCCGCCAGGTGAGCTGGCGGACCGGCTGCGACTCCAGCACCGGCACCGACGCCAAGTCCCGCACCGGCCAGACGACCTGGTCACCGTCGAACCGCCAGGCAGTCGCCCATCGCCGCAGCCAGGCCCCATCGAGCACCAGCCCGCGACGGTGGTCCTCACTCCCGGTGAACGCCGTGAACAGCCACTTACCCTCGACCGGGCCGGCCAGCACGACGTCGACCGGTGGCTTACCGAAGGGACGACCACCCGCCTGCGGCTGCGCGACTTCCTGCGCTGGACCGCCCGCCACAAGCTCAGCAGCGAACTCAGCGTCCCCACGATGCCCAACAGCCAGGCGGTGACGTTCCTCGACGAGGACCTCCACGTGGAGCTGCTGCACCGGTGCGTCCACGACCAGGGCCTCCCCGACGACGTCCGGGTCGCCGGCGCGCTGCTACTGCTCTTCGGTGCCAAGGTGACCCGCATCGCGCGACTGGCCTTGCGGGACTTCACCCACGCCGGAGATCAGGCGTTTGTCTCCTTCGGAGGCCAGCCTGCTCCGCTGCCGCCGGCCCTCGCCCGACTGGTGAGCACCCAGGCGCTCAGCCGCCCCCGCCAGCTGACTCGGCATCACGATGGCACAGACGCCCGCGAGTGGCTGTTCCCGGGAGCGCTGCCCGGCCGCCCAGTCAGCGCCCACCGGCTCGGCGAGCGGCTCGTCGCCCACGGTATCGAGGTCCGAGCCGCCCGGAACACCGCGGCCCTCACCCTCGCCCAGGACCTCCCGGCGCCGGTGGTCAGCGAACTGCTCGACCTGCACATCACCACGGCGGTCTACTGGGGCAAGCGCGGCGGCCGGGACTGGACGGGCTACCTCGAAGCCCGTCGTAGCGGGCCACCGCTCGGCGCCTCCGTGTGACCGGAATCCGTCGTCGGCCATAGTGGGAACCCGCGTGCAGCGGGCAGCCACCGGGGTGTGGCCACCATCGGGGACGCCCCCTGACGGCCAGTCATGGCAAGATCACTCGTGGTCGGCGGGGACCCGGCCAGACCGGTCGCCGACTCCGGGCAGCCTCAAACAGGGGGCACCATGACTGCCACCGACACCACTCTGCAGGCCACCATCCGGGATTCGGTGCCGCAGGTAGACCGAGGCCACGGTTGCGAGCTTGCGGGCGCGGCTGATGCCCATGCCCCCGTCGAGGACCTCGTGATCGGCTCGGCGGATGCGGCGGATGGTGAATTCCGTCATGGCCAGGATCGTGGCGGCAACCCGGCGGGCGGGCTGTTCCAAGGCTCCCAGCCCGCTCCGGCCCTGGGCGCAGAGCTGTGCAGCGCGGTCCGTCTGGAACCGGATCAGGTCCCGGACCTCGGGGGTGGCGGCCGTGCGTCGAAGGTCTGTGGGCGTGACCTGGAACGCGCGGAGCTCCTCCTCGGCGAAAGAGAGCTGGCCGGCGCGTGCGTCGTCGTGGACGTCGCGGATCTGCCCGGCGAGATGCGCGGCCAGGCAGACAGTGGTGACGCAGTCGACGGCCTGCCGGTCCAGTGGCTGCTGGGCCCGCATGAGCAGCAGGATCGGCACGACTGTGCAGCCCCGGATGTAGTCCTGGAGGTCGGTGAACGTCTCGAACCGTGCGGTGGTGTCGACGTCGTTGAACATGGCCTTGAGGAAGGCCGTCAGATCCGTCAGCGGCAGGCCGCGGGTGTCCATGGTGTGCAGCAGGGCCCGCAGGATCGGGGCTTGGGCGCGGCCCGTGGTCACACCGGCCCGTACGTCGTCGGTCCAGCGGCGCAGCTCGGCCAGCTTCGCCGGGAGGGGGGCCGAGCCGTCGATGATCTCGTCGGTGTACCGGGCGAAGGCGTAGATGCTGTAGAGGTGGGGGCGGCTCGCTGGGGCCGCCAGCTTGATTCCGTACTTCATCGACGTACTGAACCGGCACGTCCACGCCCTGCACAGGGCGAACGCAGCCCGCAGCTGCGGGTCGTCGATGCCCGCGCTGTCAAGCTGCCGTGCGAAGCGGTAGCCGGGCGCCGTGGCCTGCGTCAGGGCCGAGGGGAGAGGGACGGGCCTCGCCAGGTCTGCGGGCGGGGCGGCGTGGGCCGCCGCCAGCCGGTCCAGACGAGCGTAGAGCTCACCGAAGGCCAGCGGGGCGACGCCTGTCGCTGTGCCCACCCCTAGCGACCTCGAATCCATGCCCATCACCCATCCGCGTGCCGGGAGGAGCACTTGTCACGCTCGCGGAAACCAGGCATCTGACGGATTCAACGAGTCTGGCCAGGGCCTCGCAGCGGAAGTCATCCGTTCGCCGCAGCCGACTGAAGCGGCAGGCTTGGCGCGATCGCAACGGGAATCAGCGCAGCAGAGCGAAAACGGCTGCCGCCACGGCCCCCACAGCGACGCCCCCGCACAGTTGGGGCACGGTGTGCGCCCTCAGTACCCAGCGAGCCCAGCCGCTGACCAGCACCAGGGCAAACAGCGGGAACGAGATCGACCCGTAGAGCTGTACGACGATCAGCACCGCGGCGCTCGCGAGCCCGGTGTGCCCCGACACCTGCCACCAGACGGTGAGTACGACGCCGACCAGCAGACCCGCCAGGACCGCGGCAGCCACGGCCAGCACCCCGCCCGGTGCCCCCCACACCCGGCAGACCACGAGACACACCAGCACCGACGCCACACTCGCGAGCAGGGGAAGGATTCTCTGCCGCCGCACGCGGATGTTGCGGTCGCTCAGGCACCCGCCGCGCACGCCCAGCCGAACCACGGCGACGGGAATCGCACCGATGAACACAGCCGCGAACACCCCCCAGCCGAGCCCCCGCACCCCTGCGCTCCGCCATCCGGTCAGCACCACCAACACGGTCGCCAGATAGGCCGGCGACATCACCTCGGTGACCACCTTCGCCAGCCGGACCCGGCCGCTGGCCTCACGAAAGCTCGGCGGCACGGGAGGGGTGAACGAACTCACGCTGCTCCTCCGTCTCTGCCTTTCGGCGTCTTCTCACCAGTCCAACGAGCATGTGGCCGTATCGTCGCCCCGGTTCAGCGCACACCCCCATCGCGCGGAGCCCAGGAATACGACAGCCCAGGCGTAGGTGCTCTCCGCCGGTATAAGCGGCCGTTCGGGTTCCTCCTCCCGCTCCAACGCCCACGAAGGTGCCGAACAGCCCGGGATCCAGGCTGTTCGGCACCGAGAGGTGTGCCGCCGGGTTCGCTGCAGAGTTGGCAGGGGGCCGGGTGCCGACTTCAGCTGGGCCAGGATGCGGTACCTTCGCAGGTCGTGCTGGAGCAGCAGCGGCGACATCAGACGGTCCGGCACCCGGTTCGGGACTGAGGCGACGTGTGAATCGCCGGCCTTGTTGAGAGGCGGTCAGAACTCGATGGTCGCGATGACCTGCTGCGGGGTGACACGTGTGCCGTCGTTCACCAGGACCGTTTTCAGAGTGCCATCCTTACCCGCAGGCACGTCAAAGATGATATCGGTGGTCTCGACCTGGACAATGATGTCGTCGTGCTTGACGCGCTCACCGACCTGGTAGATCCACTTCAAGAGGGTGCCATCCCCTTGAGACTCGGGGAATTCAGGCGCTAGCACGTTGATGGTCGACACATGAACTCCCGGGGTGAAAGGCTGCCTCGCGCAGGTTGCGCGACAGGGCCGGTAGATCTGACTAGCCGTCAGGTCGCTCTATGCTATCTGGCCGCGGATCGGACCCCAAGCGGTGGTCCCACAGGCGAGTTCGGCCGCCAGGAGCTGCGCCACCGCGGCAGCTTGGCGATGCGCTCCGGGTAGGCGGCGACGTAGCGCATGGCGGTCTGTTCCGTGATGCCGAAGAGTCGCGCCAACCTCAGTGGGTCGGCGCACTCGCCTCGTTGGGAGGCTGGTCCTTATGCAGGCCGTCCAGCGCCACGCCCTTGGGAAGGACCTTGCGGAGCGTGTCGATGCAGACGGCTGGCTGGTCGGGGCCGAGAGCGGCTGTCTGACTGGCCAGGAGATATTGGGAGTTGGTGGGTGAACTTCTCCCGGGGGCTGCCAGACCAATACGACGCTCCAGGAATAAGTGCTCTCCGCCGGCATAACGAGCGGTGTTGCATCGCGACGGCAGGAATGCCGACCCGAGCGCGGGGCCGATCGACTCGCAGTCCGCGCGCACGGCCGACGTGCTGAAGCAGAGAGGGGCGGTCGGGTCGCAGTGGCCCGCCCGCCCATCCCCGTGCCGGACTGCTGTCCCGTCCGGCGGCAACTGGCGTGTGTCAGAGCGCGAGGAGGGCCTGCTTGAATTCCTCGGCGATGACCTTGCGGTCCCCGCCCTTGTTGATTTGCTCCACTACACCCTCGAAGTAGTCCTTGGCCACATCCTCGGCGGTGCCCAGCTTTTCGGCGATACCCAGGAGGGCGCCCCGGACGTCTTCGACAGTGAGGAGCGGGTTCGCGATGAGGTCCGCCATCTCCTGTGCGAAGGTCTCCCTGAATTCCTGCTCCGGGTCTGCCACGTCCCGCCCCTTTCGTATGCCTGTCTCAACTGTGCCGAGATGAGCCAACCACACCGGTGATCGCTTTGGCAGGGCTTCCCGAGGAGCCGCGCGAGGTGACGGTAGTGCCAGCCGACCCACGCGAGGTACGCAAGGTCCCTTGCGGACAAATCACCTACCGTCCCATGGCGTCTTTCGAATCGTCGCCCACCAGCGGCCAGGGCGGCGGTGCCAAGTGCTGGGGCTTGTTGGAGGCGCTGAGGGATGAGTTGGTCGGTCCGCATGTCGACTGCCCGCACGAGGCGGTGGGCGCTGAGCGCGCTGCCGCCGGTGGCGGGCAGCCCGAGCGCGGTACCGCGTAGGCGTCGCGGGTCGCCGCGATGATTGCGACGGCGGCGCCGAGGGCCGCGTGGCAGCAGCAGGCGAGGAGCACGGTGAGTCGTCGGCCGAGGCGGTCGGTCATGGGCAGGGGGCTTCCCTTCTACCGTCCGGCCTTGCTCGAAGGTCAGCTCGGTGTGGGGCTCTCTGGCTTGGGAGTGCTGTGGAGGTCGCTGCGGAAGCCTCGGCTGACCGGCTTCCAGTTCTGGAAGGTGGAGGGCTTCCAGCGGGGTCGGTCCGGGATGGTGTCGTCGTCGGGGGGCGGGGAGTGCGCCCCGGCTCTTGCGGCTGCGGGCAGCCCCGATGCTGATGCCCAGGTGAGCGGCGACCTGTGGGTAGCCCCAGAGTTGCTGGTCGTCGGCCATGGTGTCCCCCTCGGTTGCTCGGTGACGAGGCTACGTGCTGCCCGAGGGAGTGGATGCACGGCAAGGCCGCCCCTGCCGGATCGGCGCGGGGGCGGCCTTCTGCTGGTGGTGGTCAGGACTCGGCGAGGCGGTTGGCGAGGTTGAGTGCGGCGGTGGCGACGGCGAGGGCGGAGCAAAGGCCGGTGACCTCGTGGACCGTTGGGTGGACGAGGCGGGGCCAGTCGTCGGGGGCGGCGCGCCAGGTGGCGAGGTGGACCTCGGTGGTGGCCAGGCCGAGACGGGCGGTGACGTCCCAGCCCGCGCCGGCGGCCGGTTCCCAGCGCAGGCTGATGCGGCCGTGGGGGAGGCACGGGGCGTCAGCGGGCAGCCACAAGACGTTGATGGGCTGCTCAGGTGAGGTGGGGGCGCGGTGGACGAGGGCGCCGCGGACCCCGGGCGGCATCGGTCGTACGGCGAGGTGGTCGAGTGGACGGGGCGTTCTGAGGTCGGCGTGGGAGGTGATGTGCTGCTCCTTCTTCGGGACCGAGGCGATGGTGGTCAGGACCAGGCGAGTTCCTCGCGGACGGAGGCCGGCAGGTAGCCCTCCTGGCCGTCCTCGGCGATGAACGCCATGCCGTCGCGCACGATGACGTCCGTGCCGATGTAGTGGGCGAATGGCCAGTCGGGGTTCACGGCCAGCCGTAGGCGTAGGTTCGGGTCGACATGCTGAAGCTGGGCGAGCAGGTGGCTGACGGTGAGGTGCTCGGGCATGAAGGTTCTCCAAGGGGCTTGGATGGGAGGGAAGTTGGGGGGCGGCGGGGGTCAGTCGGCCAGCCGGTAGGTGCGCATCGGCAGCGACTCGCCCTCGGTTTCGTGGACCACGAGCCCGTCGGCGGTGAGGCGGTCGAGCGACCTGACGACATAGCGGTCCTCCAGGCTCAGCGCGGTGCCGATCTGGTGCACGCGGGCTCCGTCGGGCAGCTTGGCGATGTGGGCGATGACCTTCCGGTCGCGGCGCAGGGACCGTTCGTGGACGTCGTCGAGGGCGAGCAGCAGGCCGCTGGCGGTCAGGCAGAGGCTGACCGCGAAGGTGGTGGGGTTCGCCTGGCCTGAGCAGGCGTCGATCAGGCCGGCCAAGGCGATGGTCGGGCCGGGGATGCGGTTGAGGTCGACGGTCAGCTTCAAGGGTGGGGTCCTTTCGGAGGGGTGTGGGGTTCGGCGGCGTGCGCCGGTGCGGCGATGTCGAGGTGCTTGCGGCAGGGGAGCACGCCGCCGGACGCTCTGGGCAAGCCGATCTCCGGCTCCTCGGCGGGTCGCGGGATCACGGAGAGGCTGAAGGCGTCGCGCAGTTGATGAGCGGGTTGATCACGGTGATGCCGACGCTGTTGCGTTCGATGCCGTGTGCGACGGGGTCGTCGAGGCGGAGTGGCCGTGGTTGGGACGTCCGCGCGTCGGGAGACTTGGGTCAGCGGGTGGGGACGGCGATCAGCGCGGTGAGGAATCCGGCGACGGCCTCGGACGGGGTGTGGAGGCCGAACTCCTGGGTCCACGCGGGGGCGTCACCGGGCTGGACCCGCACCTGCCAGACGACGCCGCGCTGCCAGGCGCCCGGGTCCTCCGGCAGCCAACCGACGTACATCCGCCCGTCCGGGCTGGTGATGTGGATGTTGGCCTCCGGGGTGGCGACGACCGGCCAGCCGAGCGAGCCGAGCAGCTCGAGCACGGGCCCCGCGCAGTGGTCGGAGGAGAGCCAGGAGCGGTCCTCGACGGTGGGGTGGACAGGGGCGGGCAGGAGGCTGCTGGAGGTGTTCATGTGGGGCGATCCCTTCGTTGACCTGCGGTTTTCCCGACACCCGTACGTTGGCATGCGGCATGCCGAACTACGTAGTCGTTTCCGGGGGTTGCCGGTCTGCCGTGGGCGAACTGGACCGCGACGGTCGGTGCCGGGAGGTCGGAGCGGGAATGGATCGGCGTACTCGCTTGCTGCAAGGTGGTCGCGGTATGCGGCTGAACAGGGTTGAAGGGGGACGACCGTGGTGGAGCGAAGCAGAGGCCGGGAGGGCGCGGCGCTGGAGCGCAAGACCCGGGCGGCGGGACGGCCGTTGACGATGGGCGACATCGTGATGATCGCTGACGGGCAGTGGGCGGTGCGGACGAAGACCGCTGCCGAGTTCGCACAGGAGCGCGCGGCCGAGTCGCGCGTGGCGGACGGCCTGCGGGTGGAGATGACGCTGGAGGAGCTGGCCCGCGCGGTGGGCGCCGTTGATCCGGGCGCCCACCGCGACGTGGCCGGGGACTGAGCGGCCTACCTGCGGGGCAGGCCGGGGGAAGCGGTGCCGGTCCCGGTCGGCGGGGTTGGCTGGCGGGGCGGCGTCCCGAGGTGGCGTGGCGCCTGCGTGGAGCGGGCGGTGGCAGCCTGGACGAGGGCGGCCCTCGGGTCGGCGCCCGCCTTGAGCGCGGCTTCCCGGGCGTCGATGACGTGGCGGATCGACCGGAGCGCTGTGTTGCACTCGGCGTGGGCCACCCGTAGGTCGGTCGCCGTCTCGGTGATCCGGTTGAGGTTGTAGAACTCCACGACGCGGTCGGGCCGGGTGAGCGCGTGAAGGCGGTCCCGGAAGGTTCGGACGTCGCAGTCGGTGCGTGAGAGATCGTCGCGGGTGTGCATCACCGAGGTCAGGAGCGGGTCATCACCGGGACTGCGGACAGCCCGCCGGTCGAGGACCTCGACGGGCTGGCCCCAGGCCCGTTCGATCATCGCGTTCGCGTGGTCGAGAGCGGTGGCGTCGGACACCGGATGGCCTTTCAGATCGTGGGGGCGGAGTCAGCGGGTGCGCCCGGCCAGGGCTGGCTGCGGGGCGGGCGGACGGCTGGTTGTGGTGTAGGCGAGCACGGTGGCGGGGCGGCGTGTGGTGGTCGAGCGGGCGGTGGCGGCCTGGATGCGTGCCACCTCCAGCGGGCTGAGCGCCGTTGGTGTCGCGGTGGCTTGGGCGGGAAGGTGGTCCAGGTCGGCGGGTCGCCAGTAGCGGTTGACCGGGGCAGGGTTGGTAGCGGCGGCGGTGAGCGCGCCGAGGAGCTGGTCGGGGACGTGGGAGGACGCGGTGGCGTACCAGCGGTGACCGGGAGGTCCGACCTCGAGCAGCCAGCGTTCCGTGTTGCCGTACATCTCGGCCTCGTGCCGCAGGTGCCCGAGCCGCCGGTGCAGTGTGACGAGGTTGTCGGGGGAGCGGAAGGCGAGATCAGGTGGGCCGGGGTCCATGTGCCAGCCGGCCTGCAGGAGCGGGTCGGACGCAGCCGTCCCGGTGCTGGCGGTGCCGGAGAGGAACGCGTCGGGACCTTGGGCGTGAGAGGTGGCGAGGACGGTCGTGAAGTCGCCGACGATCTCGGGCGGTGTGTAGGAGTCGAAGGTGACCAGCCAATCGGGCGGCGCGAAGGCGTGCGAGTGCGCGCTGATCGACCAGAGTTCGCCGAACTCGGCGTCGGGTTGTAGTCCCAGGCGGAGCTTCTGGTCGGGGGAGTTGATGAACACGCTGCCCAGCTCGTCCATGCTGGTCGCCCAGCCGGCGTCGAGCAGCGGCTGAAGTCCGGGGTCGCCGGTGTGGGTGGGGCCGGCGAGGAAGCGCGGCTCGACCCTGTACTCGCGGGGCCGAGCAAAGGCAGGTGCAGGCATGAGGTACCTCTCGGGAAGGGTCAGCGGCGCCGCGCGGCCATGGCTGGGGCTGCTGCGGGTGGCGGGGTGCCAGGAGCGGCCGGGGGCCGGACGGCAGGGCGCCGTGGCTGGGCTGGGGCAGCGGCGGGTCGCGCGGTGAGGTGGGGCAGGCAGCGCGGGGGGATCTCGCCGAGACGCCGCTTCACGGGCTCGGCACTGCTGAGCGCGAGTGCGGCGCGGGTGAGGGGGTAGAAGGGGACGCTGATGGTGAACTCCGCCTGCCATCGGGCCTCGTGGATACCGCCGGCCATGGCCCAGGAGCCCGGGGCCGCGCCGTCCAGCTCGGCCTCGTGCGGTTGCCAGCCCAGCCGGTGGCGGTAGGCGGCACGGCCGTCGGGGGAGACCTGGTCGTGGTACCCCTTGGCCGGGGTCGGCTGCCAGCCGCGGTCGTCCAGGACGGCGGCCGGGCTGCCGGATGGCTGGCGTACACCGCCGCTGTAGTAGTAGCGGGGGTTGCTGCGCAGGCCGTCGACCAGGGCGGTGGTGAAGGCGGCGGTGATCTCGGCCGGTGTGCCGTGGCCGAAGGTGGCTCCCCAGAGGGGCTCGGCGGACGGTGCGTGGTGGCCGCGTACGGCCCAGCCCCCGTGCTCGCTGTCGGGCAGGTGGGCGATGTGGACGCGCCGGCAGGTGCTGACGTAGAGGACACCGGCGGGTGTCGTGGCCTTGTCCCAGTCCGCTGAGGCGTCCAGCGGATCGGTGATCAGGCGCGAGTCGCCGGGACCGGCGAGGTGGACCGGGCTGACGAGCAGGGCGGTCTCGGGCGGGAGGGAGGCGAGGGTGGGCACGGGCGCTCCTGGCGGTGATCGGGGAGCGGGCTCGCGCGCTATCCATGACGGGGGCCTGGGGGCGCGCGAGCCCGGGGAGGGCTGCGGCCGGGTCTGGGCCGTAGGGTCACGGAGTTCACCGGCCGCGAGCGGGACCGGGGGCCGTGGCGGCGGGTACGCGCGGGTGCGGCTGTGCGGAGTGGCTGAACAGAGCAGCCGGCACTGCTGTGCGCCGAAGTGCCGCCGCGGTTCGGAGGCCGTCCGCACCGTTCGCCGGGCCGCTGAGGGTTCGAACGGCGGTCGGCGCCGACGTAGTTGGCGCGGGTGTGTTGCGGTCCTCCCAGCGCTGCACGGCCGCGTAGACCGGCCCGAGCGACCGTCCGGCACCGGTGAGGGCGTACGGGGCGCCGTGGCGGTCGCCGGCACGGATGACCAGGCCATCGGCTTGGAGCCGGGCGAGGCGGGGCGTCAGCAGCTGCTCGTACACGCCGGCGGCTTCGGCGATGTGGGTGAAGCGCATGCTGTCGTTCTCGGCCAGCAGCTGGACGACCTTCGTGGTGTTGACCGGCCGAAGGAGGCGCAGGGCGTCCTCGATTCGCTCGGGCCGCCCTCGGGGCCCTCGGTCGACGTGGTCCGAGGACCACTGGGCCACGGCGCGGTACACCGGGCCCAGGGTGAGCGCCCGACGGGTGAGCCGGTAGGGCGCCATCGGATCGAACTCGGCCTCATGGGCCACCAGTTCGGCATCCTTCATGGCGGCCAGCCGCCTGCTGATGGACGGCTGACCGATCGACGGGAAGTAGTGCCTGAGGTCGCGTACGCGCATCTGCGGCCCGTACTTGGCGAGGGTGTGGACGAAGGCGGTGGTCCACTTCGGGGCGAGCTGCTGGAGTGCGTTCTCGACGCGCTGCGGATCGACGCCGGTGGTCGTCGCAGAGGCGGAGGTCATCGACGGGGAGGACATGGCCGTGCTCCGGTTAACGGGTTCGGGAGTGGACGGAGGACTGGGGCGCTCGGTCAGCAGCCGGCGTGGCCACGGGAGTTGAGTTGGCAGCGGGACCAGTGCTGCTGCGGTGGAGCGCGGCGGACACCCGGGAGGAGGCTGTCTGCGCAGCCCGCAGAGCCACCTCGCCGTCCGGTGTGAGGGACAGCTGCTGGCCGACGAAGAGGGAGGTACGCACGTCCCGGTGGACCCAGCCCCTGCGGTCCATCGCCTGCACGGTGGGATAGGTGATGTGCGCGTGCGAGGCGGTGGAGACGAAGATGCTGCCGTTCATGCCGGACAGCCGTAGCCGGACCTTGCCTCCAGCGATCTCCGCTAGCGCCCGCTGGTGAGCGGGGGAGGGGAGGTCGGCGGCGCGCGGCCGACCTGGCGGCAGCCCGAGGTCTGCCGAAGGTTCGGCCGGTGCGGCGAGCGGGGTGGCCGCGAGGAGGTTCTGCACCGCACTAACCGCCTGGACGGTGGCCCGACCGCGCTGCGTGAGTGAGATCGGCCGGCCCTCATAGGTGGAGAAGGCAGTGTCGGCAGTGACGAGCTGCTCCTCCTGAAGCCACTCGACGGTGTCGTGCCCGAGGTAGTGGTGGATGTCGGAGTCGTTGCGCAGAGAGAGGCTTCCGGTGCCGGGGTGCTCGTGGAGGCGGAAGCCGCCACGTTCGATCGTCAGCAGCGCTTCGCGCTTCTGAATCGGAGCCGTCCACCAGGCGTCAGCACGTTGTTCGGGATCGTCGTGCGCCGCGGACAGCATCCATTCCCCTGCGTGGCGGTGATCGGCCCGCAGAGCCTCGTCGTAGGTATCGCGCTGTCGGCCCAGATGGGCGTACGCGTGGTGGCACTGGAGCGCGAGGAGGTCGACGCGAAGGGAGGAGTCCCGCAGGCGCTCGTAGGTCGCTGAGGGTTGGGCGCCGTCGTGCCGGGTGACTTCTTCCAGGGTGCTGAGGGTCGAGCGGACGTGGTCGAAGAGCTTGGCGTTCAGCTCGTCTGCTTTGCCGGCAAGCTCGTTGACGGCTTCGGCGACCGGCCGCAGGCGGTTGCCGTGCGGGTGCAGGACCGCCAGGGCGCCGGCATTGGTGACACCCAGACGCCTGGCGACCAGGTACGCCCCGGGGCGCTCCGTGGGGTTGTGCGGGTTCACTCTGCTGCCTCCATCCGGGCCAGCAGGGAGCGGACCAGGGTGGGGAGGCTGCCGGGGCCCTCGCCGATCCGAACGTCGTTGGTCGCCTCGGCGAAGACGTACTGGGCGTCCTCGATCAGGCCGCTGCTGATCTCCATGCAGGCGTCGGTGATGGCGGCGGCGGCCCGCAGTGCGTCGGTGAGCACCTCGACGTAGACGCCGGGTGTCATCCCGGCCGCGTCGGCGGCGCTGTGGATGGCAGCCAGCTCCAGCGTGTTGAAGGAGTAGTCGAGGCCCTCGTCCTCCTCCGGGTTGAGCGCGGCTTCGGCGGTTGCGGGCGTCAGGGCGGGGATGCCGGCGCGGGTGCAGATCGTGTCCACCGCCGTGGTCAGTTCGGCGAGGGATTCGGTGAGCCAGCCCAGCGCGGAAGCGTAGGAGGCGAGGGCGAACAGACTGATCGGTGTGGCCGGCAGCGGCTCGTCGAAGAGGTCTTCCAGGCGGAGGTTCAGGTCGCTCACCACCCGGGGGCCGGCGGCGAGCGGGCCCAGGACGGGGTGAAGGTAGGAGCGGCCTGCCGGGGTGGGGTATTCGGCGGTGAGGATCCCGGAGACGGCCTGGGCCGCCTCGGTGAGCCACCCCGCGAGATCGGAGCGGCTGGGTGTGGCGCTGGTGGTCATCAATGGGCCCTTCGGGAAGCGGTGGCGGCGGCGAAGCCGGGCATAGCGGTGCTGTAGGCGGGCGTGGTGCCCCGGTGCGGAGTGGGGCGCACGGAGCGGTAGCGGGCGGCCTGGACGCGGGCTTCCTCGGCCGGGTCGGCGCCGGCAGCCACGTTGAGTCCGGTGCGGTTGAGGCGCATCTGGGCCGAGCGGTAGACCGCGTAGTCGAGCCGGGCGCCGGCAGCGACGAGGTACACCTCACGCCGGTGCTTGGAGTCGGCCGGAGCATCCCGGAACTGCACGACGAGCCGGTGGGTGGCGAACTCGCTGCCGACACCGAGGTAGACCTTGTGGAAGCCTTCGAGTCGGCCCTCCAGACGCTTGGCGACTCGTTCTCCGTGGACGAGGTCCTGAAGGTGGAGCAGGGCCTGGTCGCGTATGGCGGCGGGCAGTTCTCGCAGGTCGGCGATGGCGTCGGGGTGAGCGGCGAAGGCGAACTTGGCGCCCGTGGTCCTGGTCACAGCGACCTCCGGGAAATCGTCACCTGGGTCCAGCTCGCGGCCGGAGTGCCCTTTTGTGCGGAGACCGCGTCCGGTGGCGCGAAGTCGTCGAGTTCGAAGCTGGGTTCGCGGTTCATGCGGTCAGTCCGAACTGCTCGGGTGCCGGGGCCGGGGTGGACAGGACGCGGTGGTTGGGCCGGCCCGGGCTGGTGGTGCATGCGGCGAACGGGCCATCCGGGGACCGAAGTTGCAGAAGGGTGTGGTCGAGGTGATCGCGGTGCCACGTCGAGGGCCCGCTGAGGCCGGCCTCGGCGTCGGTCAGCTGCTGCCACGCGAGCCACAGGGCGTGGAGCCGGGCAACGGCCTCAGGGTGCTCGTGCCAGCGCGCGCACCAGGGACGGCCGGAGCTGATCTCCCGGCCGTAGGTCGGCAGGAGAATGTGGGTCACCCAGTTGCTGAGCGCGGCCAGTTCGGCGGCATACTCTGCGCCGCCCATCGCGAGGATGAACACCGAGGCCGGGCCCTCGGGTTCGGGCGCGCTGGGCTCCACGTCCGGCTCATCGGTGCCCGGTACGGTGGGCGATTCGGGGTCGGAGCCGAGGCGGTCGAGGATGACGCCGTGCTGGCGGACCTCGGCGATGGTGCGCGCGAGGGTGCTGGCGAGGTCGTCGAGGTCCTCGTCGGGTATGCGGATCGGTTCGGGCTCGGGGGTGCCCGTGGTCGGGTCGGACATGGCACATCCAGGGGGTTCAGGCGGACAGGGCTGACCGGGACAGGTGGTCTTCTTCGGCAGGTCACGGGCGTGCTCCAGAGGTGCGGGTGGGAAGAGGATCCGCAGGATCGGCGGTTAGGTACGGCCGCCAACTCGTGCTAGAAGCCGTTGTCGTGCCGATCACGGTGCTCGTTGATCGGACGGGTGAGCCGGGAAGTGCGCTGGTTGCAACTGGGCAGTAGTCGGTGACTAATGGCGCCGAACCGTCGGGTATCTCGGTGGTGACAGCTCGTCTGCGCTGTCAGAGTGCCCTGGTGCTGAATGAATCCGATGTGCTCGAAGTGCTGGACCTGCTCAAGAGCGCAGGGGCGGTGGCCTGGGTGGACGGCGGCTGGGGTGTAGACGCCCTGATCGGGGAGACGACCCGAAGCCATTCGGATCTCGACCTGGTTGTGCTGCTAGACCAGCTCGGCCTAGTGCAGGAGGCGCTGGTCGAAGACGGATTCACGGAGGTCTTGCGGGACTGGCTTCCCACTGCGCTGGCCGTCGCGGACAGTGCAGGCCGGGAGATCGACCTGCACCCCATCCTCGGCTCCCCCAGCGAAGGTGGACAGCAGCTTCTCCCGGGCGGTGAACGGTTCCACTACCCGGCGCCGGTAACCGGGACCATCGGCGGTCGCCAGGTCCCCGTGTGTCGATGCGGCAACGCAGGTGCAGTGCCACCTCGGCTACGAAGCCGCGAACAAGGATCGACAGGACATGGCACGGCTGCACGCCGGCACGGGAGTTGAGCTTCCCCCGTTCTACATGCCTACGCCTTGAAAGGTTGTGCCAGCTACCCGGGCCGCCAGGTGCCGCCACAGGTCATGCCCGAGCCGAAGTCGAGCTCCTGGGGCAGGTGCTCCCACTGGGTGCCGGTGTGCAGCACGAACGGCATCCCGCACAGCGCCTGACGGTCCGGCACCCGAGGCTGCCCGGCTTCGGGTTTGGTCCCGGCAGCGTCGCACGTGCGCGGTGAAACACGACGGGAGATGAAACACCTCCCCGGTTCCGTCCCCTGGGCGAACCGGCGGCCGAGAGTGCCTACTCGTCAGACAGGACACCGTGTGGGCGCGAAAGGGCGTGCACCACTCGACGAGGGAGGCTGGTGGGCATGGGAAGGGCGCCGGTCGACATCGCCGAGCGGAGGCAGAAGGCAGCGGAGTTCCTCGCGCGGACTCGCACACTGGTGGATCCGGCGCTGCGCGCGGTGGTGGACGACTTGCCCACGCCGATCCGGCGGATCGCCGGCTACCACCTCGGCTGGTGGAACGCCGCCGGCGTGCCGGAGAGCGGCCGCGCGGGCAAGGCGGTGCGCCCGGCACTGGCGCTGTGCTCCGCGCGGGCGGTCGGCGGGGACGAGGGGCTCTCCGTGCCGGCGGCGGTCGCCGTGGAGCTGGTGCACAACTTCTCCCTGCTGCACGACGACGTGATGGACGGCGACCGCACCCGCCGCCACCGACCCACCGCGTGGACGGTCTTCGGCGTGCCGGAGGCGATCCTGGCCGGCGACGCGCTGCTGACCGCGGCATTCCGGGTACTCGCCGAAGGCCCTCCGGAGTGCTCCGTCGCGGCGGTCGGCCAGTTGGCCGCGACCTGCCGGCGGCTCTGCGAGGGGCAAGCGGCCGACGTGTCCTTCGAACGGCGCCGGGACGTGACCCTGGACCAGGCGTGCCTGACGGCGGCGGGCAAGACCGCCTCGCTGATCGGGTGCGCCTGCGCACTGGGCGGCGTGTTCGCGGCCGCGGAGCCGTCGCGCGTCGAGGCGCTGCGGATCTTCGGCGAGCACCTCGGACTCGCGTTCCAGCTCCGTGACGACCTGCTGGGCATCTGGGGTGACCCGGAGTTGACGGGCAAACCGGTCGGCGCGGACCTGCGCAGTCGCAAGAAGTCCCTGCCGGTGGTCGCGGCGCTCTGTTCGGACACCGATGCCGGCCGGCGGCTCGCCGAGCTCTACCACCGCGACGAGCCGCCCGACGGCGAAGGCGTGGCCAGGATCGCCGAGTTGGTCGAGGCGGCCGGAGGGCGCCGCTGGGCGCTCGAACGGGCCGAAGCGGAACTCGTCGCGGCGGACGCCTGGCTCGGCGAGGTGTCGGGCGACCCGGCGGGGGCGGTCGACCTACGGGCGCTGGCCGAGCTGCGGGCGTTGGCCGAGCTGACCGCGCACAGGGACCGGTGAGCCGCCCGATCGGCTCGCCGGCGACGGCTGGAGGGAGAGCACCATGGCGACTGCAACTGACCACTTCAGGACGGCCCGAACGGAACCGCGCACCGTGCCGTCGAGCTGGCCCGCGATGGATGACCTCGTCGCCCTGATCGCGGACCGCACGCGGATTCCGGCACGCCGCAGTGCGAGCTCACCCCACCTCGAGCGGGTGGTCGCTGGTTGGGCGCAGGAACACCTCCCGGTCGGTCCGAGCTCCGCGAACCGCGAAACGGCCCACCTCTACGGATCGGCGGCCCGGTGGACGTATCCGGACGCCCGGCCGGACCTGCTGCCGATCCTGGCCGAGTGGGGTGTCTGGTTCTTCTGGATGGACGACTTCCTCAGCAGCGGGCAGGACGTCTTCGCCTACACCGCGGACGGCCTGCTGGCCTTCGGCTCGCGCAGCGGGCGGAGCCTGCCGGGCGGCGAGCACCGGACCCTCAGCGAGGTGTTCGAGCACCTGTGCGTCAGGACGCTGCCACTGGCCCGGCCGGGCTGGGTGAGGCGGTTCCGGCAGAGCCTCGACGGATGCCTGTCGGCGTTCGACGTCGAACGCGGTCATCGCTCGGTCGGTCGGCCGCCGGGGCTGGAGGAGTTCATCGAGCTGAGGCGCCGGGCGAGCGGGATGTTCCTGTGCCTCTGCTTCATCGAGTTCGGCCTGGGCGCCGACCTGCCGGACTGGGTGTTCGACACGGCGGAGCTGAACGAAGTGCTGTGCTGCGCCGCTGACATCGCAGGCTGGACCAACGACGTCTTCTCCTACCGGCGGGAAGCCCGCGCCGGTGAGGTCGACAACATCATCTCCGTCCTGCGCGAGGAGGACCGGAGCCTGAGCGACTGCGCCGCGCTGGCGGTCGTCGTCCGTGCGATCGGGGGCAGGTCCGCGGACCTGCGAGAAGCGCTGGCCGGCTTCCGGAGCGGCTTCGAGGGGCGGCTCGCCCGACAGGGCGGCCTGGCGCAGATGCGGAGCTTTCTCGACGGGGTCGACGGCATCGTGGCGGGAAACCTTGCCTGGATCGCCCGGAGCCCTCGCTACCGACCACTGGACGGAGGTCACTGACCCATGTGTGGCAACAGCTCCGACGGCGTCACGCCCGGCCCGGGCCGGGCGCACGTGCCGACTCCCGAGCACCTCGCCAGGTGCGTCGAAGGCGGCCGCGACGTCGCCGAGGTCGTGTTGGCGGGAAAGGAGGGACTGCTCGTCAACGAACCGCACCTGATCAACGAGATCCTCGTCGTCCGCCACCGCGATTTCGGCAAGGTCGAAGGCGCCAGGAAGGGGGCCCTGGTCAGTGCGAACGGAATCCTGTCCACCGACGACGACGTGCACCTCCACTACCGGCGCCTGCACGCACCGCACTTCCGCAAGGGGCAGGTGGAGGTCCACGCGGTGGTCATGCGGCAGCTGGCCAGGGACGCCGCGGCGGCGTGGCAGCCCGGCCGTCGGCTCGACATCGTCGAGGAGATGTCCCGGGTGGCGGTCCGGATCGCCATGGCGACACTCTTCGACGACCTCGACCGGGTGGCGCCGGTGGCACTCAAGGAGAACCTTCCGCTGCTGGTCAAGCAGGCGATGGAGTACCCGATCGCGGGGGCGACGGAGGAGCTGGACCGTCGGGCTGGTCCCTGGTCACCGCTGATCGCGATGCTCAAGGAGGCGATCCGGCAGGCCCTCGACGGGCTCGACGACCGGGGCGAGCCGGACAGCATCGTCGGCGTGCTGCGCACGGCCACCGCGCGCGAGCCGTCCGGGCTGAGTGGTGACGACCTCGTCGACGAGCTCCTGCTGTTCCTGCTCACCTCCAGCGTGACCAACGCGACCACTCTGTCCTGGGCCTGCCACCAGCTGGCCCACCAGCCGGACCTCGCGGACCGCGTGCACGCGGCGGCAGGCGAGACCGGTGCTGAAGGCTTCGGATACGTCGACCGCCTGCTGATGGAAGTCCTGCGGCTGTACCCGCCGGTGTGGATCTTCGCGCGCCAGGCACGGACCGAGACGGTGCTGGGGGACCGTCGGGTGGCTCGGGGAACGATCGTCCACATCAGTCCGTACACCCTTCACCGGAGGCCGGACCTCTACCGCGATCCGCTGCGGTTCGACCCTGACCGGTGGCTGGAGCCGGGCATGCGGAACCTGCCGCCCTGCGCCTACCTGCCGTTCGCGACCGGCCCGCGCGGATGCATCGGCGAGGCCTACGCCTGGCGGGAACTCGCGACGGTGCTGACGGCCGTCGCGGGGCGCTGGCGGCTGGTGCCGAGCACACCGCGGCAGGCCGCCGCCGTGCCGGGCATGACGCTGCATCCGGACGAGCTGATCGTGACGCCGTACCTCCATGACGCACGGCCGAAGGGCACACCATGAGCGACGATCCCGTCGGAGGCGCCGAGCGGGCCCCGCTGACGCCCGACCAACTGCTGACCACCACCCGCACCGTCCGCAGGCGGCTCGACCTCGACCGGCCCGTGCCGGTCGAGCTCGTCACGGAGTGCATCCGGATCGCGGTCCAGGCGCCCAGCGGTGGGAACCACCAGGACTGGCACTGGATCGTGGTCACCGACCCCGGGATCCGCGAGAAGATCGGCGAGTACTACCGCCGCGCGTTCCACGACAGGTACCGGCCGGACACCGTCGGCTCACGGATGGCCAGGATGAGCGGCCTGCCGGCCGGAGCCCGGGCCCGCCTCGTCGACAGCGTCGTCCACCTCGCGGAGCACCTCGGCCGGGTGCCCGTGCTGCTCCTGCCCTGCCTGCGGGTGCCCGGCGGCCGGCTGCCGGCCGGGAACCAGGCGGCGCTCTGGGGATCACTGCTGCCGGCGGTGTGGAGCTACATGCTCGCGGCCCGCAGCCGCGGCCTCGGCACCGCCTGGACCACCCTGCACCTGGTCCACGAGAGGGAGATCGCCGAACTGCTCGGCCTGCCCGACGACATCCGCCAGGGGGCGCTCATCCCTACCGCCTACTACCTGGGGGACGACTTCAGGCCCGCCCGGCGGGTGCCGCTGGCCGACGTCCTGCACCTGAACACCTGGTCGCAGGCGTGAACGGGACCTTCGAGTGGTGGTACATCCAGATCGTCGACCGGGAGCTGCTGCTCACCGTGACCGTCCACCGGACCGACAGCGCGGGCGGCTCGACCCCGTACCTCTCGGTCTCCGCCACCGATCCGGGTCGGGACGGATCGGCGGCGCCGGCCTTGTGGCGGCTGCCGCTCTCCACCGTGCAGAGGTGCGGGCGGCTCCACGCCGACGGGATGGTCGTCCAGGAGGCCGACTCCTACCGGATCACGGTCCATGGCGGCGACCTGGAGATCGGACTCGCTGTCAGCCCCGAGTCCTCGCCCTGGGGACCGCCGTCATGGGTGCTGTGCACCGACCCCGGCTCGGGACGCATGGCGAACTGGTGCGTGACGATGCCGTTCGGCAGGGCGACCGGCTACGTCCGGTGGGGCGGACGGACGGTGTGCCTGCGCGCCGCGGCAGCCTATCTGGACCACAACTGGGGAACGTACCCGATCGCCGAGGCGGTGCGGGCCTGGGTCTGGATGGCGGTGGCGCACCCGGGGCGGAGCACCGTTCAGGCGACGGTGCTCCCGAGGACGGGGGAGCCGATCCGCCTCTCCAATGCGTCCGCCGGCGGTCTCGTCCAGAGCCTGGGCACCGCAGGCCTGGCGTCCACCGACCCGCCGAAGCCCGGCTCACCCCTGCGGGAGGCGGCACGACTGCTCGGCTGGACCCCCGTCAGCCGCAGATTCCGCCTGGTCAAGCGCAGCGTCTACCGCCAGGAGGGCACAGCGGCACTGACCTACACGCGCTGGGCGGTCGGCGGCGACCGCCGGACCGCCGGTCGCGCGGACGCGGTGTTGGGCGGCTTCCTGGAGACCATGACGGTGACGGCGCTCTAGACTTCGCTGCCCGCTGCCGTGGAACTGATCGCCGTCACCGGGCAGATGCGTTCGCACGCCATGCACGAGACCTCGCACGGCTGATGGGTGGCGATGGTATCGAACGGGCTGGTGAATCCGGGGAGCGGGCAGACGGCCACGCAGGCGCCGCATTGGATGCAGGAGTTCCAGTCGACCTCGAACACGATGGAAGGCTTTGCCACGGTTTCACTCCTCAGACGTACCGGTACGGAGAACCCGGCCGGAAGTAGTCCACGAAAACCCGGTGGAGTTTCCGGTCCTGCTGGTCGACGTCGGACATGCGGTAGATCGAGGACCTGAGCGTGCAGAGTTGCCGGAGCGCGCCGCCGAAGTCGTCCGCCCAGCGCTCCTGGTAGCCGCGCAGGAGCTCCGCGGTCGGCGGCGCCCCGGTCGCCAGGGCCTCGCAGAGGAATTCTCCGGCCAGGACCCCGCCCCGAAGGGCGGTGTGGATCCCGCCCCCGGTGATCGGGTTGACGTGCCGTGCGGCGTCGCCGACCAGCAGGACGTGGTCGGCGTACTGGCGGCGCAGTGGCGAGGTCAGCGGCACGCCCCCGCCCTGGACCTCGAGAATGCGCAGCCCGGCGAACCTGTCCCGGAGGAACGAATCGCGCAGCAGCCGCTCGAGGTGGTGCCGGGCGTCGAGGCCGGTCATCGTCCGGCTCACCCCCAGTCCCACCTCCGCCTGACCGTTGGCCTTCGGGAACAGCCACGCGTAGGCGCCCGGTGCCCAGGCGGAGCCGGTGACCACCTCCAGCAGCCCCCGGGTCTCGACGCCGTCGACGACGTACTGCAGGCACGAGGCGAGCTCCGGCAGCCTGATCCGGGTGGTCAGGCCGGCCCAGCGCCCCACCTGCGACTGCAGGCCGTCGGCCCCGACGACGACCCGGGTGCGGACCGCGCGGACGGTCCCGAACTGCCGCACGCGCAGCACGGTGGTGCCGTCGCCGCGGGGCTCGTGGCCGATCGCCTCGGCCTTCAGCCAGGTCTGCGCCCCGGCCTGCTGCGCCATCCGCATCAGGTGACGGTCGAACCTGCGCCGGTCGACGACGTATCCGGTCGGCTCCGGGTGCACCCGGCCGAGATCGACCAGGGACTCCGCCCCCGCACCGTCGAAGATGGCGAATCCGTGGATGGACGCGGACAGGAACTCCTCGTCGACGGCGATGCCGGCGCCCCGCAGGGCCTTCGAACTGACGGCGCCTGAGCACTGGATCGGCGAGCCGAGCTCCTGCTTCCGGTCCACCAGCAGGGTGCGCAGGCCCCCGCCGGCGCACGTGCGGGCGGTGGTCGCACCGGCCGGCCCGGAGCCGACCACGACGACGTCGAATTCTCCATCGATCTCCATTGCCACCTTCCCCTGCCGCCTTCCCCGAGGCGTGCGCCTCTTCCGGCGCCCCCGAGTGCCGCGCGCCTTCTCGCGCCTTCCCGCGCCCCTGCGGTGCCCGACATGATGAGTAGGCACCCTCGGCGGCCGGTCCGCCCAGAGGCCGGTACCGGCAGGGGTGTTTCATCCCGCGCCGTGTTTCACCGTCGGCGCGCTCCGGGGAGAAGGACATGCCGAAGGCCGGAATCCCGAACCCCCTGCTGCGCGGTCTGCTGGTCGAGGCGGAGTGGACGTATCAGGAGCTGGCTCGCGCGGTGAACACCGTCGGCGCCGAAACCGGGCTGTCGCTGCGGTACCAGCGTGCCGCGGTCGCGCACTGGCTGACGGGGACACGGCCACGGGATCCGGTCGGCACTCTGGTGGCCGAAGCCTTCGCCCGCCACCTCGGCCGCCGGGTCACCGTGGCCGAGACCGGGCTCTGCCGCACCGGCCCCGCGGCGTCCTCGGGCGCCTCCCCGTGGTGGGAGACGGACGTGGCCGGCGACCTGATGGAACTGGCCGGCGGCCGGGCGCCGTCGGGGCGGCGGGCCGCGCACCGTGTCTACCGCCTCGCGGCGTTGACGGTGCCCGGCCGGCAGCAGCTCGCGGAACTCCTGCCGCCGTCCCCGGGCGCACGGGCGGCGACGCGCGTCGGGACGGTCGAGGTCGCAGCCGCGCAGTCGATGCTGGGACTTTTCTGCGATGCCGACGCGAGTCGTGGCGGCGGCTACGCGCGCCCCGCACTGGCCGGCTACCTGGCGAGCAGCGTGGCGGTCTGGCTGCGGGCCGGCGCGGGGCCGGCGGTGCGCAGCGACCTGCTCGCCGTGGCGGCGCGCTTGAGCTGCCTGTGCGGGTTCACCTGCTTCGACGACAACCTGCACGGGCGGGCGCAGAGTTACTACCTGGTCGCGCTACGGCTGGCGGCCGGGGCGGGCAGCGCGACCGACTACGCGCTCGCCCTCCGGGCCCTCTCGGTCCAGGCGCGCCGCCTGGGCCACCACCGGCAGGCGCTGGAGCTGGCCGAGGCCGCCGTGTCCGACCTCTCCGGTGTGACCGGTCCGGTGGCCCGTGCCGCGCTGTGCGGGCAGTTGGCGGTGGCCCGCGCCTACACCGGTGACGCCCCTGGCGCGGCCGAGCAGTTGGCAGCGACGGAACGCCACCTGCAGCGTGCCGACGGCGGTGGCTCCGCGAGCGGTGCCCACCAACTCGCCTCGTACGCGCTCCAGCGTGCCGTGATCGACCTGCGGTTCGGCGACCGCGAGGCCGCGATCAGGAACCTGCGGAGTTCGATCCGCCGCCGCCCGCCGGCCGAGCGCCGCACCCGCGCGATCACCACGGCAATGCTCGCCGAACTCCAGTTGGACGCCGGCCTCCTGGAGGCGGCCTGCGCGAACTGGCAGCGCTTCTGCGACGACTACCAGCACATCCGGTCGAGGCGCGCCGACACAGCGTTGGCAGCACTGGTCGCGCGGACCCGGCCGCACCAGCGCAACCGGGCCGTCGACGCGCTGCGGCAGCGGGCCACCGGTCTCCACCTGAGCGACCACGGCCGTCGTCTCTGAGCCGCTGCGGAGGACGGGCGACTCCTGGACGGGTGTGTTCACGGGGTGCTCCGAACGGGATGGCGGCGGTTGGTTAGGGGGGCGGGGTTGATCGGGGCTGCACCGGCTGGCGGGTCGGCGCGGGTGGGTGTCGTGGTCGGTGGGCCGGGCCGGGGTGTGCTGCGTGAGAGCGCGGCGTCGACCCGGGCTGCGGGATCGCTCTGGGGCTGGGTCGGGGTTGGGAGTGCGGCGGTGCGCCATCGGGTTCGAACCTCGTCCAGCGGGCCGAGGGCGTGCAGGGCCTGGCCGATCAGGCGGCCGGGTGCCAGGGTCTCGTCCTCGGCGAGGGCCTTGATCGACGTGGCCGCCCAGGCGGCTTTGCGAACGACAGCGGATCGGATGATCTGGTCGCCCAGCCACTCGGCGGAGCCGACACCCGGTCCACCGAAGAGGCTGTCGAGCTGGTCCTGCGTCAGCGTGCCGTCGGCCAGCAGGCCGCGACGCTGAGCCTCCCACAGGGCGGTCACCTGGTCGATCGGCTCGCCCCGGTGGTGCAGGGCGCCCAGACAGTGGTACAGCTGGCTGTGGCCGGCGTCGGCGAAGTCCTGGGGCCGCAGCCAGCCGTAGACCTCCTCCATCGCCGCGGGCTGGTCGATGAGGACGGCCAGGAGGAACCGCTCGTCCTCGGTCCGCTCGGGCCTGACGGGGGTTGGTGCCGCAGCCGGGAGCGGGCTGGGCCGGGGTACCGGGCGGAGTTCGGTGCCCCAGCGGCGGGCCAGGTCGCCGAGCACGTCCGCCAGGACGTCGGCGTGGTGCAGAACGCCCTCGACGTGCTGCTGCTCGGTGTCGGTTCGGGTGGCGTGTTGCAGGCGGACGGCGTGCTCGGTCACGGTCCGGTGGATGGAGCCTTCGAGCACCATCCGTCCGTAGACCGGTGCGTGCTGGGGGCGGGGGCAGGCGGCGATCAGGGTGTGTGCGTACGAGACGGTGAGCCCGCGCACGTGGCGGCCGGCCTCGGCGACGGTGTCGGTCACCCAGGACAGCGGCAACTTGCCCTCGGCGTCTACGGCGGGCCGCCCGTTGGCGCACACGGTGCGCATCGCGGCGAACAGGGCCCGGTGGGCCGGCCGGTAGAAGTCGCCGGGCGCCAGCCACGACAGTGCCTCCAGCTGGGCCGGGTCCAGGAGGACCGCGCCCAGTACGGCCTGCTCGCCCCTGAGCAGTGGGTCCATCACCGCTCCCTCGTGGCTGCGCGCTCGGTCTGCAGCCGGGCGACCTCGTGGTCGGCGGCGGCCATCGCGGCGGCGAAACGGTCGAGCTTGCCGGTGAATGTCGGGTCGGTGGCCAGGATCGAGCCGGCACCTGTGGCCAGCCACCACTGACCGCCCCGGCGCACGACCGGGGAGCCGCCAAGCTGCTCGGAGCTCGGCACCCGAGAGGTGTGCTCGGACATGGGTAGCTCCTCTACGTGGCAGTGGGTTTCAGGCAGCGAGGGCGAAATCGGCCGTGGCGGGTGCGCCGGAGCGGCAGGCCCACGGGGAGCAGCCGTCCACCTCCCCTCCCCGTTCTCCAACTCGGCGTCAGCGATGGCGTCGAAGATGTCGCCCTGGCGGCCGGACCACTCGTGCGCGGTGACCCGGTTGATCGGCGCCTCGTCGAGCGGGCGGCGGCTGCGGTGCAGATACGCCTGGCCGAGCAGCGGTGTGCCTTCCGCCGTGGCCCGCGCGTTGCCCGCGCGGATCGCGGCGTCGAAGGCGACGACGTCGCGCCACTCCTGCGGGCTGTCGTCCCGCAGCTGCCGCCACTGGGCGTTGCCGTGGTACGGGCACCCCAGACAGCTGCTCTTCGGGGTCGATCCGAGGCCGCGCGAGCGCAGCAGTCGCAGGCAGTCCGCGCGGGAGAAGCCCTGCTCGATCAAGGGGAAGCGATTCTTCATGTAGGCGACGTCAGCGTCCTTCGCCCGGTGGAACTCGTCCGTGCTGATGCCGATCCACCGCTCGACGAACACGCCGGTCGGGATGCACAGCGGGTGCGGGTAGCCGAGCAGGTCGCGGACCGTCTCCTTGATCGGCTTGATCTTGTACTGACCCGTGCTTCCCTGCACTTCAGTCTCACGAGTGAAGGCGGTGTTGTGACGCCTCAAGGGGCCTCCAAGATGGATGAGATGCGGTGGGGACGTCGCCCACGGCAACCGTCCGGCAAGCCGTGGAGGGTCGGTAAGATCAGCGCTCTTATGGGGAGCGCGATGGGAACATCAGGGCGGGTCAGCCAGGGCCAGAAGTACGCGCTGACCTCTGACGAAGTCAGAGGCGACTTCTGGGGTTTCGCCTACGACGCCAAGGGCCTGTTCACACCGTTGCCGGATGCGGGGGGCGCACGTCGCGTGCACCTTGCTGGTTGTCTGCCGCAGGGCGGCCTACTGAAGAGCGTTGACCACGTCGGCACTCGTCGTGCCTTGGCGGGGAACGCGTCGTTCGACCTCCTCGACGGCGACGGCGCCACCATGGGGTCCTACTTCGTCAACGACGTCACCGTCGTAGATGCCAAGCCTTCCGATCGCGGCACCGGCCTCATCGACCTCACGGTGACGCTGTGGTGCGAGAACGCGCTGGCCGGAGCGGAGCGATGGTGGGAGCTGATCCGAACGGGTCACCTGAACCGCACCGGCCTGTGGCACGAACTCGGCCCCGAGGACCGACGAGCGTGGCTTTCGGTGGCGTTGTGGTCACGGGAGTACCACCGGCGAGGACGGCCCGACGCTCCTGCGGACAGGGTGTTCACTCTGGACGGACGGCACATCGTTGACAGGGACACCTTCTACTGCGCGATCGGTGAGGCCATCAACGGGCCTGGCGGGTACTTCGGCTGGAACCTTGACGCTCTGGACGACTGTTTGTTTGGTGGGTGGGGTGCCACCACTCCGTTCGTCCTGAACTGGGACTCCTCGGCCGAGGCGAGGGCGCGATTGGCAGAGCGCGTGCCCAGCGGCGATGGTGACATCTTGCTGTTCGACCTGCTCCTGAGTATCTGCGAGGAACGGGGCGTGAGCGTCATCCTTCGGTGACAGATGGTTGCTGAAGGGTGCGCTGAGGATCGCCGGAGTGATCACCTGGGGGGGCAGCGCCGAGCCGGGCGGGGGCGTCTTTCTTGGCTCGTAGAAGGGAGAGCATGAGTTCCAGGTCGGACAAGCCGGCGGTCGAGTCGCCGAGCTGCTGGGCCTGCTCGCGAAGCGCGGCGACGCGATTGGTGGCCGGGGTGTTCCGGACGCTCACGACGCCAGCCCGAAGTCGTCGCGGTCAACGGCCTTGGCGAGAGCGCGCTCGGTGATCGCCTTGGTAGCGCGAGCGGAGGCTGGGCCGATCTCCTTGGCGGAGGGTTCCTTGTACCAGGGCTTGAGGTCGAGCATCGCCACCCGCATGCCGGTGGCGAACAGCAGCACCTTGCCCTTGGGCAGTGCGCGGATCTGGTCCGGCGGCAGGATCCGCTCGGTGCGCATGGAGACGCTGGTGGACTTGCCGCCGTCGGAGGTGGAGACGGAGGTGGTCTGTACGTCGTGCTCGCCGATCTGCCGGGAGAGCTTGTCGGCCCAGTCGGCGTCGTCGATGCCGCTGCCGACGATCTTGACGGTCGCTGCGGACCAGAGGGCGTCCATGCCAGCCTCGCCCCCAGCAGCGCTGGCCCTGCCGGTAGGACTGCAGGATGGTCATCGGGATGACGCCGCGGCTGCCCAGGTGCGAGTACAGGTCGGGGAGGTCGCTGATTTTGCACACGTTGGCGGCCTCGTCGAGGACGCACAGCGCGGGTGGGTCGAGTCGGCCGCCGGCGCGCTCGGCGACGATGACGGCCGCGCGCATCACCGCATCGGCCGCCGCTGCGATGATCGCCGACGCGCTGCCGCCGCCGTCCTTGCTGAGCAGGTACAGGGTGTCGCGCGAGGTCGCGAAGTCGAACGGCTTGAACTCCGCCAGGCCGAGTGTCGGGGTGACCCAAGCAGCGATGTCGGGATCCAGCAGGCAACTCGCGTACTGGCGTGCGGTCTCGTAGATGCCGTCCCTGGTCTCGGTGGCGCCGCTGACGGTGCCCTGGAGCTGGGCGGCGACGGCGTGGTGGCCGGCATCGGACAGCAGGTCAACGGGGGTTCGGTCGGCCGGGGAGGCGAGCCAGGCCAGCACGTCGGTGATCGGGCGCTGGTGGCTGGAGGCGGCCAGGAACAGTGCGCCGAGCGTGTTGCTCGCAGCGGTGCTCCAGAAGTCGCTGCCGCTGGACTCGTCCACGGAGGCGGTGACGAAGTGCCTGGCGAGCCGCTTGGCGCCGGCGAGGTCGCGGGCGTCGGCGAGGATGTCCCACCACATCTCGCGCGGGTGGTGGGCGATCTGCTGCGGGTCGAGCGTCCAGACGGTGCCCACCTTGGCGCGTGCGTCGACGGTCGTGGTGTAGGCGTCGTTCGCCGCCTTGTTCGACGTCAGCAACACCGGGCCGGGGGCTGCGAGGATCGCCGGGATCGCCAGCCCGGACGTCTTGCCGCTGCGCGGCGCCATGATGGCGACGAGGACGTCCTCCCAGGAGGCGCGCACCTCGGCGTTGCCGGGCGAGAGCGTGCCGACCAGGATGCCCCGGTCGCTCGGTGCGACGTCTTTTACACTCCCGGCCGTTCAGGCTCGGGCGCAGGCTGCGTGCCTTCTCGGTGACTTCCTTGTCCAGCAGCGGGGCTAGATCGGCCTTGCGGGCGAGGCCGGTCTTCGCACCGCCGTGCCTGCGCAGCCACAGGATCAGGGCGGTGGTGATCAGAGCGAGGGTGAGCACGCCGGGGACGAGGCGGGCGCCGACGAGCAGCGCGGTGGTGCTCAGGTGCGGCCACAGCGCGTCAGGGTGCAGCAGCGCGTCGGTGGCGCGGAACGGGCCCCACGGTCCGCGTCCGAAGAAGTAGTTGGTGACGCTGCCGGCCAACCAGGCGAGGGAGCCGAAGGCGAGGGCGGCGCCGAGGACGCCGAACAGGAGGTAGAGGAGCGCGTCGGAGCCGGTGGTGGTCGACGGCGCGCTGGTGCGCGGGGAGGGCAAGGCGGTTCCTGGTGGGTGCGAGCGGGTGGGGGCGGGGCGCGCTCGACTCTCGAAGGGATCATGGACTCGCTCCTTCTGGACCTGGCGGGAAAGGGAGTTGAGTAGCTCTCTTGGCATTCAGCGGGCGCGGCCGGTGGGCGGCGCCGTTGGTGCAGGGGGCCTCGGCTGATGTCGCAGGCACGCTGCGGGAAGCAGTCGGGCGCTGGGTGGCGTGCTGGGGGTGAGCATCTCGAGTTGAGAGCGGGCGGCTGCGGCTCGTAGGCAGAGGCCCGGTTCACCGTGCCCGTGAGCGGCCAACCGGTGGCAGCACAGGATGCATGGGAGTGGTGGTGGCGGTGGCCTTGCCGAGAGCGGCCGATGCGCGGAGCACGGCGGGTGAGGTGGCCAGGGCCGCGCTGGCGGTGGCCGTGGTGAGGTTGCCGGCGGGCAGGGCTTGGCGGTTGTCGTCTCGTAGGTCGGGTGGGGTGCCGAGCGCTTGGAGGTCGCCGACGGCGTCGACGACCTCGGCCTCGGCGTTGCCGATCCACTCGGCCGCTGAGGAGAACCGGTCTGAGAGTTCGTACTCGTCAGGGTCCAGGTCGGTGACCTGCTCGGCCGCTGCTTCCAGCGCTTCCCGGGCACGGGTGAGCACGCCGTCGTCGGGGTCGAGAAGCTGGTCGAGAGCGGCAGCGGCCTCGGCGCCAGTGGCAGCGCCGCGGATTCGGTCCGTCAGCTCCAGGACCTGGCGGCCGGCCACCTTGAGACCGAGCGGGTCGGTGGGCGTGGTCAGCCGGTCGCTGTCCAGGGCCGGGTCGAGGGCGACGTTGTAGCGGGCGGCGCGCAGCATCTCGGCGGCGTGCGTGGCGATGGAGGCCCGGTCTGCCCGGGCGGTGGTGGTGGGCAGTCGATGGCGTCGGCCGTGCCAGTCCTCGATCTGCTTGAATCCGGCGTGCTTGAGCAGGGAGGCGGACAGGTCGTCGCTGGCGCCCTTGGCGGCGACGCTGCCGCTCGGCTCGATGGTGATGGTGATGACCGGGGCGGGCATCCGGTACTCCTTCGCGGTGGTGACGGAACGCACGGACTGGGTTCGGTGGCCGAGCTCGGTGGCGATGCGGTCGCATTCGGTCTGCAGGTGGAAGGCGTCGCGGTAGGAGCGGTGCAGGTAGCCGTCCTCGCGGACGACGGTGGCCACGATGTGCACCGAACGGTCGAGGTTGCGGATCGCGACCCACCGGCAGCCGTCCGGATCGCCGTCGGGGGCGAGCTCGGTGGCGGAGACCAGGCGCCGGGCGACGTCGGCCCATTGGGCGTCGGTCAGGTCCGGCCGGCGGGGGTCGGAGCGCACCGAGCACATCCACACCGGCTGCTCGGGGGCGCGGGCACCGAGCCGTGCGGCCGGGTCATCCAGCACGCCGCCACTGAGGACCTCCTGCGGGTCACCGAAGAGCGGCAGTTGGGCGTCGGCGCCGCGGTATTCGGCTGCGATGAGCCGGGGCCGCAGACGGTAGCGGGGATCATCCGGCCCGTAGAGGGCGGGAATCAGCGCGGCCGTGGTGGCGGCGCGCTGCAGGTGGGCGATCACGAAATCCCCTCTCAGGCCGATGGACCGCGCGCCCGGCGGGCGGGCGGGCAGAGGAAAGGATCCGCAGATTCCGCAGCTTGGCCGGGCCGGAGATCGCTGATAGAGGAACCGCTGACGGACCCTGCCGTGCTGCGCGGGCGTCAGCCCCGAGCGCTCAGCCCAAGACCATGCGCGAAGTCCTCGTCGCACGGAAGGTGGGCCGGACCTGGTGCCCTGCCGTGGCGGGGCAGGCCACCAGAACGGTCATCAGACGAAGGGATTCTCTGTCGGGCGGTCCGCGCTGGTGGCTGCCTGCAGCAACTCGGGCAGGTCACCGGGCTCCGAGGTGCGCTGGTCGATCCACCACCCGGCGCGAGTCACGGTCTTGGCCGCTTCCTCGAGCTCCTGCCATTCGGCCTCGGACAGATCGCCTTCGAGGACCAGGCTGGTGTAGGCGGCGCCGAGGAGCTGGTGGCGGCACCGCACGCCCCACGGGATACCGCGTTCGCTTCCTTCCAGGGGAGGCATCCGGTACTGCGCGGACCAGGCGTTGGACTCCGCCTGCTCGGCGGCGCGCTTGGCCTCCAGCCAGGCGCCCTGGTCCTGTTCGTTGCCGTTCTTGGCGGCCTGCCAGCAGTCGGTGCATTCCTGCTTGCCGAGCCACTCGGCGAAGCCCGCGCGGCGGTCGGCGGGACGGTTGCCGAGGTCACGCTCGGCCTCGTGCCCGCAGGAGTGGGTGATCATCCAGACCTTCTTCACGGCCATGGGAGCTGCTCCTTAAGGGAGTTGGGTGTCAGCGGGAGCGGGAGAATGCGATGCGGGGATCCACAGGGCGGGCCGCCGGGGATCCGGCGGCCGGGGCCTGGGTCGGTAGGCTCGTGCGGGCCGGGCTGGTGGCGAGTGCCGCAGCGGTGCGGGGGAGCATGCGCGTGCTGACGTCCTGGGCCCTGTCGAATTGCGCCCCGGGTGCGGGCGCCGGTGAACGGCGGGAGGTCACAGCGGCGGCGAGCTGTGGATGTACGGCCACCTGGAGGTCGCCGGCGCGGTGTATGGCGGTGGTGGCCTGCGTAAGCCGGTTGAGTGCTTCGTCCCGGTCGACGCTGGCAGGCAGGGTGTAGATGTCCAGCTGGTGATCGAACCTCCAGCCGTGTGCTTGGAGGATTGGCCGGCCCCGGTCGACCGCGTTCCTGGTGGAGGCGGTGGCAGCGACGACGCCGAGCTGGGGGTGTTCGGCGAACGCGATATCCGGCTCCACAGGGCGGGGTCGATTCCGTTCGCGGGCCGGAGGGTCCAGGGCGGGCTCGAACTCCGCGCCACTGTCTACGCGGAAGCCGGAGCGGCGCAGCGCCGTGACTGCCGTCCGGGCGCGGTCCGCGCCCTCGACGTCGGGGTTGACGAGGGCGTAGACGTTGGGCTGGTCGGCCAGTTGCCGGAAGCCGCCGCGCCTGAGCATCCAGTCGCTGGTGGGGATCTCTGCTGAGCGGATGGCGATGATGCCGTGGTCGGGGTGGCGGCTGAACGCGATGTCGAAGAGCTGGTGGTGCTCGGATGTGGGCATGGCGGATCCGTTCGGGTCGAGCGGGGTGTGATCAGCGCGAACGCGTGGGCTGGGCGGAAGGCGCGGCTGCGATCGGGGGCCTGGCGGTCCCGGTCTCACCCGTGCCTGGTCGGCCGTCGCGGACGGTGCGCACTGTGGCGAAGAGCGGCACCGAGGCCGGCTCGAGTAGGTCCGGGCCGGGTGTGGCGGTTGCCGGGCGGACCGCTAGAGCGGACTGGGCCAGTGAGGGCGTGATCTTGACCTGGAAGGCGTTGACCTGAAGCGCGATCGTGGCGCTGACCAGGTCGCTGACGGACTGGCGGCGGTCGGCCGTCGGCGAGAGGTAGACGCCGAGGCCCTGGTGGAGCTGCCAGCCTTCCAGGTCGAGGTAGGCGGACGCGATGGCCGGGTTGTCGGATGTGACAGCGGTGATGATCCCCAACCGTGGATGGTCCGCGAAAACGACATCAGGCTCGCCCCGAAGGCTTGCCGTGGAGCCCGGCGCAGGCTCGAACGCGGCGTCCGTGCTCACCCGGTAGCCCATGCCGCGCAGGATCCGGACCGCGTGGGCGGCGCGTTGCGGCCCGTCGTGCTGCGGGTAGTCGAGTGCGTAGCGGTCCGCCTGGTGGGGCAGGGGGCGGAAGTACAGGCCGCCGAGGACCAGCCGGCCGACGGACACGGGTAGCCGCGGATGCGAGGCGAGGACCTCGTCGTCGGCGCCACGCCAGATCTTGACGTCGGCGTCGTCGCGTTCGGGGACAGCGGGGGACACGTTGATCTCCATGGGTGGTGGGGTCATCGGGGGCGGGCGAAGGCGATGCGCGCGTCGGATACCCCGGCGGCTGGGACTGCGGGCGCTGGGATCCGGGGCATCGCGAGTTGGCCGGCGGTGCGGGCGGCTGCCGGTGAAGTGGCGCGGGCTGCCGCCACCCGCGCCTCCACGGGCGTTGCCGCCTGCACCAGGTCAGGGCGGCCGAGGGAGGGGTGCGTGGTGTGGCGGTCGGCCAGGTCACCGCGCAACGCGCGAACCTCCCGCACGTACACGTCCGCCATCTGCGCGATGTGGCGAAGCCGGGCCGCGTAGTGCGGATCTGCGCTCCCTCCCAGGCCCTCCCACCACGCGGCGGTCTGGTCGAGGACGCTGACCACCTGGTCGAGGATGCCGTCGCCCGGGGCGGTCAGCTCGCTGAGCGCCTCCACCACCTCGCGGGTGTGTCCCGCCTGCGCGATGGCGTCGCTCAACTGGGCGAGGGAGGAGCTGAACGGATGGGTCCTGGCCGTGAGGGCGGGCCGATTGGAGGTGTCCAGGCTCGCGGGGTAGGTGTACCCGAACCCTTCGGCCTTCAGCAGGCGAAGTGCCCGGCCGACGGCCTCTCGCTGCTCGGCGGGATCGGTCATGGCTACGGGCAGCCGGTGGTAGCTCTCGCCGACGTGCACGGGGACGAACCCCGCGCGGTGCAGCAGCGAATCAGCCCGTTCCTGGACGGCCAGGCACTGCTGCCGTGACGGCACACCGAGCTGATCCAGGTAGCCGTCGAGGCCAGCCAGCAGGGCCGGGACGCTTCCGCCGTGGGACGCTTGGAGCCCGGTGGGCTCGCTGTCGTAGACGACTTCGTACCGCGAGGCGTCGTTGGGCTCGGAGTGGGTCACCACCCAGCTGGGCGGCGATCCGTCCGGGTAGTCGCTGCCCGGATCCGGTGGCGGTGCGATGGTCAGATGACTGCCGTCGGGTAGCTCGGCGTTGACGATGTAGTCGCTGAGGCCGAAGTCGAGCGCGCAGTCGAGCCCCCGTTGCTCCAGCGCGGCGGTGATGTCGGCATAGGACTGGTCGCTGGTGTTCTGGCGGGCCTTCGGTGGGGTGAATGGCCCGCAGACGTAGGCGTTGACGCCCGCGTCGGTTTCGGTGAACAGAACGGAGACCTGGCTGGGGCGCACCGTCTCCTCCAGGTAGTCAGGCCCGGCGGCAGCCGGGAGCTGGTGGGGCGTGTGGGTATCGAGAATCCGGAGATCCGCCGGTTTGGCCGAGCCGGGATCCGGTGGTAGCGCGGGTCAGCGCGAACGCTGCTGCGGGGTGGAGGGTGGTGTGGCCGGCGGCGGTGCAGCTGCGACCTCGCTGGGGGACGATGCGACTGTGGAGCGGGCGCGGGCCGCCGCAACCCGCGGCTCGACCGATGCGGTGGAATCGGCCTTGGCCGTACGGAGCCCGCGCATCTGTTGCGGCACGAGCTCCATGGCTTCGACGGCTTCCTCCAGGTACTCCTGGGCTGACTCGATCGCCCGGCGGGCCTGCGTCAGCGTGAACGCGAGGTGATTCCGGTCGGTGTACGCCGGCCTCGTCGCGGTCCAGTGAGCGGCGTCGCTGAGCGCCCGAGCGATCTCGAGCAGCGTGCCGTCGTTGACGTCGGACATCGTGGACAGCAGCGCTGTCACCGTGCCCATGTTGTCCGCGTCGATGATCTCGTCGGCCATGGCCTTAACCCCCCGGGCCGACGCTGCGGGGCGGGCGCGCAACTCCGGTGCGATGGTGACCTCGTACCGGGCAGCGGTGAGCATGTCGTACGCGGCACTCGCGATCTCCATCTCCTCGACCCTGGCCAGCCCATCGGGGGTATGCCACCGGGACGAGTCAGGAGCGGAGACCGGATGGAACCCGGCTCGTTGGAGGAGTCGGTCGCTCAGCCCGTCACCGGGGCCTTCGGCGGTCACGCCGAAGCCGGGCTGTCGGGAGATGCGAATGGACGGGGTTTCCACAGGAGGGCCTTTCGAGGCGGTGCGTGGCTGGTGGCCGGCGGGATCGCAAGGGATCCGGGGAAGCGCCGGTTTGGTCAGACCGGAAGGGGTGATAGCTGGCGGATACCGGGAGCGCGTGGTTCGGTTACGAGGCCATGCGGAAGTCGGTGTCGTACAGGGCCCGCTCCCTGGGGTGGAGGAGGTGCTGCACGATGAAGCTCAGGCCGGCGACCAGCCAGAGGCCCCGGCCCCGGGGGAGGGCGGCGATGGCTTGGGCCTGAACGCCGGTCAGGCCGAGCAGGGACATCGAGAGCGCGATCTGGTCGGGTTCCTGGCGGTAGATGATGCGGGTGCTGCAGTCGGCGAGGAGGCCCTCGGCGAGGACGCGTCCGCGCGTTCCCGCGTCTCCTGCGGACAGCAGGTCGGTGAGGCGGTGCAGGATCAGCAGGTTGGCGATGCCCAAACCACGGCTCAACTTCCACTGCTGCTGCATGCGTTCGAGGAGCGCGACGTGCCGCATGATTCGCCACGCCTCGTCGTAGATCACCCACCTCCGTCCACCCGACGGGTCGGTGAGCGCGGACTCCATCCATGCCGAGGCGCAGGTCATCGCGAGGACCAGGGCGGTGTCGTCGCCGGTGCTGCCGAGCCGGGACAGGTCGATGGAGAGCATCGGCGCGCTCGCGTCGAAGTGGACCGTGGAGGGCGCGTCGAACATGCCGCACAGGTCGCCGTGGACGAGCCGGCGCAGGGCGTGGGCGAGGTCGTCGGCAGCGTGGCCGATCTTGCTGGCCTGCTCGCCGAGGGCTGCGTCCAGGCGATCGGGACGGCCCAGGACGTGGGCGATGTCGCCGAGCAGCGGCACCGTGCCGGCGGCGTGGGCCTGGGCGACGACGAGGTCCAGGGCGACGTCGAGGCCGGTGTGCTCCATGGGTAGCAGGTCCCGCTTGAGTACGGTGCTCGCCAGGCTCGCCAGCAGCAGGAGCCGGCGCTTGCGGACCTCGGCGACCCAGTCCTCCTCGCTCACCCCGGCGGGCCGCTCGGGGGCGTCCAGCGGGTTCAACTTCCCTGGGAGCCCAGGGCCCAGGGCGATGGTCTGGCCGCCGAGGGCTTCGGCGAGAGGGCTCCACTCGCCCTTCGGGTCCGACGGGATGTAGATCCGGTAGCCGTGGGCGATGGCCCGGGTGGCGATGCTCTTGGCGAGCGCGGATTTGCCCATGCCGATCACGCCGCACAGCGCGACGTTGGGGTTGGTGAACCCCTCTATGCGGCCGGAGTTGTAGAGGGTGAACGGGTCGAAGCAGAACGAGCCCTCGGCGTGCAGGTCCCGGCCGATGAACATCCCCTCGGCGCCGAGCCCGGCCTCGGCCAGGAAGGGGTAGGCCCCGCCGGCGACGGCGGTGGTCATGCGGTGCTTGGGCAGGCGGAGCCTGCTGCCTCGGGCGGAGGCGGGGCCGGGCCGCCCGGACGGCGGGTAGGTGGCCTGGTGCTCGGGGTCGGCGCCGTCCTGCTCTTGGCGCTTCTCGGGCGTCCGGGCATCGCGGGCCTTGGTCCTGGCCTGGGCGAACTCGGCCCTGGCGGCGCGCTGTTGGGTGCGTGAGGTTTTGCGGGGGACGAAGAGCGGGGAGGCGGTGACGCGGTTCCTGGGCATGATCACGGATTCCGGGGTCAGTGGCGGATGAGGCCGGTGAACGGGGAGTTGAGCTCGGCGGGGGTGGTGCGGCGGCGGACCAGCTGGGTGGCCTCTTGGTGGCGGCGGCAGATGGTCAGCTCGGGTGCGCCCTCGGGTAGGCGGGCCCGGCAGGAGTCATCGTCGGGGACCTCGCCGCTGCCAGGCCGGGGAGCGCAGTGGTAGGCCGTGTGCAGGTGGTCGGCGGCCTGCCACAGGCGGGTTCGCGCGGCCTTCAGGTGATCGCCTTCGCCCGGCAGCAGCGGCGAGGTGCGCTGGGTGTGGGCGTCGAGGAGGCCGTGCAGCGAGACGAGATGGGAGTGCAGGGAGTCGAGCTCGGCGCGGGAGGTGACGAGCGGCCCTGCGGGGATGTTCAGGGCGCGGTGGAAGTCGAGTGCGGCGGTCGCGTACGGGACGAAGTCCTGCGCGGTGGCGGTGGTGGCCGGCATGTGGGTGCCCTTTCGGAGGCGGGAGAGGGATGGGCCGGCGTCAGGCCGCGAGGGCGAAGGGCAGGGCGGAGGCGGTGAAGCTCTCGGCCTGCTGCCAGGTGAGCGGGCGCAGGTCGAGCTGGGCGCCGACGGCGGCGGTCTCCATCACCGCGCACGCGGAGCGCAGTTCCTCCTCGGTGTCGGCCGAGACCGTGACCAGGCCGGTGAGGGCGACGTCGGCGTGTCCGGCGATCAGCTGGCGTTCGCGGTTCTGGATGTCCTGGTACTCCACCGAGTCCGCCTCGTTGGAGACCTGGCCCTTGCGGGCGCGCTCGGCCGAATCCGCGATCACCGACGCCTTCTTGCGCTGCACGTCGCGCATCGCGGAGTCCAGGCTCTTCGGCTCGTAGGACAGGGAGACGCTGCGGCGCACGCCGGAGGCGAAGAGCATCTGGTGCAGGAAGCCCGGATTCGTCTCCGTCCTGGGCCAGTTCTCCACCCAGTAGGTGCAGTGGTGGGCGGAGTCGGTGCTGATGTGGTCGGCTCGCTCGACCACTACCACTGGGCCGGCGGCGGCCGGATCGGCGCCAGGGCGCCCGTCCTGGGACCAGCGGTCCAGCGCGGCACGGGACTTGGGATCGTAGGCGGTGCGGGCGACGGCCGCGATCTCGGTGGCGGACAGCCAGCCGTTCGGATTGAGGCCGGCGGTGCGGGCGGACTGCTCGAACGCGCTGGTCAGCTGCGCGAGGACCGCGAAGCCGCCTATCAAGCCACCGCCGGCCTGGTTGATCAGGCGCCGGGCGGCCTTGAAGTCCAGCGCGATGGCGACGTATGCCTCGTGCGGGGCGGCCGCCGGGCCGGCGTTGCGGATCAGCTCGCCGTACAGCGCGCCCGCGAGCGGGGCGTCCGGCTTGCCGTGCTCTTCCCAGTAGCGGCGGAGTGCGTCGCCGCTGTCCGGCACGGTCCGCTCGACGACCTGGATCCGAGCGACGTGCCCGGTGCGGGCCAAGGCCGCCAGTGAGCGCCCCCAACCGGCGACATTGTCGTTCTGGGTGCCGGGGTCGAGCAGGGCGTACGCGCGGCTGCTGACCTTAACGATGGCGGTCAGAGTGCCGGCGTGCGGGTCGTGGACGGCGCCGTAGCGGCGATCCGGCGCTGTGACGACGCGCAGGCTGGCGGCGCTGCCGGGCAGGTGCAGCAGGCCCTCGCGCACCGGTCGCGTCGAGGGGCGGACGAGCCAGACCAACTGGCCCCGGAAGTGGCGAAGCGCATACCGGGTCGCGATCGGTGCCCAGTCCGCCAGGGACCGGCCCCGGTAGCGGATGAAGACGATCGCGGCGGTGGCGCCCCACAGCGGCAGGAGCTGGAGGGCGCCCACGACGCCGCGCGTGGTGAGGACGGCCAGCAGCAGAAGGCCGGTGACCGAGACGGTGATCAGCTGCGAGGCACTCAGGCCGAGCAGCACACCTCGGCGACTGCGGTGGGGGAACTTGACCGACGCAGGGGTGGCATCGGGATTCGAGGCGGAGGTCATCGGGTGATCCAGAGGGGTGAGCGTGCGGGCGGCGGGCGGGGGCGCGGCGCTCTTCTGGACTTCATGGCTGGACTCCCTCAGCGGTGGGTGGGTGGGGCCTGGGGCGGGCAGCGGGCTGCGGCCCGCCCCAGGGGTGGGGGCTGGTCAGGATCCGGACGCGGGAGGCTGGTTCGGGAAGACCCAGCGGACCGGATTCGGCGCGGCCTCACCAGCTGGCGCCGGCCCACCGACCGGCGGAGCAGGCGGTGCCGGGCTGCTCGCCCGCCCGCTCGCGGGAGGAGCGGCCAGGGGTGTGCCCGTTCCGGACGGGGCTACCTGACCGGCGGAGTGGGCACCCTGGGTGCTCGGCGCGGCCGATGCCTCCTGAGCCTCGCCTCCACCCTGCGGCCGGTCACTGCCTCCGCCGGGGGTCGGCCGGGAGATCAGAGCCGGGATTCCCGGCCGAGTCACCAGCGCCCGTCCACGGTCGCCGCCCGCACCCGGGTCCTCGCCGAACCGGAACGTCGATGGCATCTGAGGCGGTCCGGCGTCGATGCCCTCCTTGGAGATGCGCCCGGTCGGGTCGATCCCGGAGGCGACGCCATCGGCGCCTGCGCCGGGAACCTGGCTCGGGCCCTGCGGCACCGGAGCGCCGGTGCCCGCCTGCATCCCCAGGCTCGCCGCGGTCTTCGCAGCTCCTGCGGCGACCGCCACACCGGCGACGCCGGTTCGGTGCAGGTCGTCGTGACCGCCGTTGTCGGTCGCCCAGTGGACGAACTTGTAGGTCGCGTAAGGGCAGAGCAGCACCATGACCATGACGACCAGGCCGGCCATCGCGTCCGAGAGGGCCGACAGGCCGTCGTGGGCGTCCGACTTGCCCATCGCGGAGACGCCGATCAGGAACACCACCGTCATCAGCAGTTTGCTGACCACCAGCGTGGCGGTGGCCTCGGTCCAGCCGCGCCGCCAGCGCTTGGCCACCTCCCAGCCACCACCGCTGCCGGCGAAGACGGCAAGAGCGACCAGGATCAGCACACCGACCTTCCGGGCGACCATCACACCCCAGTACATGAACGCGCCGATCGCACAGCCCAGGGCGATCAGTGACGGTACGCCCCAGCCCAGGCCGTACATCGCGCCCAGCTCGTTGACCTTGATCACGCGCCGGATCGCGTCGTCCACGCTCGAGTTGGCCGCCTGAAACAGTCCGTCCGACAGGGCGTCGACCACGGTGACGGCCACCGAGGTGAAGGCGAGGGCGCAGAAGGAGAAGAGCACACCGGTCATGGTGCCGATCGCGGCCTGCGCCAGGGCGCGTTCATCGCGTCGCCAGGCGGCGAGCGTCAGCTGGATGCAGAACGTGCCGACGATGATCGCCAGACCAATCGGCAGCAGCAGTTCGTAGTCGGTGCGGAACCACGAGGCGTTGAGGTCGATGGCAGTGGTGGCGTTGACGGCCTCGGCGGCGAGGTCGGCCGCGCTGGCGGCAAGTTCACCCGCGGACTTGGCGATCCATGCGCCGATGCCGTCGGTCATGGCGCCCGCCGGATTGTTGGCGAAGTCGACCGCGGCGCACACGGGGGACATCAGCGGAAGGTCGCAGACTCCCATGAGCAAACCTCCTTTCTCGGACGGGGATCATCAGGGCGCGACAGCCGGCAGGACACCGACCAGAGCGCAGGGCAGGACCGGTCGGCACTGGACCGCCAAGGTGGTGACGCGGTCCTCCGCGCCGCCGGCGGGCGCGCCGTTCCACGCGATCGACTGCTTCCCGGAGACCGTGACGGCGTAGACGTACGCGGTGGTCAGCGCACCGGGATCCGCCTGCAGAGCCCGGGTGAACGAGTCCGGGAAGTGCGCCTCGGCGACGGTGGCGGTGGCGAACTGCCCGTTGGCCGCCATCTCCTGCCACAGCGCGGGTGAGGGGACGCCGGCGTCGACCGAGGCCGCGTCGGCGTACTTGGACTCGGTGGTCAGCCACCCGTGCAGGGCGCTCAGCAGCTCGGGCTGGGAGTAGGCGCGGGTGTCGTAGGACCACAGTGCCACGGCCGCCGCCTTCCCGAAGGCGATCGGATCGTGCATCGACGGCGGAACGGGCAGTGCGCCGTGGCCCCCTGGCAGCGGGGCCGAGGAAGGTGCGGCAGGAGAGAGGGGAAGAGCGGAGGGAGCGGCCGAACTCGACTGCGAGACACGAGGCTTGGCGGCGGTCCTGCCGTCGCGGGTGAGGTAGGCGGCCAGGCTGGCGAGGGCGACGAGCACCACTAGGACGGCGGTGCCGAGCAGTGCCCGGCGGCGTACGGGAGATGCGCCGCCAGGGTTGTGGTTTCGGGTAGGCATCAGTGGATCTGCGTCCCGAGCGTGCTGAAGAACGCGACGATCCCGTTGCAGGCGCCCAACACCAGCGCGGCAGCGGCACTGACGAGCACGCCCTTCTTGCCGTTGGCCTCGGCCTGGTGGCCGCCCGAGTGATGGCCCCAGGCCCACACACCGGCGCTGACCGCCAGCGCGCCGACCACGGCGACGATCCCGAACAGGTTGATCGAGCCCATCACCTCCTTCAGCACGCTGAGCCCCGGCAGGCCGCCCTCGTTCGGGCTGATCCCCGGGTCGTAGGCGAGCTGAACGGCCTTGTCGGCAAGGTACACAGAGAACTCCAGTTCGATTATGGGCGCGCAAAAGTGCGCCGGGAGAAGCGAGGGGGGAGGGAGAAGCGCCGGTCAGACGACTCGGCGGGCAGCGACGATCTGCGACTGCCAGGAGGCGAGCGTGTCGATGGAGACGACCGCGCCTGTGTGCGGGGCGTTGATGATCAACCCGGAACCCATGAACATGCCCACATGGCCCGGGTTCGCGGCACTGCCGTCGCTGCCCGCCGTGAAGACGAGGTCACCCGGCTGCAGGGCGTCGACCGCCACTGACTTGCCCTCCGCGACCTGGGTGAACGTGGTTCGCGTCAGTGACACCCCGGCCGCCTCGTAGGCCATCTCCATCAGCGAGGAGCAGTCGCAGCGCGCCATCGGGTCCGCACCGTGGGAGTCCGTGCAGGAGCCGCCCCACTGGTACTGGGTGCCGAGCTGACCCATGGCCCAGCGGATCGCCATCTGCACCTGCGGCGGCGCACCGGCAGGGATCGTGTACCCGGCCGGCACCGAGCCCGGCGGGATGGTATCGAAGCCCGTGCCGTCACCACCGGTCGTACAGCCGGCATCGGTACCCAGCGCCTGACTGCTCGAGGTGCCGAACCCGGACGGCGACGCGCTGGCACCAGCCTTCACCAGCAGCGGCTCGATCGCCTTCTGCAACGCGGTCGCCAACGGCTCCCACTTCGCATAGGCATCTGGCAGACCCGACTTCTGCACGGCCTGGGCCGCCTGCGTCACGGTCATCGACTGCCAACCCGGCACCTGCTGCAGCGCCGAGTAGAACGCTGTGCTCGCGTGCACCGGATCGAGGATCTCGGTCGCGGTACCCCAGCCCTGCGACGGCCGCTGCTGGAACAGCCCCAGACTGTCCCGGTCGCCGTAGGTCAGGTTCCGCAGGCCGCTCTCCTGCAGCGCGGTCGCCAGGGCCACGATCTGCCCTCGGGCCGGGATATGCATCGCCATGCCGGTCGCCTGGATCGTCCTGGCGTTGGGCACCTGCTCGGCCGGGGCATCCAGACCCGCGACGGAGACCGCGCCCGCCGAGCCGCCAGCCGGAATCGCCGTCACCTGGCCGACGACGGCAACGGAATCCACGACCTGCGCACCGCTAGCTGGGCACGAGGCCGAGGCACTCCCGGCCGAGAGAGCCAGGATCGGAACCGCCAGGAGCAGCGGACCGGACGCCATCAGCCCCACGACGGCTCCGGCGGACTTCTTCATCGCCGTCGCCAGCCAGCGAGGCGCAACGCCGTGCGGGAGCGTGGAGTTGGAGCAGGGTGCAGGCGTATCTGGGCAGGCTGCATCGCAGCGGCTCCCTGGTGTCGTAGGAGGCGCGGTGCCGACTTCTCGTCCAAAGCCGTCGGCACCGCGCTGTTGTGAATCCGCGATTCAAGGCGGGCCCGGGTCAGTGGAGTTGGTAGCTCCGGGACACCGGTCTCAGGTCTGCGCGGCAGCCAGCCGCGCTCGTAATCTCAGGTGGAACACGCAGGCTCCTCGGGAGCGTGCCGGTTTGGCCCACTGCCCGGTTGGCATGGCGAGACAGTAGACGCGAAATCCGGCCGCACCAAACGGCCCCTCCACCAGGGCCGTCGCCCACGCCGTTCATTAGGTACGGCCGGATTTCACCGCTACCGTCCCGGCCATCCCCGCTCCCGGCGGCTGCCGCAGAGCGCCACCGGGAGCGGGTCCACCCCTGCCCTGAGAGAGGCCCCATGAGCTACACGCTCCACCGAGGCGACGCCCTCACCGTCCTCAAGTCCCTGCCCGACGAGAGCGTGAACGCCGTCATCACCGACCCCCCGTACAACAGCGGCGGCAGGACCAGCTCTGAGCGCACCAGCCGCGACGCCCGCGCCAAGTACGTGACCTCCGGCTCCGCACACGACCTGCAGACCTTCCCCGGGGAGAACCGCGACCAGCGTTCCTACCGCTCGTGGCTGACCGAGCTGCTGACCGAGGCGTACCGGGCCTCCACCGAGCACTCGGTCGCGATGGTCTTCGGCGACTGGCGCCAGGAACCCACCACCAGCGACGCCCTCCAGATGGCCGGGTGGACCTGGCAGGGCACCATCCCCTGGATCAAGCCCGCCAGCCGGCCCCGCAAGGGCGGCTTCAAGCAGTCCGCGGAGTTCATCACCTGGGGCGTCAAGGGCACCCTCGACAACAGCCGGGCCATCTACCTCCCCGGCCACTTCATCGCCTCCCAGCCCCGCAAGGACCGAGTCCACATCACCCAGAAGCCGCTGGAGATCATGCAGCAACTCGTCCAGATCTGCCCCGAAGGCGGCACCGTCCTCGACCCCTTCACCGGCAGCGGCTCAACCGGCGTCGCCGCCCTACGCGAAGGCCGGCGATTCCTCGGCGTCGAGCTGAGTCCCCACTACGCCGAGGTCGCCGAACAGCGGCTGCGGGCAGAACTCACCCAGGACGACTTCGTCCTCGCCGGACCGGAGGCATGACCGCGAGAGCCACCACCAGGCCGACCGGCCGCAGACGGTTGAGGGCGGCTGGAGCACCAAGCTCCAGCCGCCCTCATCCGTCCCTCAGGACTCCTCCACCGCCCGGCCAATCAACGACGCCGCCTTCGCCACGTCCACCGACGAGGCGATCCGCACCTCCAGGTCACCGGTCCCCAGGTGCCCGATCCCGCGCACGTCCCGGGTGAACCCCGCCTCCAGCTCCACCGTGTCCGGGTCCAGCCGCAGGTACATCAGGATCGCCCGGTGCGACGGCGACGGCCGGAAGATCACGGACGCCACGTTCAACATCCGCCGGTAGGCGATGTAGTGCTTGAGCACCACCACCTCCAACTCGCCCGCCGCGGTCAGCACCTCATCCAACTCGCCGTACAACTCCCGCAGACACCCCGGCACCTCCACCAGCGGACCCTGCGCCGGCACCGCGACGGCATCCGGAACGAACGCCTCATCAGCCGGAGCAACCGCCGGCGGCTCCGACGCGGAGGCAGTGAAGCCCGGGACCGTCTCCACCAGCTGCAGGGTGAGCAACTCAGCGCCGTAGACCCGGTAGCGCACCAGGTCGATCCGGTGGTCCCGCTGGTGAAAAGAAGCAGCGGTGCGGTCGTGACGCGAGAACTCGCCCGCCACGCAGACCGCCCGTGGCCGTCGCCAGTCGATCGCCTCCGCGGCCTCGGCGCCCAAGCGTCTTCGCACCAGTGCCTCGAACTCGTGGCGATGCGCGGTCAGCCACGCAAGATAGGACGTCGCCTGCGTGATCACCCCGGCGTCACGACCGCGCTTGAACTCCACGACCACCGGCACGGTGTTCTCGTCCAGGCCCAAGGTGTCGATCCGTCCCTGGTGCCACGGCCCGGTCGGGTACTCCGACGCCAGGAAGCGCACCCCCAGCATCTCCTCCAGCGATGCCTCGACCCGCCGCTGCAGCTCTCGCTCCCTCGCGACCGTCGAACCACGCAGCTCGACATCACGGCCGTCGCCACCCAGCCGGAACACCTTCAGGTCGGTCACCTGCGCCCCCTTCGCACGATCGTACGGAGAGGCCAATCAAGAAGAGGAGTGAGGTATTCCTCTCCGGGAGCGTGTTGCATGAAGCGGAGTCACGAGACAGCGGCTGCCGATCACCAGTCGCCTCCGTGGGCCGAGTGGGTGAGGGTGCACTCGGAATAGCGAATGACTTGGCCCACTCGCGCCGGGCGGCAGAGGCAGGTCGGTGAGTTGCGTCCAGGGAAGTGGTCGTACGGGCTCCACCCGATCCGGGGGTCTTCGTCCCAGTAGCGGGTGTCGCCTGAAAACGTAAGACGGCCACCGGTTGATCCTTCGGCTTGTTGAGGTCACGACGGAGAGATCAACACGATGGCCTCTGCTCCCTCATCGCCCGCGGCCTGGGCGGGGTCCAACCCCGTCGTCTCCGACGCCTCGGCGCGCGGGGAGGAGGGCAGCGTCTACACGCAGGTGTCGGGCTGCACCGGAGCAGCCCCGAGCGCGCGGGGAGAAGGCGAGTTCACCCACGATGACCCAGAAGACGTCCGGAGCAGCCCCGAGCGCGCGGGGAGAAGCACGTGGCAGTGACCACCCACGCGGCCGTTGCCGGAGCAGCCCCGAGCGCGCGGGGAGGAGGAGCCGTTCATTTTCACAGATGAGCAAGCGGCCGGAGCAGCCCCGAGCGCGCGGGGAGAAGGTGTGTGCCCGGGTGAGTTCCACCCCGTAGTGCGGAGCAGCCCCGAGCGCGCGGGGAGAAGTGCTGCTGGTATGTGGCAGCAGTGACGGCCTGCGGAGCAGCCCCGAGTGTGCGGGGAGAAGACCGAACACTAGGTCCACAGCGCCCGGGGCCTCGGAGCAGCCCCGAGCGCGCGGGGAGAAGCGAAGTCGGGTGTCGTAGATGTCCTCGATGACCGGAGCAGCCCCGAGCGTGCGGGGAGGAGCGCCTCCTCGCGCTGAACGAGGCCTCGAAGGTCGGAGCAGCCCCGAGCGTGCGGGGAGGAGCTGCACCTGTGCCAGCGCACCCAGCTCGATCCCGGAGCAGCCCCGAGCGTGCGGGGAGGAGCACCTCATAGGCAGCATCTACATGCTGACCTTCGGAGCAGCCCCGAGCGTGTGGGGAGGAGCACTCGTCGCTCTTGCCGCGCAGGTGGAGGTCCGGAGCAGCCCCGAGCGTGCGGGGAGGAGATCTCGGCACCGCGCAGGTCGTTCCCGAGCACCGGAGCAGCCCCGAGCGTGCGGGGAGGAGGCTTCGCCACCTGCGGTGACGCGGGGGCTTTTCTGGTTCTTTGCTGTTGTCAAGGAGCGTTGAGGTTGGGCGACTTACAGGGTGGCGGCGATGGTGAGGAGTCCGGCGCCGAAGGCTTTGCCGCGGCCGATGCCGGTGAGCATCGCGGTGCGCAGGGCGTCGGGGTCGGTGATGGTGGCGGTGCCGTCGTAGCGGGTGAGGACGAGGCGGAAGCCGGGTTTGTGGTCGCGGTTGCCGGTGACGGTCGGGAGTTGCAGGGTTGTGCTGGTTTCGAGGGCGAGGCCGGTGTCGGGGGCGCGGAGGGTCCACCAGCGGTTGACCTCTTCGCCCTTGCAGGGGATGCGGTTGGCCAGGGGGAGGCCGGTGATCTCGTCGAGGGCGAAGCGGACGGAGTTGGCGGTGAGGCGGTAGCGGACCTTCTGGCCGGCGGTGAGGCGGTCGAGGTGCTTGTCGAGGGGGAGGGTGCGGGCGTTGCCGTAGTGGGTGGGGAGGGTGGTCAGGTCGGGCTTGTCGGTGGACTGGAGGAGCAGGCGCAGGCCGTTGTTGAAGGTGTCGAGGCGCCACAGGGGGCGGGCGCCGGCCGTGGTGGGGGTGGTGTCGCCTTCGGCGCCGGTGAGGCGTGTGGTGCGGTGGTGGAAGCCGTAGCCACCGCGGGCGAGGTCGGCTTGGACCTCGCGTGAGCGGGTGTTGAGGCGGATCTCGGTGAGGTAGGCGCTGGTCATGGTCTTCTTTCGCAACCCCGTTCGGGCGGGGAGTCGGGTGTCAGATGGTCTTGGCGTAGCGGTAGTTGTGGAGCCTCTCGTAGCGCTCCGGCGGCTTGTCGCTGACGCAGAGGGTGCTGGACAGGGTGAGGGTGGTGCGGGCCAGGGTGCGCTGGGTGAAGCGCCGTTGGCCTTGGGGGTTGTCGTTGAGGGTGTGGGTCGCGGTGGGGTCGTTCGGGGCGACGGTGGTGATCACGTCGACGGTGACGGTGTCCCGCTTGTAGGGGGCCGGGCGGTCGAGCGGTGCGGTGGTGAAGGCGTCGGCGACGCTGCCGGTACGCAGGCCAAGGTTGTACGGCGCTGCGGGCGGGCAGGCGCGCCGGCCCAGGTAGGGGATGTACACCGGGTGGTCGATGGCGTGGGAGAGCTTCTCCAGCAGGTTGGTTGGTCCGGTGAGGGCGACGGTGAACGCCGCGTCGGCGAGGTAGGCGCGCTGGGTGAGAGTCGCACCTCGGCGCCTGGTGCCGTCAGCGGATGGGATGACCTGGGAGAGGGACTGGCCGCCGATGGTGTGGAAGTCCTCCATCGGGCTGCCGGGGCGGTCGATGCGGACGGCGAGGTCGAGGACTGCGAGTTCGCCAGGTCCGGAGCCGCGGGGTAGTCCGAGCGTGCAGCCGAGGAAGCCGAGGACGCCCGAGCGGGTGGGGTGGTCGATGCTGTCGCGATAGTCGGTGAACCCGGCGCGGACGCCCCAGGACTGGATGGCGCCGGCCAGCCGCAGGACCAGGACGTGGTCGGTGCTCACTGCTGGGGTCCGAACGCGGCGTCGAGGACGGCGGCGGTGGCCAGGTCGTAGCTGTCGACGGCCTTGCCGAGGCCGGGCAGGGAGCCGGTGCCGGTGTGGGCGTGGACGCCGTGGACCAGACCGCGACCGGCGGTCAGGCGGTGGATGGTGGCGGCGTACTCGGAGAGGCGCTCGATGGAGGGGGTGGCGTGGCCGGTGTGGCCGCCGCGGACCGGCTTGTCGAACGCGGTGGAGAAGTTGACGGGGCGGTCGCTGCGGGCGGCGAGGTGGACGAGGTCGGGCAGGGTCCACGCGGCGGAGTTGGTCTGGCCCGAGGTGGGCAGGGTGTTGACGAACCCGTCGATGTACGCCTTGCACAGGCGCCGGGCGAGGTCGATGTCGCCGTCGACGCCGGCAAGGAGCGCGTGCAGGCCGATGGTGGAGAACCGGTAGAAGGTGCCGGCGGTCTGCTGGCTGTCGCCCATCTGCCCGACGTCGGGCACGCCCGGGGTGGTGGCGGCGTAGTCGTCGACGGCGACGAAGAAGTCGACCTCGATGACGGCCTCGTGGGTGGTGAACGCTGAGGAGACCTGGACGCAGGCGTCGCGTTCGGCGCCGTCGACCTCCATGAGGGTGCGGCCGAGCAGCGCGATGGAGCCGCTCGCCTCGGCGAGCCAGCCCTTCATCACGGCGGGGTCCGCGATCGTGGAGGGCTCGTCCTTCTTGGCCTTGCCCTTGCCCTTGGCCTTGGGCTTCGCCGTAGCGGAGCCGGCCTCCTTCAGGGCGCTCTCGTAGGCAGTGCGGTGTCCCGCGGCGACGGCGGCCAGACGGCCGGCGGTGCTGGCGGGGGTGTAGATGAGGGCGGCGGTGGCCAGCGGGTCCTTGCTCTTCTCGCCCTCGGCGACCTCGCTGTCGCTGCCGACCTTCATGCCACCGGAGGCGGCGGCGAAGACGTCCAGGGCGGCGAACGTGGCCAGGGCGATGTCCTCCTCACTCCACTTCTCGGTCTCGGCCGTGCCCCAGTGCTCGCTCAGCAGGGTGTCGCGGATCTCGTGGACGAGACGGCGGGTGCGCACGGCGGCCTCTTTGGGGATCGCCTTCTCGATGTGCAGGCGCACCGGGCGCTTGACGGCCTGGGGGCTGAGCCTGGCGCGGGTGACGCCGCCGATCACCACGGACTTTGGGTTGCCGTCGCCGTCGCGGTTCAGGCCGGACAGCGGCAGGGTCTGGATGACGTGCAGGTCCAGGAAGGTGGCGGGGATGGTGGTCGTCATGGCGTCACTCACTGTCGCTGGTGGTGGAGTTGGTGCTGGGAAGGGGGGAGGTGATGCGGTAGTAGTCCTGGTGCCACCGAGAGCAGGTCCGCGGGCCGGTGAAGTACCAGGCGTCGAGCTCGCCCAGCAGGCGCGCCCAGTCCAGGGGGATGCCGGCGGCATCGGTCAGGCGTACGGCACCGCGCAGGTGGGTGTAGGGGCCGGCGGTGGTGTGGCGGGCCACGCGCCGCAGGGAGAGTTCGGTCGTGGTGGGCGAGACTCGTCGGGACGCACGGCCGAGGGCGGTACCCAGGCTGGTGCCCGATCCGATCCCCGAGCAGCTGGCCGTGGTCATGAGAGCGGCGACGGTGTAGAAGGCACGCTGACGCTGCTCGTGCATGTCATCGCTCAACCACGCGGCGACGTACCGGTTGATGTCGCCTTCCGGCACGCCCTTCCACGGGCGAAGACCGGTGCCCAGGATGCGACTGGCCGCGTTGTCCTGGACCAGGAGGGTGGCGATGTGGCTCACGAACCGTGTCGTTCTGCCCCCGTCCTTGGTCGGTGCATCAGTCGTGGTGGTGTCGGTCACGAGTCGGACTCCTTTCGGGGCAGGGGCAGCAGGGCGCGGGCCTTGGCGACGCGGCGGGCCGAGGAGGGGCTGCGTGCGAGGCCGGCGGTGAGGCGGTCGAAGGCGTCCAGGGCAGCCGCGCGCATCTGCGGCCGCGCGGTTGCCAACTGTTCTGTCCTGTAGAGCTGCCAGAACACGGTGTCGGCCTGCGGCCAGTAGTGGACGGCGATGCGGGCGTTGCGGTTCGCCGTGTCCGTCCTGTCCTTCGGCCTGTCGCCGAACGCCGTGCTCAGAGCCAGGCCGAGCCTCCACGCGGCCGTGTCGGCCTCCTGGACGGCGTCCTCGACGAGTTCGGCGCCTTCCGGGTCGAGTTGGGCGCTGTGCGCGAGCAGCGGCGGGGTGGTGGTGGTCCACCACTGGCTGTCCTTGTTCTGTGCCCGGTCCTGCTGGGCACCGACAGCCCTGATGCGCAGGGTGGCCCGGAACCGGTCGGGCACGGTGACGCAGGCGGCCACGACGAGCGGTTGGGTGGGGGCGTTACGACGGGTTTTGGGGCTGCTGGCGGGGTCGTGCAGCAGGACGTCGAGGTCGCGGAACAGGTGTCGGCCCCCGTTGGCCTCGTCCGGGGACGTCGGCTTCTGGGTCTTCGACGATCGGCGGTAGGACAGGAGAGGGTCGCAAAACGCCTCGACGACCTCCGCCTTCTCCTGGCCGGGCTGCTTGCGGAGGTTGCGGGCGCCCCAGGTGATGGTGCAGTCGGTGGCCAGGCGGCCATCGGGGCTGGCGGTGAGCAGGATGGCGTGGCGCATCCGGCCGGCCAGCAGCGAGACGGGGCCGCTCGGATCGGGTGCCGGCCGAGTGGGGTCCGTCCGCTCCTCCCGTTCCCACACCGCGTGGTCCGGGCCGGTCGCACGGGCCCGGAATGCCTCGGGGAAGGTCAGGTGAGCGAGGAGGGTGGTGTGCAGGTTGTCGCCGATCGGGTGGTAGCTGAGGGTGCCGCGCAGAGGCGCGGCCTGGCAGCCGTACTGGTTGTTCACGCCGCCGTGATTGCGCGTGGTCACCGTCCCGCCCGCACCGTAGTAAGCCCACATCAGCAGCTGGAGCGCTGCCTCGTCGGAGGGCAGCGGCTGCTGGGAGTGATCACCGTGCTTGCCGGCGAACCACGGCCGGGCGCTGCCGGAGGCGCCGCCGATCACCAGCTTGTTGATGCCGGAGGTGTCCTTGCACTCCGCGGTCAGCCGCGGATCCTGCAGAAACGGGTACACGCAGTGGTAGAGGTCGAAGCGGTCGTGGCGATCGGCGAAGTAGCGCTTCACGGCATCGGGGTCGAACGCCGCGCCGAACTGCCGGTTGCGCCGCCGGTACCAGCCCTCGGCTCCCTCGCCGGCCGGAAGATCGTCCAGAGCGGTGACGCGCGAGCAGATGGCGGCCAGGACCCGATAGAGGGCGCCGTACGCGGCCGGGTACGGCAGCGAGAGGTCGGCGATCAGCGAGGCGTCGAGGAACACCTGCTGAAGGCCGATCCGCCGCATGGTGCCGTCAAGGTACAGGCAGTCGATCCACGGCTCGTGAGCCAGATCGAAGACGGGTACAGCGCTCACGCACGCTCCTCGGCAACGGAAGCCTGGACAACCAGGCCACGACGACAGTCGTAGGACACTGTCCACTCACCCACTGACAACTCGCCTTCACCAAAAGGATGTTCGATAATCACAACTCTCCCGAGGCGCCGCTCGCCGTGCCAGGCGGGAAGCCGCTCGCCCAGATCCGGAAGTGTCTTCTGCCAGCGCTCGCGCCGCACGGAGAGCAGCCGCTCGCGGATCGGACGCAGGTCGGCGTGCCGGCCCTCCGGCAGCGGCAGGCTCCCGTCCGGCTCCAGGGCGAGCAGGCCGTCGTAGCGGACCCACACCGGTAGGACGGTGACGCTGTCCAGGTTGTAGCGGGTCGCGGCGTCGACGTCCGTCGTCGGCAGATTGGTCATGTCGAACAGGTCCACGAGGTCCCGCGGGTGGGGGATCATCACAGGTAGTGCCGCGTTCTCCATCGTCCGCTCACCGGCGAGATGGGCACGGACATCCCGGTCCTCGGTGTCCACGTCCCAGCCGGCGCACACCGCGTCCACCAGCTTCTGCACATCTCCCGGGACCGAGACCGGCCCGTGCGCGGCCAGCAGCTCCCGGCTGGAACGCACCAGCGCCAGTGCGTAGATCGTGTTCCAGCGACCGTCGTCCGCCTCACCGTTCGCCAAGCGCGGCACCAGAACCGAAACCGGCACCCGAACCCCGTCCCCGACCTCGTGGCGCAGACCCCGCCCAGCTCGCTGAATGATCTGCGCGATCGGCGCCAGATCGCTCACCACATGATCCAGACTCAAGTCCAAGGACTGCTCGCACACCTGAGTCGTAACCAGGACCGCGCGACCCGGCCGCTTCGCTCGATCCTTGCCGAATGCCTCCTCGACGCTGGCTGTCCGCCCGCGCCGGTCGCGCACCCGGTAGCGCGCGTGGATCAGGAAGACCTCCACGCCCGCGTCGAGGATCGCGTCGAGCGCAGCGACAGTGTGCTGCGCGGACGCCACCGTGTTGCATACCGTCAGGACGCAGAAGTCCCCAGACTGGGCTTCCAGCAGCCCGCGCACGAAGGCGGCGCGGGCCTGGTCGGCTGCCGGCACCGCGCCATGCTCGGCCGGTCGGCGCGAACCGGGCAGGTCGACCAGCTCGACGTCCAGAATCCGAGGCCGACCCGTCAGGACCTGACCCGGCACCGTCGGCCTACCCGTCGTCCCGTCCACGTAGAGCCAACCCGGATACACCGGCTCAAGATCCGGGACCGCGGCCTCCGGCGCCGAGCCCGACAGGTAGGCCGCAGCCAACGACCGCGCCACCGCCGCCGGCACCGTCGCCGACATCAGCACCACCGGCACCCCCATCGCACCCCACCATGCCAGGGCCCGCCGCAGCAGCGACTGCATGTAGGGGTCATACGCGTGACACTCGTCGACCAGCAGCACCTTGCGCGTCAACCCGCCCAGCCGCAGCGCGTTGTGCCGAACCCGCAGCACCGCGGTCAGCACCTGGTCGATCGTCGAGACGCTCACCCCCGCCAGCACCGCCCGGCCCGGACCGTCCAACCACGCCGACGCCGCCGTCTCCACCTCACCGTCGTGCGTGAGCACCCGCGACGCCGAACGGCTCCAACCAGCCTGACTATGTGCCAAAGTCACCGGCGACGAAGCAGCCAGCGCCCTCCCAGCCCACTCCTCCACCCGCCGATGAGCAGCATCCGTCGTCGCCATCGTCGGCAGCGCCACATGAACCCCGCAGCCCGGACCACCCATCCACCGCGCCGCCCACAGACCCGCCTCGGTCTTCCCACTCCCGGTCTCCGACATGATGATCAACAGACCTGGACCGCCCGGCACCGCACACCCAGGCAAGCCTTCAAGCAACGACGCCTGAAGCGAGTTCGGCTCTGTCGGCGGCCGTGGCAAAGTCCAGGTGTGTGGCCAGCCGGGTCCAGGCTGATGGCCACCGGAATTCCAGGTGGATGGCCGTCTGACCTGTGGTGTTCCTGATCGCTTCCTTATCGAAGGAGACCCCTCCGTCCGGTTTGCTGGTGTTTGCGAAGCATCAGCGAACCGGTCGGAGAGGTCCTGTGACGAAGTCTGACAGAGAGATCATGGAAATCCTTGAGGCGTACGACCTGACCGGGACGGTCTGGTCGGCGGCGAGCTTGGCGGGGCACGACCCGAAGACGGTCAAGCGGTATGTCGAGGCCCGCGACGGCGGGCGCAATCCTTATGAGCGAGAGCCGCGGCCGAAGATGATCGACGCGTTCCTGGAGAAGGTCGAGGAGTGGGTCGAGCAGTCGAAGGCGACGATCCGCGCCGATGTGGTCCACGAGAAGCTCGTGAAGATGGGCTACCGGGGAAGTGCGCGCTCGACGAGGCGGGCGGTGAACGCGGCGAAGACCGCGTGGAAGACGGGCAAGCGCCGGACGTACCGACCCTGGATTCCCGAGCCGGGCCGGTGGCTGCAGTTCGACTGGGGCGAGGGGCCGCGGATCGGCGGCCGGCGGACCTGGCTGTTCTGCGCGTGGCTGTCCTGGTCGCGGTTCCGGGTCGTGATCCCGGTCTGGGACTGCACGTTGGGCACGCTGGTGGCCTGCCTGGACACCGCGTTGCGGCGGATTGGCGGGGCGCCGACGTATGTACTGACGGACAACGCGAAGACGGTCACCGTCGAGCACATCGCCGGGATCCCGGTACGTCATCCACAGATGGTCGCCGCGGGTCGGCATTACGGCTGCCAGGTGGTCAGTTGCGTGCCCTACGACCCCGAGTCGAAGGGCGGCGCGGAGGCCACGGTCCGTATCGCGAAGGCCGACCTGGTGCCCACGGATGCGAACCTGTTGCCCGCCTACGACTCCTTCGCCGAGCTCACCGATGCCTGCCGCACCTGGTGCGAGCAGGTGAACTCCCGTCGTCACCGGGCGACCGGGCAGATACCCGCGAGCCGCCTGGACGTGGAGCGCACCACCCTGCACGTCCTGCCCATCGAGCCGCTCGCGCTCGCGCTGGGCGAGGAGAGGCTGGTCGGCTCGGACCGCACGATCAGCTTCAACTCGGTGCGCTACTCGACCCCGCCGGGCTATACCGGCGCGAGGGTGTGGTGCCGGGTCGTCGGCGAGGAACTCTCCATCACCGCCCGCACCGAATCCGGGGACCTGTCGGAGATCTGGCGCCACCAGCTGTCCACCCCGGGTGTTCCGCAGATCATCGACGCGCACTATCCCGACCACCCGGACGGCCGCAGCGTTCACCAGCCGCGGCTGCGGCCGCGCTCGGAGGCGGAGATCGCGTTCGTGGGCATCGGGCCCGGGGCCGGGCGCTGGCTCAAGGAGGCCGGACCCGCCGGCGCGATCCGCATCCGCGCCAAGATGGCCCGCGCGGTCGAGCTGGCCACTGTCCTGGGCAACGACAAAGTCGACCAGGCCCTCGGTCTGGCGGCCACGGCCGGGCGCTTCGCCGACGACGACCTGCTCTCGATCCTGGGACACATCGCGGACAGCAAGCCCGCCGGCGAGGTCGTGCGCGCGGACGAGGCCCACTCCGTCCAGAACGGAACCATCGGCTGGCAGGCCCTGGGCCGCTGAGCCAACACGCCGCCCACCACAGCATTCTGACTGCACGTCACCCAAGAGAACGGCACCCCCATGAGCTTTCCCAGCCCGCCCGCCATCCCCGAGGAACTCGACAAACTCATGCGCCGCATGCGCCTGCCCTACATGCGCAAAGCGGCCCCGGACGTCCTGGCCACCGCCCGAGCCCAGCGTTGGGACCCCGCCGAGGTCCTGCGGCTGCTGATAGCCGAGGAGGTCACCGGCCGCGACGCGGCCACCCGGCGCCTTCGCCGCCACTCGGCGAACTTCCCCACCGGCAAAACCCTGGGCTCCTGGCGGGCCGAGGACTCCACCATCCCCGAACCCACCCAGAACTCCCTGATCACCCTGGAGTGGATCGGCCGCGCCGAGAATTTGGTGATCGCCGGCCCGTCGGGGACGGGCAAGAGCCACTTCACCGAGGGCCTGGCCCAGGCCGCGATCGAGAAGGACCTGCGGGTGTCCTGGTTCACCCTGGAGACGCTGAGCGCCGCGATCGGGAAGTCGAAGGTCGACGGGTCCACCGCCCGGACCGTCGCCCGGATCTGCCGCGCGGACCTCATCGTCATCGACGACATCGGCCTGCTGCCGGTCGGCGAGGACGCCGCCGAGGCGTTCTACCGGATCATCGACGCTGCCTACGAACGCCGGTCCATCGCGGTGACCAGCAACATTCACCCCTCAGGCTTCGACACGATCATGCCCAAGACTCTCGCCGGCGCCAGCACCGACCGCCTCATGCACCACGCTCACCTCGTGACCACCACTGGCGACTCACACCGCCTCGCCGAGGCCCTCGCCGGGAAGGGAGTGGTCCCCTTGAACTGACCCCCACCCCAGGAACACCACTGGCCACCCACCTGGGCATCTGATGGCCACCAGCCTGGACACCCAACGGCCACCCACCTGGGCATCTCAATGGCCGTTGACA
>NZ_JBWXUE010000045.1:0-62852 GCF_057158765.1 Kitasatospora sp. NEAU-69
TCAACGCGACGCTGCAGCAGATCGCGCAGCTGACCGCGTCCGGCTGCCAGATCGTGCGGGTCGCGGTGCCTTCGCAGGACGACGCGGACGCGTTGCCGATCATCGCGAAGAAGTCGCAGATCCCGGTGATCGCGGACATCCACTTCCAGCCGAAGTACGTCTTCGCGGCGATCGACGCCGGCTGCGCGGCCGTCCGGGTGAACCCGGGCAACATCAAGGCGTTCGACGACAAGGTCGGCGAGATCGCGAAGGCGGCGAAGAGCGCGGGTGTGCCGATCCGGATCGGTGTGAACGCGGGCTCGCTGGACAAGCGGCTGCTGGAGAAGTACGGCCGGGCGACGCCGGAGGCGCTGGTCGAGTCGGCGCTGTGGGAGTGCTCGCTGTTCGAGGAGCACGATTTCCGCGACATCAAGATCTCGGTGAAGCACAACGACCCGGTCGTGATGATCAATGCGTACCGGCAGCTGGCGGCGGCCTGTGACTACCCGTTGCACCTGGGTGTGACGGAGGCGGGTCCGGCGTTCCAGGGGACGATCAAGTCGGCGGTGGCGTTCGGGGCGCTGCTGGCGGAGGGGATCGGGGACACGATCCGGGTTTCGCTGTCGGCGCCGCCGGCGGAGGAGATCAAGGTCGGGATCCAGATCCTGGAGTCGTTGAACCTGCGTCAGCGTGGTCTGGAGATCGTGTCGTGCCCCTCGTGCGGGCGGGCGCAGGTGGATGTGTACAAGCTCGCGGAGGAGGTCACCGCCGGTCTGGAGGGCATGGAGGTGCCGCTGCGGGTCGCGGTGATGGGCTGTGTCGTGAACGGTCCGGGCGAGGCGCGTGAGGCGGACCTGGGGGTGGCCTCGGGCAACGGCAAGGGGCAGATCTTCGTGAAGGGCGAGGTGATCAAGACCGTTCCCGAGTCGAAGATCGTCGAGACCCTGATCGAGGAGGCCCTGATCCTCGCCGAGCAGATGCAGGCCGAGGGCTCCCCGGCAGGCGTACCGGCCGTGATCGCGGCAGGCTGATTCCAGCAGGTGCATACAGAGGTCCAGTCAGATACCCCCAACAGCGAGCCACGAGGTGTCGTGATGTCACTCCTGTCCTCCGTCCAGGGACCAGCCGATCTGAAGCGCCTGCCGGCCAACCGCATGCCGCAGCTGGCCCAGGAGATCCGGGACTTCCTGATCGAGGCGGTCTCCCGAACCGGCGGCCATCTGGGCCCGAACCTGGGCGTGGTCGAGCTGACCATCGCGCTGCACCGGGTCTTCGACTCACCGCGTGACCGGATCCTCTGGGACACCGGGCACCAGGCGTACGTCCACAAACTGCTGACCGGACGGCAGGACTTCAGCAGACTGCGGGCCAAGGGCGGGCTCTCCGGCTACCCGTCCCGGGCCGAGTCCGACCACGACGTGATCGAGAACTCGCACGCCTCCACGGTGCTCGGCTACGCCGACGGGATCGCCAAGGCCCACCAGATCCAGGGCCGCAACGACCGCCAGACGGTCGCGGTGATCGGCGACGGCGCGCTCACCGGCGGTCTGGCCTGGGAGGCGCTGAACAACATCGCCGAGGCCCAGGACCGCCCGCTGGTCATCGTCGTCAACGACAACGAGCGCTCCTACGCCAAGACCATCGGCGGCCTCGCGAACCACCTGGCCACGCTGCGCACCACCCAGGGCTACGAGCGGTTCCTGGCCTGGGGCAAGGAGGCGCTGCAGCGCACCCCGGTGGTCGGCCAGCCGATCTTCGAGGCACTGCACGGCGCCAAGAAGGGCTTCAAGGACTCCTTCGCGCCGCAGGGCATGTTCGAGGACCTCGGCCTGAAGTACATCGGCCCGATCGACGGCCACGACATCGCCGCCGTGGAGTCCGCGCTGCGCAAGGCGCGCGGCTTCGGCGGCCCGGTGATCGTGCACTGCCTGACCGTCAAGGGGCGCGGCTACCGCCCGGCCGAGCAGGACGAGGCGGACCGGTTCCACGCGGTCAGCGCGATGGACCCGTACACCTGCCTGCCGATCTCGCCGAGCTGCGGCACCTCCTGGACCTCGGTCTTCGGCGAGGAGATGCTGGCCGTCGGCGCGCAGCGCCCGGACGTGGTCGCGATCACCGCCGCGATGCTCCAGCCGGTCGGCCTGGCCCCGTTCGCGAAGGCCTTCCCGAGCCGGATCTTCGACGTCGGCATCGCCGAGCAGCACGCCGTGGCCAGCGCGGCCGGCCTGGCCACCGCCGGCCTGCACCCGGTCGTCGCGGTCTACGCGACCTTCCTCAACCGGGCCTTCGACCAGGTCCTGATGGACGTCGCGCTGCACAAGCTCGGCGTCACCTTCGTGCTCGACCGGGCCGGCGTGACCGGCAACGACGGCGCCTCGCACAACGGCATGTGGGACATGTCGATCCTCCAGGTGGTCCCGGGGCTGCGGCTGGCCGCACCGCGTGACGCCGTCCAGCTGCGGGCCCAGCTGCGCGAGGCGCTGGAGGTCACCGACGCGCCGACCGCGGTGCGCTTCCCCAAGGGCGAGATCGGCCCGGTGGTGGAGGCTGTCGGGCACCAGGGCGGCGTGGACATCCTGCAGCGCACCCAGGTGCCGGGGCGGACCGGCCAGGAGATCCTGCTGGTCTCGGTCGGCACCATGGCCACCGCCTGCCTGGACGCCGCCGCGCTGCTCACCGCGGACGGCTTCGCGACCACCGTGGTGGACCCGCGCTGGGTCAAGCCGGTGGATCCGGCCCTGGTCCAGCTCGCGGCCGCGCACCGCCTGGTGATCACGGTCGAGGACAACGGGCGCGCCGGCGGCGTCGGCGCCGCGATCGCCCAGGCGATGCGCGACGCCGAGGTGGACACTCCGCTGCGCGACCTCGGGATCCCGCAGCAGTTCCTCGACCACGCCAGCCGCGGCGAGATCATGGAGGAGACCGGTCTGACCGGCACCGGTATCGCCGCTCAGACCGCCGCCTTCGCCAAGCACCTGCTGCCCAACCTGCCGAACCGAGGAGTGAACGAAACTCGTGCCAGCTGACCGTCCTGCCGGCTCGCTCGACCTCGCCGCCCTGCTCGCCGAGCGCGGCGGCGAGCGGTACGAGCTGCACAGCCGCTACCTCAACCCGCAGCTGCCGCGGATGCTGCACACCATCGGCTTCGACAAGACGTACGACCGCGCCGCCGGCCCGTACTTCTACGACGCCGAGGGCAACGAGTACCTGGACATGCTGGCCGGCTTCGGCATCTTCGCGCTCGGCCGGCACCACCCGGTGGTGCGCGACGCGATCCAGCAGGTGATGGACCTCGACCTGCCCGACCTGACCCGCTTCGACTGCCCGCCGCTGCCCGGCCTGCTCGCCGAGCGGCTGCTCGCCCAGGCGCCCGGACTCGACCGGGTCTTCTTCGGCAACAGCGGCACCGAGGCGGTGGAGACCGCGATCAAGTTCGCCCGGTACGCCACCGGCCGGGGCCGGATCATCTACTGCGACCACGCGTTCCACGGTCTGACCACCGGCTCGCTCTCGATCAACGGCGAGGGTGGGTTCCGCAAGGGCTTCGGCCCGCTGCTGCCGGACACCGCGATCCCGCTCGGCGACCTCGACGCGCTCCGCCGCGAGCTGCGCAAGGGCGATGTCGCGGCGCTGATCGTCGAGCCGATCCAGGGCAAGGGCGTGCACCAGGCCCCGCCCGGCTGGCTGCGGGCGGCGCAGGACCTGCTGCACGAGAACAAGGCGCTGCTGATCTGCGACGAGGTGCAGACCGGCATCGGGCGCACCGGCTCGTTCTTCGCCTACCAGGACGAGGAGGGGGTGGACCCCGACCTGGTCTGTGCGGCCAAGGCGCTCTCCGGCGGCTACGTGCCGATCGGCGCGACGCTCGGCAAGGGCTGGATCTTCGAGAAGGTCTACTCCTCGATGGACCGGGTGCTGGTGCACTCGGCCAGCTTCGGCTCCAACGCGCAGGCGATGGCGGCCGGTCTGGCCACGCTGCAGGTGATGGCCGACGAGAAGGTGGTGGAGAACGCCCGGCGGGTCGGTGACCTGTTCCGGGACCGGCTCTCGGCGCTGTCCGACAAGTACGAGATGCTCGCCGACGTGCGCGGGCGCGGGCTGATGATCGGCATCGAGTTCGGCCGGCCGAAGTCGCTCAAGCTGCGGACCGGCTGGACGGCGCTGCAGGCCGCCCGCAAGGGGCTCTTCGCCCAGATGGTGGTGGTCCCGCTGCTCCAGCGGCACCGGATCCTCACCCAGGTCTCCGGGGACTACCTGGAGGTGATCAAGCTGATCCCGCCGCTGATCATCACCGAGCGCGAGGTGGACCGCTTCATCGAGGCGTTCAGCGAGGTGATGGACGACGCGCACCGTGGCGGCGGCCTGATGTGGGACTTCGGGCGGACGCTGGTCAAGCAGGCGGTCGCCGCCCGCTGAGCCGCGCGGCCGCGCTCGCGGCCGTACTCGGAGCCTTACTCGGGGCCGTACTCACAGCTCGACCCGGCGGCGCCGGATCACGACGTAGAGGTCGATCAGGGCGATGACGGTCAGCGCGAAGCAGACCACCGCGAAGCCGATCAGGGTGCCCCGGGAGGGTACCCCGGTCGGCTTCGCGAGGGCTGCGAAGACCGCGAAGGCGGCCGTCATCAGCGCGAAGACCGGCGTGAAGATCACCGAGAGCAGGAACCTCAGCTTGAGGTCGCTGCGCGCGAAACGCGGCTCGGTCCCGCTGCGCCACCGGCGCGGTGTGGTCGCATAGCGCATGCCGTCCACCTCCGTCCGGAATCGACCTACCCGAACGCTTCAACCTTAGACCGGCGGTACGCTCATCAGTCGAAGCACGTGAGGCAGTGGGCGCTCGTCGGGGAGCGCGGGCGTGAGGATCGGAGGACCGGCGTGAGCATCGCGGTGTGCACCATCTGCACCGGGACCGGGCGGCTGGCCGGCCTGCAGTGCCGGACCTGCAAGGGCACCGGCACGACCGAGCGGGACACCGGCGGCAACTGCTTCCTCTGTACCGGGACCGGGACGTACACCCGCTACCGGGTCTCGGCCGACGGCAGCAAGCACCCCTACCGCGAGGAGCCCTGCCGCACCTGCGACGGCACCGGGTCGATCACCACCGGGCACGCGGTCGACGCCTGAGCCGCACCCTGAGCCGCACCCGAGCAGCAGCCGCACCCGCACCCTGTGCCGCAGCCGGCCCCTGAGCCGCACGCGCAGCTGAAGCCGCACGAGCACCGCCTGCCCACCCAGTGGTGATCCGGGTCCGATGACCGGTTGATCCCGGCCCGGATCTGATCGGGCGTTCGTTCGCTCTTTCTGACTCAGAGTCAAACGGCTACCGTGGACGAGTCTCCGGAACCTCCTGAGTCCCGCCCCTGGTCTCTTCGTAGCCACTGCGAGGTCGTCATGGTCGCCACCGTCACCTACTCCCGCTACTGCGCGCACTGCGGTACCCCGGTCTCCGAGGGGCCGGAGGGCGGGTACGTCTGTGGTGCCTGCTTCCACGTGGTCGAGCCGCTCGGCGCGGACGAGGCCCGCAAGGCGCGGCGCGCCGAGCGGGCCGTCATGGTCGCGGAGGCCGCCCGGCTGCGGGCACTGCGCCAGCTCTAGGGCCGGACAGGGCCCCGGCCGGGCGCAGACCCAGGCCGGGCGCAGCAACCGGCGGCCGCAGCGGGCAGCCACGGCCCGCCGCCCGCTGCTCGGGGCGCCTACTTCTTGCGGGCGACCGCCGCGTAGCCCGGGGCCCAGACCTCGGCCGCCTCCGCCGACTCCGGCCGCCACTTCGGCACCACGACCAGCCCGGGCTCGGCCAGCTCCAGCCCCGTGAAGAACCGCTCGACCTGCTCCCGGCTGCGCGGGCTGACCTGGGCCGCCGCCTTCCGGTAGATCGCCCGCCCGGCCTCGGTGCGGGCCGGCGGCTCGAAGTCGCCGGTCGCGTGCGAGAGGATCAGGTAGCTGCCCGGCGCCAGCTCCGCGAGCAGCCGCTCGACGATGCCGTACGGATCCTGCTCCTCGTCGATGAAGTGCAGCACCGCGACCAGCATCAGCGCGACCGGCCGGGAGAAGTCCAGCGCCTCGCGCACCCGTGGGTCGGCCAGGATCAGCTCCGGCTCGCGCAGGTCCGCCTGGATCACCGTGGTCGCGCCGTTGCCCGGACCCGCCATCAGCGCGCGGGCGTGCGCCAGCACGATCGGGTCGTTGTCCACGTAGACCACCCGGGCCGCCGGGGCGACCTGCTGCGCCACCTCGTGGGTGTTGCCGGAGGTGGGGATCCCGGTGCCGATGTCGAGGAACTGGTCGATGCCCTGGTCCGCCACGAACCGCACGGCCCGCTGCAGGAAGCCCCGGTTCGCCTTGGCCGCGCCCGGGGTGCCCGGCGCCGCTGCGATCATCTGCTCGGCGGCCGCCCGGTCGGCGGGGAAGTTGTCCTTGCCGCCGAGGAAGTAGTTGTAGATCCGGGCCGGGTGGGGGACGTCCGGGCGCAGGTCGGTCGGCTCGTGTATCTCGTCGGGCCACTGCGGCGCCATCCACGTCATGCCGTCGTCCTCCATCGCGCACTCCCGGTCTGCCTGGTCGCCGAACCGATCGACGACTGATCGGTCATCAGATGATCGGGCAACAGGATAGACAGCTGTTGACCGGTCGCGTGGGCGAACATGGTCAAGTGCGGTCGGACCGGTTGAACGGGGGCTGCCTGAACGGAGGCTGTCGCGGCCGTGGTCGACCGGCCGGGCGAGAACTTTTAATTTCCTCTCATAATCGTGCAACACAACCTGGGTCCCATCACGTCTGGAAGGGAGTACCAGCACGAACCGGCCGAGCAGCCGGTTCGTCATTTGCCATTCCAGGAGCACTGCACAGATGACTCTGAGTGTGAAATCGATAACCGGCGAGGAGCATCTCGCTTTCATTCGGAGCCTGCCGTCGGCGAGTCACATGCAGCTCCCGTCCTGGGGCGGGGTGAAGTCCGAGTGGCGCAGCGAGTCGATCGGCTGGGTGGACGCCTCGGGCACGGTGGTCGGGGTCGGGCTGGTGCTGTACCGGCAGCTGCCGAAGCTGAAGCGCTACCTGGCGTACCTGCCGGAGGGCCCGGTGATCGACTGGTTCGACCCGGATCTCGACCGGTGGCTGCAGCCGATGCTCGCGCACCTGAAGGCGCAGGGCGCGTTCTCGGTGAAGATGGGCCCGCCGGTGGTGATCCGCCGCTGGGAGGCGGCCACCATCAAGCAGGCCGTCGGCAACCCGGAACTCACCCGGCTGCGGCAGGTGCCCGCCGACTGGTACGAGCCGCGCGGCTTCGAACTGGTGGACCGGCTGCGGCGTTCGGGCTGGCTGCAGGGCGAGGACGGCGGTGCCGGCTTCGGCGACGTGCAGCCCCGCTACGTCTTCCAAGTCCCCCTGGCAGAGCGCTCGTTGGACGACCTGCAGCGCGGCTTCAACCAGCAGTGGCGGCGCAACATCAAGAAGGCCGAGAAGAGCGGCGTCGAGGTGGTCCAGGGTGGCTACGACGACCTGCCGGCCTTCCACCGGCTGTACGTGGTCACCGCGGTACGTGACGGCTTCACACCGCGCCCGCTCTCCTACTTCCAGCGGATGTGGACGGAGTTGACGGCGGAGGATCCGAACCGGATGCGGCTCTACCTGGCGTACCACGAGGGCGAGCCGCTGGCCGGGACCACGATGCTGACCGTCGGCGAGCACGTCTGGTACTCCTACGGCGCCTCGGCGGACCACAAGCGCGAGGTCAAGCCGTCCAACGCGGTGCAGTGGCGGATGATGCGCGACGCGTACGCGCTCGGCGCGGCGCGCTACGACCTGCGCGGGATCAGCGACACGCTCGATCCCGCGGCGCCGCTCTTCGGGCTGATCCAGTTCAAGGTCGGCACCGGCGGCCAGGCGGCCGAGTATCTGGGCGAGTGGGACTTCCCGCTGAACAAGCTGCTGCACAAGGCACTTGACCTATATCTGAAGCGTCGTTGACCCGTGCAAAAGCTGACCGCACCCCATGACGCCGCACCCCGTGACGCCACACCCCATGACGCCGCACCTCATGACCATCGGGCAGTTGACCGACTGTCTTCACATTCTCGGAGAGTACCCATGAGCTTTTCGCTGTCTGTGGACACCGACCGCTGGCGGACCCATCAGCGTGCGCTGCTGGCCGAGTTCCCCGGCCTGGTCCCAGTGGCCAAGGGCAACGGCTACGGCCTGGGCAACCACCGGCTGGCCCAGGAGGCCGAGCGGCTGGGCAGCGGTGTGCTCGCCGTCGGCACCGCCGACGAGGCCGCGGACCTGCTGGACGTCTTCCCGCGCGACCTGCTGGTCCTCGCGCCGCATCGCCCCGGCCAGGAGACCTCCGCACTGCCCGTCGACCGGGTGATCCGCACGGCCGGTTCGATCGAGGGCCTGCGTGCGCTACGTAACCACCGTGTGGTCGTGGAGTGTCTGACCAGCATGCGGCGGCACGGGATCCGCATGGCGGAGCTCGTCGAACTGCGCGAGGCGCTGGCCGGCGTGCAGTTGGAGGGCTTCGCACTGCACCTGCCACTGGACCGGCCCGACGGCACCGACCCGATCGAGGAGGTCACCGCCTGGCTGCAGGCGATCGGCAACGCGGACCTGCCGCTGCGCACCGTCTACCTGAGCCACCTCGGTGCGGCCGACATCGCCCGGCTGGTCGAGCGGTTCCCGTGGACCACGTTCCGGTCCCGGATCGGCACCCGGCTCTGGCTCGGCGACGCGTCGGCGCTGGCGGCCCGGGCGACCGTGCTGGACGTCACCCCGGTCGCACGCGGCGAGCGCTACGGCTACCGCCAGCACAAGGCACCCTCCGACGGGCACCTGCTGGTGCTGGCCGGCGGCACCGCGCACGGCATCGGCCTGGAGGCCCCGAAATACGTGCACGGGCTGCTCCCGCGCGCGAAGGGCATCGCCCGGGCCGGCCTGGCGACCCTCAACCGCACGCTCTCGCCGTACCAGTGGGAGGGCCGTCAGCTCTGGTTCGCCGAGCCACCGCACATGCAGGTCAGCATTCTCTTCCTGCCCGGCGGCACTGAGCCGCCGGCCGTCGGCGACGAGCTCGCGGTCAACGTCCGGCACACGATCGCGCACTTCGACCGGGTCGACGCCCCGCCCGGCTGCGCCATCGCGCAGAGCGCCGGGCTGCTGCACGGCGTCCGGCTGCTGCCGGGCGTCCCTGACAGCAGCCTGTCGGTGCGGCACGCCTGACCGCAGCTCGGAGTCGGTGAGATTCCCCCGGCCCATCGTCCGACCCGGAGGGGACACGGGGGACCGGGGGTACTACGGCGGATGTACTAGTCGAGCGGTCCGCCCGCGACGTAAATAACCTGGCCACTGACGAAGCCCGCACCCTCGCTCGCGAGGAACGAGATGGTGTGCGCGATGTCCTGCGGAACACCGACCCGGTTGACCGGGATCTGCGTCGCGGCGGCGGCCTTGAACGCCTCGAACTCCATGCCGACCCGGGCCGCCGTGGCGGCCGTCATGTCGGTGGCGATGAAGCCGGGCGCCACCGCGTTGGCGGTGATGCCGAACTTGCCGAGCTCGATCGCCAGCGTCTTCGTGAAGCCCTGCAGACCGGCCTTGGCCGCCGAGTAGTTGGCCTGGCCGCGGTTGCCCTGGGCCGAGGAGGAGGAGAGGTTCACGATCCGGCCGAAGCCGGCGTCCACCATGTGCTTCTGGACGGCCCGGGTCATCAGGAACGCGCCGCGCAGGTGCACGTTCATCACGGTGTCCCAGTCGGCGGCCGACATCTTGAACAGCAGGTTGTCGCGGAGCACCCCGGCGTTGTTCACCAGCACCACGGGGGCGCCGAGTTCGGCCGCGATCCGGTCCACCGCGGCCTGCACCTGGGCCTCGTCGGAGACGTCCGCGCCCACGGCGAGCGCCCGGCCGCCGGCCGCGGTGATCTTCTCCACGGTCTCCTTGCCGGCCGACTCCTCGAGGTCGACCACCGCGACCGCGTAGCCGTCGGCGGCCAGCCGCAGCGCGGTGGCGGCGCCGATTCCGCGCGCGCCGCCGGTGACAACCGCGACCTTCTGGGTGCTGTTCTGCTCGGTCATACGTCGTACTCGCTTCTCTCGGTTTTGGGGGTTGGGCAGCTCTGAACCGGCTGGGCAGATCTGCACGGTTGGGCAGCTCTGAACGCCCTTGGGAACCCTGGGAAATAGCTGGGAAATGGCGGTGAGAGTGCCGCCCGGTAACCCTACCGGCGGGTAGTTGACGTGGCCAGGGCCCGGCCAGTGCGGGTTGTCAGCACACCGACGCGGGACGAATTGCGACAAGTCCCCCGAACATCCGTCTACTATCTGCCCCTGCCTGCCGCAAGAGTGCTCGCGTTTGTATAGTGTGCGCCAGCAGCCGTCGGCTGCACGGCGGAGCTCCCCTCGATCCGGGTCGAAATCACTGCGGTTGGTTCTCGATTCGCGCCGGGGGAGGCCAGCACGCCGCTACTGCCCCGCCCGGGTGTCCCACAGCACGCCGGGTGTGACATCAGGACGGATTCATGGTGCTGGGGGAGATCCCGACGACCCGCGTGCCCGGACGACTGCAGCAGTCACCCGGGCACCTCATCCGCGTGGCCCAGCAGGTGCACACACGGCTGTGGTCAGAACACGTCGGAGCCGAATTGACGGCTCCTCAATTCGCAGTCCTGCTCGCCCTCGCTCTGGAACCGGGCGCCGACCAGCGCACGGTGGGCGAACGGGCGTCGCTGGACAAGGCGACGATGGCCGAGATGGTCGCTCGACTGGTCCGGCGCGGCCTTGTGCTGCGCCGACGCGACCCCGCTGACGGCCGGCGCAAGCTGCTCGCTCTCTCGCAGAGCGGCGCCCAGGCGGTCCGCGAGGCAACCGGCGGAGTGGTGCGCGTGCAGCGCACCCTCTTCGAGCCGCTCACACCCGAGGAGCAGCTCGAACTCGTCCGGGTGCTGGCCAAGATAGCCAGGATGGAGCCGGCGCAGGTGGCCGCGCTCGCCGATGCCCGGCCGCTGCTGGATGCCCAGCGCGCGGTCGGCTATCTGATCCGGGTCGGCCAGCAGGTCCATACCAAGCTCTGGTCCGAGCACGTCGGCTCCGAACTGACCGCCCCTCAGTTCGCGGTGCTCGACGCGCTGGAAACCGAGCCGGGCGCCGACCAGCGCACGGTCGGTGAGCTGGCCTCGCTGGACAAGGCCACGATGGCCGAGATGGTCAGCCGGCTGGTCCGGCGCGGACTGGTGCTGCGTCGGCGCGACCCCTCGGACGGGCGGCGCAACCTGCTCTCGCTCTCGCCCACCGGTCAGGAGCTGCTGCACAGCGCCGCCGCCGGGGTGGCCGAGGTCGAGCGGCTGCTGCTCGAACCGCTGGAGCAGGCCGAGCACCAGCAGGCGCTCGTCCTGCTGGGCAAGGCGGCCCGGCTCGCGCCGGTGGCGTAACGATTCGCCCGGAGCTTTCTGGGAGTTGGCTGGGAAGCGCCTTCTCCGAGGACCGTTCCTGCTAGGGCTTTTCGTCAGTAAGGACACAGCACTGCGGCCCCTCGCTTCGGCGAGGGGCCGCAGTGCTGTTCCGGCGGGATTCGCCCGGATCAGTTCCAGTCGAAGCCGACCGGGTCGGGGCCGAGCCGCTTGCCGGTCTCGACGCCGGCCAGCGCCGCGAGGTCATCGGCGTCCAGCTCGAAGCCGGTCACCGCGATGTTCTCCTGGATCCGGGAGGGCGTGACCGACTTCGGGATCGCGATGATGCCGCTCTGCAGGTGCCAGCGCAGCACCACCTGAGCCACCGTGCGGCCGTGCTTCTCGGCGACCTTCACCAGCGCCGGCTCGTTCAGCAGGCTGCCGCCCTGGCCCAGCGGGCTCCAGGCCTCGGTGGCGATGCCGTGCTCGGCGTGGAAGGCGCGCAGCTCGTGCTGCGGGAAGTGCGGGTGCAGCTCGACCTGGTTGAGCGCCGGGACCAGCGAGCTGGTCTCGAAGAGCCGGGTCAGCTCGGCCTGGCCGAAGTTGGAGACGCCGACCGCCTTGGTCCGGCCCTCGGCCAGCAGCTGCTCGAACGCCTTCCAGACGTTCTGGTAGCTGCCGTGCATCGGGCGCGGCCAGTGGATCAGGTAGAGGTCCACGTAGTCGGTGCCGAGCTTGTCGAGCGAGGCGTCGAACTCGCGCAGCACGGCGTCCCGGCCGGCCTCGCCGGACCAGTCACGCGTGCCGCTGTTCCACAGCTTCGTGGTGATGAACAGTTCCTCGCGGGCCACGCCGGCCTGCCGGATGCCGGCGCCGGTGCCGACCTCGTTCTCGTAGATCGCTGCGGTGTCGATGCTGCGGTAGCCGCTGTCGATGGCGGTGCGGACGGCGGCCGCCGCCTCGTCGTCCGGGACCTGCCAGACGCCGAAGCCGAGCTGCGGGATCGCGACGCCGTTGTTCAGGGTGATGCTGGGGATGGTGCTCACGAGCGGGAGTGCCCTTTCGGGTTGTCCGGAATTACCGCTGGATCAACCCTGTGGATGCCGCCGATGTTCCCGATCGGGATGTTTTGTCCTGAGAATTTCCTGGTCGGCCGCCGTATGCCACCCGATCGGGCGAGTCTGGTCGTCCGTACGGACGAGCTGAGGGTGGCTCGGCCGCGCCCCGGGCGGCTGCGGCGCGCAGACTGCGGGTGTGGCTAAGAACCCGAACTTCTCCGGTCAGAAGAACAGCGAGATCGCGGGCGTTCCGACCCGCGTGGTGGTCGGCGTCGTGGTCGCCGCGCTGGCGCTCTGGTTCCTGCTGGCCAATCTGGAGAAGGTGAAGATCCAGTTCTGGTTCTTCACGGTGACGGCGCCGCTGTGGATCGCGCTCGCCACCACGCTCGTGGTCGGTGGGGTGCTCGGCTACCTGTTCAAGGGGCGCCGCGAGAACCGCTGAGTTGGACCAACTGCGTTGATGATCAGTAAAGCTGAAGCAGGGTCAGGTTCACCCAACTTCTGCTTATGATTCAGCCATGCTCGACTCCCGGCACATCCGGACCTTCCACGAGGTGGTCAGCACCGGCTCGTACACCGCGGCCGCCCGCTCGCTCGGCTACACCCAGCCCGCCGTCACCCAGCAGATCCGCGCGCTGGAGCGGGAGACCGGGATGCCGCTCTTCGCCCGGGACGGTCGCCGGATGCGGCTCACCGAGGCCGGCGAGACGCTGGCCCGGCACGCCTCGGTGATCCTCGACAACCTCGGTGCCGCGCAGCAGCAGCTCCAGGCGCTGGGCCGACTGCGGGCCGGGCGGGTGCGGGTCTGCGCGTTCCCGAGCGCGAACGCGACGCTGATCCCGGAGGCGATGGCCCGGCTGCTGACCGACCACCCGGGTGTGCGGGTCGAACTGCTGGAGGCCGAGCCACCGGAGTCGCTGCAGAAGCTGCTGGCCGGCGAGTGCGACATAGCGCTCGCCTTCAGCTACCCGGGACTGCGGGCCGAGGTGCCGGCCGAGCTGGTGGAGATCCGGCTGATGGAGGACCTGCTCACGGTGCTGCTCCCGGTCGGCCACCAGCTGGCCCGCCGGCACGCGGTGCGGCTGGCCGACCTCGCGCAGGCGCGCTGGATCGCCGGCTGCGCCCGCTGCCGGGCGAACTTCCTGCACGTCTGCGCGGAGGAGGGGTTCGAGCCGGACATCGTGGTCACCACCGACGACAACCTCGCGTTGCAGAGCCTGGTCGCCGCCGGGGTCGGGCTCGCGGTGGCGCCCTCGCTCGTGCTCTCCTTCCTGAACCACCGCCGGGTCACCGGGCGAGCGCTGGAACCGCACGTGCGGCGCGAGGTCTGCGCGTACGTGCTGCGCGAGCACCTGCCGCTGCCGGCCACCTCGCTGGTGCTGGACGGGCTGAAGTCGGCCGCGGCGGCCCGGGTCGGTTGTTGACGGTCGTTGACGGTCCGTCACTCGGAGCTGACCCCGCGTTCACCGCCTTGGCCCAATCCATAAGCCCGGCTTGGCGGTTGCGAAGAATCGCTGCTTGGACGCCGGCGGCACTCCGGTCCGAAGCTGCCGATATGACCGTGACCACGCCTGAGCTCGCCCGCACGCCGCTGGCCGACACCCTCGTCGACGAGATCCGCGAGGTCGTCGTCCGGGGGCTCACCCCCGAGCTGACGGCCCATCTCGCCGCCGAGCGCCTGCGCTACTACCTCGGCGACCCCGCGCTGCTCACCGTCGCACAGCAGCAGGGCGACCCCGAGCGCTACCGGCAGCACGTGCTGCACGTCGAACCGGACGGCAGCTTCTCGGTGGTCGCGCTGGTCTGGCTGCCCGGTCAGCGCACCTCGATCCACGATCACGTCTCCTGGTGCGTGGCCGGCGTCCACCAGGGGCAGGAGAGCGAGCGCCGCTACCGGCTGGCCCCGGAGGGCGCCGTGGCCCGTCTGGTCCGCACCGAGGACGTGGTCAACCCGACCGGCTCGGCCTGCGGCTTCGCGCCGCCCGGTGACATCCACCAGGTATGGAACTCCTGTACCGGCAGCGCGATTTCGGTCCACGTGTACGGCGCCGACGTGGTGCGGCTCGGCAGCAGCATCCGCCGGGTGTACCAGCCGTGCGAGGGCGAGCGGGACTGACGGGGGCCGGTGCCGCGCCGTCAGGCGAACGGGTCGCGCGCGGTGGCTGCCGGGGGCGCCAGTGCGGGTGCAGGCGCGGGTGCGGGTGTCGGCGCGGAGTCGGGCTGGGGCGCGAACGGGTCGAAGTCCGGCGGCGGGATCAGCACCGGGGTGCCCTTCGGCGGTGCGGGTGCGGGTGCGGGTGCGGGCGCGGGTGCAGGTGTGGGCTCGGGCTCGGGCGTGGCTGCGGGTTGGCGTGTCACGGTGCCGAACGGGTCCAGCGGGGCGGCTGGTGGCGCGGGTTGTCGGGTCAGTTGGGTCTGTTGGGCCTGTTGGGTCTGCCGAGCTTGTCGAGTGGCCGGCCGGCCGGTCGGCACGCCGTCCCAGCCGAACTCGGCACTGCGCAGCAGGTCCGCGAAGACCTCCGCGTACAGCTCCCAGTCCGCCCCCTGCGCCGTGCCCAGGTGCACGGTCAGCAGCGAGGCGCCGTCCGGTAGCGGCAGGTACGCCTGGACGACCGAGGAGACCACCCCGCGCCGGGCGCCGTCCTCGGTCAGCGCCGCCGGCACCGCGCCGGTGCGGCCCTGCACCAGCACGACGGCGGGGCCGGCCGGCAGCAGCACCGTCCAGACCTCGGCCTCGGGCCGTGAGGTGGCCAGCCAGGCGGCCAGCTCGGTGATCGGGAGAGGGCTCGCTTCGAGAGCGAGCACCAGCGTGGCGTTGCTCGGCCGACCGTCGATCCGCACCGCCGCGACGCCCGCGAACCGGACGTCGGCCGCCGTGAACTCGTCGGCCAGCACCGCGCAGAGCACCGCCCAGTCCCGCCGCCTCGACGGGCCGTCGCCGGACGGCGGCTCGCTCGCGAACAGCTCCTGCGCGACCTCGGCGAGCTGCTCCGCGAGCGCCGCGTCGTCGCCGCGCACCGTCAGGGCGTGGAAGGCGGGCGGCACGGTCAGCCGAACCGCCACGCCGGTGCCGGTCGGCAGCTCGGCCGGCCGCAGGGTCTGCTGCCCGGCGGCCAGTTCGGCCAGCGGCGCGGCGAACGCCGGGCGCAGCCGAGCCGCCGGGGGCTCGGCCAGCACCGGGAGCTGGAAGTCGGCGGCGGACGGGAGGCCCGTGCGGCCGCGGACCGGCGCCGGACCGAAGTGCGCGAGCAGCCGCCGTACGGTGGCGGCCGACCGGCCGTCCGGGCTGCTGCCGGTCGGGCTCCCGGCGTCCGGCGTGCGGGGCTCCGCCGCGTGGTGCTCCGGTGCGCAGGAGACGAGCATGCCCCGGCCGGGCAGCAGCCGTCGGCCGGGGCCGGTCCGGGTCAGCAACTCGTCGAACAGCGCAGCGCCGGTGGCGGTGGCGGCGCCGGTGACGGCCGGCGGCCCGGGTGCGCGGAACCCGGTCAACGCGGCGAGCGGTGCGCGGGCGACCCCGGGGCCGAGCAGAGCCTCGGCGAGCGAGTCGAGGGTGGCGCTGATCCGCTCGGCGGCGGTTCCGGGCAGGTCATCCGATCGGCCGGCTGACTCGTCGCCGTACCCGTTCTGCGCCATGCTCCGCAGCCCCCACCCTCGCTGGTCCGGACCCCCGCCCTGTTCTATCAGACCGCCTGCGCGCCGCCGCCACCGCGCGGATTCGCCGTCGCGGCCAGCTCGCCGAGCGCCTGCGCGACGCCCGGGGCGCCGAGCAGCCCGGCGAGCGAGTGGACCAGCTGCCCGGTCGGGCTGCCGGGGTGCTCGGCCGCCAGGTAGAGCCCCAGCGTCTCGGCCAGCCCCGACTCCGGCTCCCGGGCCGCCGCGACGACGAGCGCCGCGACGAAGTCCTGCACCAGCCGCAGCCGCACCGCCTCCTTGGGCTCGCGCTGCTGGTCGGCAAGCCACTCCAGCGAGGTGATCTCGGCGTTCGCGATCCAGACCCGGACGGTCAGCCGCAGCCGCGCGCTGGCATCGGGCAGCGCCAGGTGGCCGAGGATCTGGTCGTGGGCGGCCTGGCGGACGTCGTCGATCACCGCGTTCGTCCCCGGGCTGGCGGCGACCGAGCCGCCGCGCAGCAGGGCCGCGAAGCCGGGGCCGTGCTCGGCGACGAAGTCGAGGTAGCGGTCCATCACCCGGGCCAGCCGGTCGGAGAGCGCCCCGACCGCGGGCTCCTCGAAGCGGCCGGCCAGCTCCTGGCCGGCCCGGCGCAGCGACTCTTCGTAGATCGCCTGCTTGCCGGGGAAGTAGTGGTACACCAGCGGGCGGGAGGCGCCGGCGGCCGCGGCGATGTCGTCGATCGACACCTCCTCCGGCGGCCGCGCGCTGAACAGCTCCAGTGCGACGGCGATCAGCTGCTCGCGCCGTTCGTCCACGCTCAGCCGCCGACGCGGCTGGGACGGCGCGCGCGGTGAGGACTTGGGCGCCGCTGCGGGCGTACGGGAGGCCATGGGCGTCACCCTATGACGAGGGGAGCAGTCATGACGAAAGTCTGACGTCGCCCCCAGGCCGCTCGCCGTCCGGTGCCGACAACGGTGACAATCAGGGCGTGGAAGAGAACGAGCCGACCCGCGGTACACCGGTCGGCAGACGAGTGCTCCTCGGGATGCTGGGGCTCGGTGCGGCCGGTGTGGCGGCCGGGCCGGTGCTCTCCAGAGCCGTCGGGTCGGTGCTGTCCTCGATCTCGAAGGAGGACCCCACCGGGCTGACCCAGCTGCTGCCGAACGGCGGCGGCTTCGAGTACTACTCGGTGACCGGCCCGGTGAAGTCGATGTCGGCGACCGACTACCGGCTGACCGTGGACGGCCTGGTCGGCCACCAGGCCAGCTACACGCTCGCCGACCTCCAGGCGATGCCGCAGCACCGGATCGTGCACGATGTGCAGTGCGTGACCGGCTGGCGGGTGCCGGCCACGCCGTTCGAGGGTGTGCGGCTCTCCGATCTGCTGGACGCCGCCGGTGTCGGTCCGGGAGCCGCCGCCGTGCGGTTCAGCTGCTTCGACGGCACCTACACCGAGAGCCTCACACTGGACCAGGCCCGCCGCGAGGACGTGCTGGTCGCGCTGAAGATGCAGGACCAGCCGGTCACCCACGACCACGGCGGGCCGGTGCGGCTCTACGTCGCGCCGATGTACTTCTACAAGTCCGCGAAGTGGCTCTCCGGTATCACCGTCACCCCCTCCGTCGAGCCCGGCTACTGGGAGCACTACGGCTATGAAGTGGACGCCTGGGTCGGCAAGTCCAACGGGCGCGACGATGCCCCCACCAGCTGAGGTCGAGCGCCGCCGGCGGCGGCTGCCGCGCTTCACCCGGGCCGAGCGCTGGGTGCACCGCACCACGTCCGGGCTGATGCTGCTCTGCATCGCGACCGCCGCCTGCCTCTACCTGCCGCAGCTGGCCGAGCTGGTCGGCCGCCGGCGGCTGCTCGTGGTGATCCACGAGTGGGCGGGCCTGGCGCTGCCGGTGCCGCTGCTGCTCGGGCTCGGCTCGCGTGCGCTGCGGCGCGACCTGGGCCGGCTGAACCGGTTCGCGCCGTACGACCGGGCCTGGCTGAAGGCGGTGCTGTGGCGGCAGTACAACCGGCGGGCGGGCAAGTTCAACGCGGGGCAGAAGCTGTGGGCGGGCTGGATCGCCGGCGCGGTGCTGGTGATGCTCGGCACCGGGCTGCTGATGTGGTTCACCACCGTCGCGCCGCTGGTCTACCGCACCGGCGCGACCTTCGTGCACGACTGGCTGGCGCTCGCGATCGGCGTGGTGGTCGCCGGGCACATCTACATGGCGGCCAAGGACCCCGAGGCCCGGCGCGGCATGCGCACCGGGACGGTGGATCCGCTCTGGGCCACCCGCGAGCACCCGCAGTGGGAGGCCGAGCGGGAGGCTGAAGGGGACACCGAAGGGGACGCCGAGCAGGCTTCGGCGAGCTAGGCCGGTCAGTGCGGCGTGTGCCGGGCGGCCGCGGCTCGCAGCGCGTCGAGCAGCCGGCGCACGGCGGGCCGGATCGGCGAGGCCTCCCGTACCGCCGCGTGGATCGCCCGCACCGGCTGCGGATTGCGGACTTCGCGGACGACCACGCCGGGGTGCGGGCTGCCCAGGCCCAGCGCCGGAATCAGGCTGACACCGAGCCCGGCGGCCACGAAGCCCTGGGCGGTGGCGTAGTCGCCGCTCTCGACGACGAAGTCGGGGCTGAACCCGGCCGCCCCGCAGGCGTCGAGGACGGGGGTCAGGCAGGGGCCGGGCTGGTCGCTGCCGACCCATGGCTCGGCGGCGAGGTCGGCCAGGTCGAGCCCGTCCTGCGCGGCCAGCCGGTGCCCGCCGGGCAGCACGGCGACGTACCGGTCGTCCGCCAGGTGCTCGAACCGGATGCCGTCGGTGGTGGTCCGGCCCTGCGGTCGGACCACCAGGGCCAGATCGGCCCGGCGCTCGCGCACGTCCGTGAGCGAATCGTCGGCATCGCTCAGCCGGAGTTCGACCTGGACGCCCGGCTGCTCGCGGCGCAGCGCCGCCACGGCGGGCGCCACCAGGGTCGCCCCCGCCGTGCCGAAGTAGCGCATCACCACCCGGCCGGTCCGGCCGGCCCGTAGTTCGGCGAGCGCGGTCTCCGCCTCGGCGACCTGCCGGCCGATGACGGCCGCGTACTCGGCGAGCAGTCGCCCGGCCTCGGTCGGCCGTACGCCCCGCCCGGTCCGCTCCAGCAGGCCGATTCCGGCCTCCTTCTCCAGCGCGGCCATCTGCTGGCTCACGGCCGAGGGTGTGTATCCGAGGTTCCGCGCTGCCGCGGTGACCGATCCGCTGCTGACCACGGCCCTCAGCAGCTGCATGCGCCGCACATCAAGCATGTAGCGCAGCTTAACTCTCAATCAAGATCTTTTCGCTTGTCTTACAACGGCTGCCACGGCACCGTACGAATCATGCAACCCGAATCCCCCTGGCGCAGCGCCGACTTCCGCACGCTGTTCGCCGCGACGACGCTCAGCCAGCTCGGCACCAGCATCGGCTACGTCGCCATACCGTTCGTCGCCGTGTCCGCGCTCGACGCGAGCCCCGGTCAGCTCGGCGCACTCGGCGCTCTGAGCACGGCCGCCTTCCTGCTCATCGGGTTGCCGGCCGGGGCCTGGGTGGACCGGATGCGCCATCGACGGGTGCTGATCGTCGCCGACCTGATGCGCGCGGTGCTCCTCGGCACCATCCCACTGGCCTGGTGGCTCGGATCCCTGACGCTCGGTCAGCTCTTTGTGACGGTCCTGCTGAACGGCTGCGCCACCGTTTTCTTCGACGTCGGCTCGCAGAGCGTGCTGCCCCAACTGGTCGGCCGGGACGGGCTGGTCCGGGCGAACGCCGCCGTGGTGAGTCTCATCGCCCTCGGCAACGTGGCGGGCCGCAGCGCGGGTGGCGGGCTCGTCCAACTGCTCACCGCCCCGGTGGCCGTGGCCTGCGCGGCGGTCGGCTACCTGGCTTCGGCCGTGCGCCTGACTGCGATCCGCCGCACACCGCCGCCGGTCCCACCGCAGCCCGAGCGGTCCACCCGGTTGCGAGCGCAGATCGCCGAGGGGCTGCGACACGTCTTCGGCAACCGGGAGTTGCGGGCGCTGGCACTCACCGCGGCGCTGTCCAACCTCGGATCCCAGATCGTCAACACCATGCTCCCGCTGCTCTTCATCCGCGAACTGCACTTCCCCGCCGTGGTGTTGGGCGTGTTCTGGGCAGTGGGTGGGGTGGGCCTGCTGCTCGGGTCGCGCTGCGCCCGGCCGATCGCCAGGCGGCTCGGCTACGGCCGCGCCCTCGGGCTGCTCGGCCTCTGGCTGGCGCCCGCCGGACTGCTCGTGCCGCTGGTCGGTCACGGTCCCGGGCTCTGGCTGGCGGGGGCCGGCTGGCTCCTGGCCTTGTTCAAGACGGGCATCGACAACGTGCTGGGCGTCAGCCTGCGGCAACGGGCGACGCCGGACCCGCTGCTCGGCCGGATGAACGCGACCTTCCGGTTCCTGCTCACCGGCGCGCTCGCCGTCGGCTCCGCCGTCGCGGGGCTGGTCGGCGAGCTGGCCACCGTGCAGGTCACGCTCTGGGTGGGCGCCGCGTTCATGGCGACGGCGTTCCTGCCCGTCTTCCTCTCCCCGGTCCGTAGGCGGCGCGCACTGCCGGAGCAGCGGGCGACGCCCGTTGCCGCCGACGACAGGCCCGAGGGCCTGGTGTCTCAGCGCGCGGCGAGGTAGCGGCGGTAGGCCTCGGCGCCGTCCGGCACGAACTCGACCTCGGCCATCCGCTCGGCGATCTCGGCCTCGGTCAGCCAGCCGTACCAGTCGATCTCCTCGGCCTGCGGTGCGACCGGGCCGGTCCACACGGCAGTGTTGACGTCGCAGAACCAGGAGTACGCCTCGTCCTGGTACAGGAAACGCAGCAGCGGCTGGACGCTGATCCCGCTCACCCCCAGTTCCTCCTCGGCCTCGCGCACCGCCGCCTCGGCGTAGCCCTCGCCGGTGCCGACCACGCCGCCCACGAAGACGTCGTACGCCCCGGGTGCGAAGAGCTTGTCGGGTGACCGGCGGTGCACGAAGATCCGCCCTTCGGCGTCGCGCACCAGCACCATCGCGGTGCGGTGGGTCAGCCGGTCGCGGTACACCTCGGCCCGGGTCGCGGTGCCGACCACCCGGTCCTGCTCATCGACGACGTCCAGAACTTCTTCGGCAGGGTTGCTCATGCTGGTCAGACTAAGGTTCGAGCGGCACTCTGGGCATCGAATACGAGGAAGAGGCGGCACACGGTGGTGGAGATCCTGGGTGAGACGGCCGAGGGCTTCGAGCCGGTCCGGGAGGCGTTCGCGCGCAATTTCCGCGACCACGGCGAGCTTGGCGCGGCCTTCGCGCTCTACGTCCGCGGGCGCAAGGTGGTCGATCTCTGGGGTGGCGACGCCCGGCCCGCGCTCGGCGGCGGCCCGGCGCCGGCCGTCGCGTGGACGGCCGACACCGCGCAGGTGCTGCGCTCGGTCACCAAGGGCTGCACGGCCGCCGCCGCACTGCTGCTGGCCCAGCGCGGGCAGCTCGACCTGGACGCGCCGGTGGCCGAGTACTGGCCGGAGTTCAAGGCGGCCGGCAAGGAGCGGATGCCGGTCCGCTGGCTGCTCTCGCACCGCGCCGCACTGCCCGCGCTGGACCGGCAGCTGCGGGTGGCGGAGGTGCTGGCCTGGGAGCCGGCCGTGGCGGCGGTGGCCGCCCAGGCGCCCGCCTGGGAGCCGGGCAGCGCGCACGGCTACCACCCGTACACCTTCGGCTGGCTGGTCGGCGAGCTGGTCCGGCGGGTGAGCGGGCGCACCGTCGGGCGGTACTTCGCCCAGGAGATCGCCGATCCGCTCGGGCTCGACCTGTGGATCGGGCTGCCGGCCGGTGTCGGCGCCCGGGTCGGCCGGCTGGTCGAGCTGCCCGGGCCGCCCGCCGCGCGCGCGGGCAGCGCGCTGCGGGTGCGCCCCAAGCCCACGATCCTCGACGCCTACCAGGACCCGCACTCGCTGACCGCGCGCGCCTTCGCGGCCGTCGGCCCGGAGCTGGACCTGAACGACCCGGCGGCGCAGGCCGCCGAGATCCCCGGGGCGAACGGGATCGGCACCGCCCGTGCCGTGGCCCGGTTCTACGCCGCGCTGATCGGGGTCGCCGACCGGCCGGACGGGCGGCCGGGGGAGTCGGCGCCGGCGCTCTTCGAGCCGGCCACGCTGGCTGAGGCGATGGGCCCGGCGAGCGACGGCCCGGACCGGGTGCTGATCATCAACTCCCGCTTCGGGCACGGCTACTTCCGCCACGCACCGACCTCGCCGATGAGCTCCCCGGCTGCCTTCGGCCACCCGGGCCGGGGCGGCTCGCTCGGCTTCGCGGACCCTGAGCTCGGGCTCGGCTTCGGCTACGTCACCTGCGGGATGCAGCCGGGCGTGACCGGGGACGCGCGCTCGCGCTCGCTGATCGCGGCGGTCCGCAGCTGCCTGCGCGAGCCGCCTGCCCTGGCTGCCGGCCCTGGCCGGCTGGGGTAAATTCCGGATATAGGACGGTTTGCGAAGGGAGCCCCGGATGGGACCGGCCGAGCTGCTCGTGCTGACATTCCCGCAGGAGACCATCACCGCGCAGGCCGCCCAGGCGCTGGTCGGGCTGCGCACGGCGGGTGACATACGGGTGATCGACTCGCTCGTGGTCACCCGCAGCGCGGCCGGCGAGACCGGCTACGGCGAGCTCGCCGACTTCGAGCACCTCCGGGAGCTGGCCGGCGACGGCGGTGCGGGCGAGCCGGCGCTGATCGGGCCGCAGGACGCGCTGGAGGCCGGTGAGCTGCTGGAGCCCGGCACGGTCGCGCTGCTCGTGCTGATCGAGCACGTCTGGGCGCGGGCCGCCGCCGACGCGCTGCGTGCGGTGGGCGGCCGGATCGCCACCGGGGTGCGGATCCCGCCCGAGCAGATCGAGGCGGCGCTGCGCACGGCCCGCGAGCGGTGAACGGCTGACGCTGACCTGGGGGGGGGGGGGGGGGGGGGGGAAGGTCAGCGGCGGGGGGAGGCGGGAGAGGAGAAGGGGGGGCGGATGCGGACTTTGCGCGGGAGGTCTTCCCCACCCCCCCCAACCCCCAGGCGCCGTCACGGACTCAGCTCGGCGAGCTCCTCGTCGGTGAGCAGCCGCGACCGGGTCAGGAACCGCTGCCCGGTCGGTGCCTCCAGCGAGAAGCCGCTGCCCCGCCCGGGCACCACGTCGATCGTCAGGTGGGTGTGCGACCAGTACGCGTACTGCTCGCGCGCCATCCAGACGCCGACCGGCCGCGGCAGGCCGGGCACCGCGAGCTCGCCGAGCAGCACGTCGTTCTGCGAGATGATGAACTCGCCGTCCGGGTAGCACATCGGCGCCGAGCCGTCGCAGCAGCCGCCCGACTGGTGGAACATCAGCGGGCCGTGATCGGCGGTCAGTTGCCGCAGCAGCTCGGCCGCCGCCGCGGTGACGGCCACCCGCGGCATCAGAAGAATCCCAGCGCCTGGGGCGAGTAGCTGACCAGCAGGTTCTTCGTCTGCTGGTAGTGCTCCAGCGTCATCCGGTGGGTCTCCCGGCCGATCCCGGAGCTCTTGTAGCCGCCGAAGGCCGCGTGGGCCGGGTAGAGGTGGTACGAGTTCGTCCACACCCGGCCGGCCTGGATCGCCCGCCCGGCCCGGTAGGCGGTGCTGCCGTCCCGGCTCCAGACGCCCGCGCCCAGCCCGTAGAGCGTGTCGTTGGCTATCGCGATGCCCTCGTCGAAGCCGTCGAACCGGGCCACCGCGAGGACCGGGCCGAAGATCTCCTCCTGGAAGATCCGCATCCGGTTGTCGCCCTCGAAGACGGTCGGTGCGACGTAGTAGCCGCCGGCCAGCGCGCCGCCGAGGTCCACCCGCTCGCCGCCGGCCAGCACCTTGGCGCCCTCGGCCTGGCCGATCTCGATGTACGAGAGGACCTTCTCCAGCTGGTCGTTGCTGGCCTGCGCGCCGACCATGGTGTCGGTGTCCAGCGGGTTGCCCTGCCTGATCGCACGCACCCGCTCCAGGCCGTCGGCCAGGAAGCGGTCGTAGATCGGCGCCTCGATCAGCGCCCGGCTCGGACAGGTGCAGACCTCGCCCTGGTTCAGGGCGAACATCGTGAAGCCCTCCAACGCCTTGTCGTAGAAGGCGTCCTGCTGCGCCGCGACGTCGGAGAAGAACAGGTTGGGGCTCTTGCCGCCCAGCTCCAGGGTGACCGGGATCAGGTTGGCGCTCGCGTACTGCATGATCAGCCGGCCGGTGGTGGTCTCGCCGGTGAAGGAGATCTTGCTGATCCGGCTGCTGGACGCGAGCGGCTTGCCCGCCTCCACGCCGAAGCCGTTGACCACGTTGACCACACCGGGCGGCAGCAGGTCGGCGATCAGCTCGATCAGCACCAGGATCGAGGCGGGCGTCTGCTCGGCGGGCTTGAGCACCACCGCGTTGCCGGCGGCGAGGGCCGGCGCGAGCTTCCAGATCGCCATCAGGATCGGGAAGTTCCACGGGATGATCTGGCCGACCACGCCGAGCGGCTCGTGGAAGTGGTAGGCGACGGTGTCGTCGTCGATCTGCGAGAGCCCGCCCTCCTGCGCCCGGATCGCACCGGCGAAGTAGCGCAGGTGGTCGATCGCGAGCGGGATGTCGGCGGCCAGCGCCTCGCGCACCGGCTTGCCGTTCTCCCAGCTCTCGGCGACCGCGAGCAGTTCGAGGTTCTCCTGCATCCGGTCGGCGATCCGGCCGAGCAGCTGTGCCCGGTCGGCGGGGGAGGTGCGGCCCCAGGCCGGCGCCGCGGCGTGCGCGGCGTCCAGCGCCAGCTCGATGTCCTCGGCGGTGCCGCGGGCCACTTCGCAGAAGACCTGCCCGGTGACCGGCGTGGGGTTCTCGATGTACTGGCCGCGCACCGGCGGCACCCAGGCGCCGCCGATCCAGTTCTCGTAGCGGGACTTGAAGCTGGTGGGTGGCTGATAGATCGTCAAGTCCGGGTTCTCCCTGTGATGTGACAGGTGCTGTGCGGTGGTTGACGTGCCTGCTGGTCCTGCATGGGCACCCTAGCCCGCTCGGACCGGATCGGCTACCGTGGGTGCCGAACCGGTCACTACGGACCCGCCGTCACTCCGGCTGGTAGCGGCCGGTGCCGCTCTCCCAGCTGAGATAGCCGGACAGCCATGCGGTCAGGCCGTCCGCATACCGCTGCGCGGTCCGGCTCTGCACCGGTCCGAGCTCCAGATCACGGTAGGTGCCGGGCAGTTCGTCGACCAGCCGGGCGTAGCGGTCGACCATCAGCTGGGCCTCGGCGAGCACCACCGAGCCGGCCTCCTCCAGCGAGCAGCCGCGCTCCCGCTGGACGATCATCACCAGGTTGTTCACGTCACCGCGCGGCGCCTCCTGCGGATAGGAGCGGATGTCGTTGCTCAACGACGGGATATCGGCCGCCAGTTGGCGCAGCTGTCGCAGGGAGGGGCTGTGGAAGGCGGCGGGCGAGACCTCGAAGCGGCCGAGCCGCTCCACCATGTCCAGCACCGACTCCATCGCCGCGGTGCCGCGCCGCAGCACCAGGTACGCCTCCCGGTCGGGCACCCGGCCGCCGCGGCGGCCGGCGGCCTCGGCCGGGTGACTGGCGAAGTAGCACTCCCAGTTGTAGGTGGCGCGGGCACGCCAGCGCGGCGACATGCCGTGGCTGATCCGCGCCCACAGGTCGGCGAAGGCGCGCGCGCACGCCGTGTCGGCCGGCCCGCCGTACAGGATCGCGGTCAGCTCGTCACAGATCGCGGCGACCTGAGCCGGGTGGCGGCCGAGCGGGCCGTCGAACTGGTCGTCGAAGAGGAAGTAGAACCCCATCAGATCGGCGGCCAGGGCGAGTTCCTCGGCCGTGCAGTCGGGGTAGCTGAGTGCAGCGAGGGCGGGCACGTCCCAGCGGGCGTACGCCTCGGCGGTCATCTCGCTGCCGAGCATGGTGTGTTCGTCGAGCCAGTGCCAGTGGTGGGACTCGGCGGCCGCGTGGTGGGGGTTGCGGCGGAACGGGTAGGGCAGGTCGAGCGTGGTTGCATCGGACATCGGACTCCCGGGAGGTGAGGGCCGGTCGTACGGTTGGTGCCACGAGTTGTGCCGAGATCCACTGCCGCCCCCGGCGGCGGCAGAGTATCTGATCACACCATCAGATGGCATGGATGTCGCTGCAATTGCCCATGGCACCTGTGGTTGAACCATCTTCAACGATCCGGCCAGCGCGAACGGCATCCGTGCGAGCCCCTCCGGCGTTAATCTCACAACAATCACGCGGAGCGACTGCGTGTAGCGGCTGGGTAGGCAGCGGCCAGTGGAGGGACCGACGGTGAGCGAACGGGTGAGTGGGCAGAGGGACGGGCACGGCGAGCCGGAATCGGGTTTGCCCCGGCTCTACGAGCGGGAGTCCGCGATCCAGGCGGCCAGGGAAGCGGTCGACACGCTCAGCCGGGACTTCGCCGCCGGCGGCATCCAGCTCGGCTCGCTGCTGCTCTACAGCGGCAAGGCGGGCCTGGGCAAGACGAGCATCCTGCAGCAACTGCGCGCGCTGGCCCACCGGGCCGGCTGTACGGTGCTGAACGCCCGTGGCGGTGAGCGCCGCACCAACGAGCCGTTCAACGTGCTGCGCCAGCTGCTGCTGCCCGAGCTGCTGAAGCTGGACGAGCCGCTGCGGCGCGAGATGCTCGGCCACTGGTGGGACATCGCCGGCCCGGCCGTCGGCCTGATCCCGCCGACCGCCGGCGAGGACCTCGACCCGCAGAGCGTGCGGGCCGGACTCGACCACGTGGTCACCCGGTTCGCCCACCTGAAGGCGCCGCTGGTGATCGTGGTGGACGACCTGCACTGGGCCGACCGGGAGTCGTTCGACTGGCTGGAGTCCTTCGCGGTGCGCTGCCCGGAGCTGCCGGTGCTGCTCGCCTTCGCCTGGCGCTCCGAGGACCTGCCCGAGCACGCGCAGGCGTTCCGCCGCCTGGTGGCCGCCAACTCGCACCGGCACCTGGAGTTCCAGCGGCTCGGTCCGGCCGCGACCGAGCGGCTGGTCCGCGACGTCTTCCCGGAGGACGCCGAGGACGCGTTCTGCCGTCAGGTCTGGGCGGTCACCGACGGGAACCCGTGGCTGATCAACGCGCTGCTCGCCAAGGTGCGCGAGAGCGACCTCGAGCCGGTCCAGGAGAACGTCCGGCTGCTGCACGACCTGGCGGCCGAGGCGCAGGGCATGGACCAGGCCTACTGGCTGGCCAAACTCTCCGTCGGCACGCTGCACTTCGTGCAGGCCGCGGCGCTGCTCGGCACCCAGATCTCGATCCGGATCGCGACCAGGATCGCCGGGCAGACCCCGGCCGTGGCCGAGCAGGCGATCACCGAGCTGCGCCGCCAGAAGGTGCTGAACGGTCCGGCCGACGGCCCGCTGGAGTTCACCCACCCGCTGATCGCCACCTCGCTCTACAAGTCCATCCGCGACGCCACCCGGACCGCGATGCACGGCAACGCCGCCGTCGAGCTGGAGAACGCCGGACGGCCGCTGATCGAGTCCTCCCGGCACCTGCTGGAGACCCACCCGGAAGGCGATCTGCAGGTGGTCGCGAAGCTGCGCCGGGCGGCCCGCGAACACCTGGCGGTCGGCGCGCCGGAGGCCGCCGTGCGCTGCCTGGACCGCGCGCTGAACGAGCCGCCCGCCGAGCAGGACAGGGCCGAGGTGATCTACGAACTGGGCTGCGCCACGCTGCTCACCGACCCGGTCAGCACGGCCAATCAGCTGCGCACGGCGCTGGAGACCCCGGGCCTGAGCCGCGAGCTGCGGGTGGACGCGACGTTCCGGCTCTCCGAGGTGCTCGCGCACAGCGGCCAGCTGGTCGAGGCCACCGAGCTCACCCAGCGCGAGGCCGACCGGACCGAGCCGGGGCCCGGCAAGGACCGGCTGCAGGTCGCGCACTTCATGTGGGCGGCGTTCCAGCGCGACGAGGCCGACGGCCCCGGACGCTCGGCCCGACTGGCCGCCCTCAGCGCCCAGTTGACCGGCGACGACACCAACGCCCGGGTGGCCAGGGTGCTGCGGGCCTGGGACCTGACGCTGCAGGGCGGCAGCGCCGCCGAGGCGCTGGCCCTGGTGGAGTCCGCGCTGGACGACGGCAAGCTGCCCGAGGGCCTGAACTGGACCAGCACCACCTGGGGCATGGAGCTGCCCGGCATCGTCGGCCTGATCTACGTCTACACCGACCGGCTGGACCTCGCCGAGAAGCTCTTCGAGGAGGGCATCCGGGCCTTCGAACTGGCCGGCTGGGTCGGCGGCCACATGGGCTTCGGCTACTTCCTGATGGGCCTGGCCCGGTTCCGCCGCGGCGCGCTCGCCGAGGCCGAGGAGTTCCTGCGCGGCGCGCTGCGGATCGCCAAGCGGCTCGGCCCCGGCCTGCCGCTGCTGTGGAACACCGTCGGCGTGCTCGCCGACACGCTGCTCGCCCGCGGCCGCGCCGAGGAGGCCTGGACGCTGGCCGCCGAGTACCACTTCGCGCCGCCGTACCACCCGACCGCGATGGTGTTGCCGGACGCCGCGACGCTCTACGGCAAGCTGCTGCTCGCCCAGCACGACCGGGACACGGCGATCGAGGTCCTCACCGGCGTCGGGGCCCAGCTCGCCGGGCGCGGCTGGCACAACGTCATCTGGGCGCCGTGGGCCGGCCACCTGGCGCAGGCCGTCCAGCCGCAGGACCCGGACCGGGCCCGCGAACTGGCGGATGAGGGCGCGGCCCGGGCCCGCGCCTTCGGCGTGGAGTCGGCGGTCGGCACCGCGCTGCGGATGTCCGCCTCGGTGGCCGACGGGCAGCAGGCGGTGGAGCTGCTCCGCGAGGCGGTCCGCCAACTCGGCCGCTCCCCGGTCGGCTACGAACACGCGTACGCGCTGGTCGAGCTCGGCGCCGCGCTGCGCACCGCAGGGCGGCTGTCGGAGGCGACCGAGTACCTGCACCAGGGCATGGAGCTGGCGGTCGAGTGCAACGCGGACGGCCTGGTGGCCCGGGCCCGCGACGAGCTCAAGTCCTCCGGCCTGCGGCCCAACCGGCTGCGCGGCACCGGCAAGGAGGCGCTCAGCCGGGCCGAGTACCAGGTCGCCGAGCTGACCGTGCAGGGGCTCAGCACGCTGGAGATCGCCGAACGGCTGGACGCACCGCTGAGCCTGGTCAACCGTCGGCTGGCCGCCGTCCACCGCAAGACCGGCACAAATCACGAAGGACTGGCGGCCGCCCTCGATCTGCCCGGTCAGCGCTCCGACACGCCCTAGGCTGACAGGCGTCAGGCCGGCAGCCGGGGTCGGCCGCCGGCCCCGACACCAGAGCTGCGCGCGCCGGACAGGCCCTAGTCGAAGGAGAGTCATGGCACCCAACCACGAGCAGGAAGTCGCCGTCTCGCACGCCCCGTTGCAGTCGAGCGGGGCGGGCGCGGCGATCGAGCGCTGGACGCTGCGGGCCGGCCCCGTCGAGGTCTCGGTGCTCACGCTGGGCGCGATCCTGCACAGCGTCTCGGTCCCGGACCGCAACGGGGCTCCGGGCGAGGTGCTGCTGACCACCTGTGACCTGAGCGCGCTGCTCGGCCCGGCCAAGCACTACGGCGCCACCGTCGGCCGGTTCGCGAACCGGATCGCCGACAGCCGGATCACGCTGGACGGCCAGGACCACCAACTGGCCGCCACCGGCGGCGGCGTCACGCTGCACGGCGGCCCGGACGGCTTCGCCAACCGGGTCTGGTCGGCCGAGGAGGTCCGGGACGGCGAGCGCGGCGGCGTGCGGCTGCACCTGCACAGCCCGGACGGCGACCAGGGGTTCCCCGGCGCGCTGGACGTCTGGGTCAGCTACCTGCTCGCGCCCAGCGGCGAACTGGCCATCGAGTACCGGGCGGTCACCACCAAGACCACCGTGGTCAACCTGACCAACCACGCGTACGTCAACCTGGCCGGCGAGGGCAGCGGCGACGTCCTGGGCCACCTGCTGACGGTGGACGCCGACGCCTACACGCCGGTGGACGAGCGGCAGATCCCGTACGGCCCCTACGAGCCGGTGGCCGGCACGCCGTTCGACTTCACCACCGCGCGCCCGATCGGCAAGGCGCTCCAGGAGGAGCACCCGCAGCTCGCGGCGGCCGGCGGCTTCGACCACAACTGGGTGCTGCGCCCGCGCTCCGCCGACGGCACCCCGACCCGCGCCGCGCTGCTGGAGGAGCCGGTCTCCGGGCGCAGCCTGGAGGTGCTTACCACCGAGCCGGGGATCCAGGTGTACACCGCGAACAGTTTCCACGGCGCGGTGACCGGCGTGAGCGGCGTGCCGTACGGCAAGTACGCGGGCGTCGCGCTGGAGACCCAGCACCACCCGGACTCCCCGCACCACCCCGGCTACCCGTCCACCGAGCTGCGTCCGGGGGAGGAGTTCCGCTCGGTGACGGTGCTGCGTTTCGCCTGGGTTTCCCTCTAGGTCACGCAGTATGACTAGTATCACCCCGTCACCAGCCGTTCCCCACACGGCGCGTCGTCCCCGGCCGCCGCCCCTCTAGGAGCCTGCTCTGCGCGCGCGAGCCTTCAGACCCGGTGGCTCGCGCCTGAGCCTGCGGACCGCCCTGCTCGTCCTGGCGGTCGTGCCCAGCCTCGCACTGGCCGCACTCTGGGCGGTCACCACCGCCCAGACCTTCAGTGACTTCCGGGTCCAGGCGGCGCAGGGCCTGCTCGCCCAGAAGGCCGGCCAGCCGTCCAACATCGTGTACTACAACCTGCAGGAGGAGCGCCGGCTGACCGCCGCGCAGCTCGCCACCGGCGGCCCGGCCAGCGACGCGCTGACCCGCCAGCGGGAGCTGACCGACGAGGCGGTGCACACCTTCCAGCGGCTCTCCGCCGTGTCGGCCGACCACGCCCCCGCCGAGGTCCGCAACGCCGTCAGTACCGCCCGGCAGGCGATGAACCAACTGCCGCAGCGCCGGGCGGCGGTGGACCGGGGCAGCGCCGACCAGCAGGCCACGTTCGTCTTCTACACGAACCTGATCACCGTCGATCTCCAGCTCTTCACCGCGCTCAGCCACGTGGACAACGGCCAGGTCGGCTACCTCTCGCGGACCCTGGTGGACGAGTTCTGGGCCAAGGAGATGGTCTCCCGGGAGGACGCGATCCTGGCCCGCGGCTGGCCCTCGGGCAAGCTCGCCACGGCCGACATGCAGGCCGTCCGGCAGGCCATCGCCGACCAGTCGTTCCTGTACAGCGAGCGGATCCTGCCGTACCTGCCCGCCGCCGAGGCGGCGGCCGCCAAGGACCTGACCGCGAGCGACGGCTGGCTCGGCAAGACCTTGATCGAGCAGGCCCTGGTGCGCCCGCAGGCGCCGGACGCCGACGGCGACGTCGCGCTGCCGTCGGACGCGGACCAGTGGCGCCAGGCCGCCGACCTGGTCACCCCCCAGCTCGTCTCGCTGATCCAGACCCGGACCGACGCCGTCGTCGCGGTCGGCAAGAGCAGCATCCTCAGCCTGCTGCTCAGGCTCGTGCTGACCAGCGTGATCGGCCTGCTCGCGCTGATCGCCGTGATGATCGGCAGCTGGCGGCTGGCCCGCTCGCTGCGCCGCCGGATCGCCGACCTCCAGGCCCGCGCCGAGGAGCTGGAGCGCACCCTGCCCGAGCTGGTCGAGAAGCTGGCCCGCGGCGAGCAGGTGGACCCCGAGGCGGCGAGCCCGCAGGTGGTCGCAGGGCGCGACCGGGACGAGATCGCCCGGCTCGGCCAGGCGCTGGACCTGGCCCGGCAGAGCGCGGTCGGCGCGGCCGTCCGGCAGGCCGAGCAGCACCGCGGCTTCGAGAAGCTGCTGCAGCGGATCGCCCGCCGCACCCAGCTGCTGATCGGCCTCCAGCTCAAGACGCTGGACGAGATGGAGCGCAAGCACGAGGACCCGGAGGTGCTGGAGGGCCTCTTCGACCTCGACCACCTGACCGCCCGACTGCGCCGCTACGAGGAGAACCTGGTCATCCTGGCCGGCGGCCAGCCGCAGCGCCGCTGGCGCAAGCCGGTCCCGCTGCTGGACGTGCTGCGCGCCGCGCAGGGCGAGGTGCAGGACTACCGGCGGATCCTGCTGGACGTCGAGGGCAGCCCGTGGCTCGCCGAGCGCGCGGTCGGCGCGGTGGTGCACGTGCTCGCCGAGTTGATGGAGAACGCGGCCGCGTTCTCCAAGCCGCCGACCCCGGTCGAGGTGCGGGTCGCGCTGGTCGGCCGCGGGCTCGCGGTGGAGATCGAGGACCGCGGGCTCGGCATGGAGGCGGCGCAGTACGACGCGGCGAACGAGCTGATGCGCCACCCGCCGCGGATGGACGTGCTGGCGCAGGCGGACGACATCCGGCTCGGGCTGTACGTGGTCGCGCGGCTGGCCGACACGCTCGGGCTGCGGGTGGAGTTCCGGCCCTCGGCCTTCGGCGGTACCCGGGTGGTCGTGCTGATCCCGAACGAGCTGGTCGCCGAGCCGCCGTCGGGCGACGCGGCGCCGGCGGCGCGCGCCGAGCGGGCCGAGCCCGCGGAGCTGCCGAGGCGCTCCGGCGGCCGGGCGGCCGCGGCGGTGCGTGAGCTGACGGCCGCGCCGGTCGCGGTCGTCACCACGCCGGAGTCCGTGCCCGAGCGTGCGCCTGCTGCTGCGCCCATTGCCCCGGCCGTCGTGTCGGAGCGTGTGTCAGAGCCCGCGCCGGAGCGTGCGCCCGAACGTGCGCTGGAGAGCGCGCCGGCGCTGGAGCCGGTGCCCGCGCCGCGTCCCTCCTGGGCCCAGCGCTCGGGCCCGGACCACGAGCACACCGCCGACACCGTCGATACGGCCGGCTCTGCCGACGCCGCCGACGCCGGCACTGCCGACAGCGCCGAGGCCGCCGTCACCACCGAGCCGCCGCTGCCGCAGCGGGTCCGGCAGGCCAGCCTGGCCGCCGGCCTGCGCACCGCGCAGCCGGTGGACGCCGGCCACGCCCCCGTCCCGGTCCCCGGCGCGAGCGAGACCCGCACCCGCTCGGGCGCCGCGATCGGCGCGTTCCAGCGCCGCTCCCGGGCGGCCCGCCTCGGTGACGAGACCACCGAGGTCCAGCTCATCCCCACGACCCCCATCCCCACGACGGAAGAACACGAGTCATGACACGAACCACCGCCACCCACCAGGACCTGGACTGGCTGCTGGACGGACTCGTCGACTCGGTGGCAGGCACCCGGCACGCCGTACTGCTCTCCGACGACGGCCTGGTGGTCAGCAAGTCCCGCGAGCTTGAGCGGGCCGACGCCGAGCGGCTGGCCGCCGTGGCCACCGGCCAGCAGAGCCTGGCCCGCGGAGTCGGCCAGCTCTTCGACGGCGGCCCGGTGCACCAGGTGATCGTCGAGCTCGCCGAGCTCTGGCTCTTCGTCACCGCGGCCGGCCAGGGCACCCACCTGGCCGTGGTCGCCTCCCAGGAGGTGGACGCCGAGGTGATGTCGCTGGCCATGCACACCCTGGTCCAGCAGGTCGGCCAGAAGCTCGGCACCGCGCTGCGGGGCAGCTGATGAGCCCGCACTGGCAGGAGTTCGAGGAGGCGGCCGCGCAGGACGACGGCGCCGACTCGATGGTCCGCCCGTACACCATCACCCGCGGCCGCACCGCGCCCGAACGGGATGACCTGACCCTGATCACCGTGCTGACGACCGTTCAGCAGCGCGGCGAGCCGTCCGCCGCCGTGCGGCGGCTGCAGCCCGAGCACCGGGTGATCCTGGCCCGCTGCGAGCACCCGGCGGCGGTCGCCGAGCTCGCCGCGGACCTGGACCTGCCGGTCTCGGTGACCAAGATCCTGCTGGGCGACCTGATCGCCCAGGGCCTGCTGACCGCCCGTGCCCCGCTCGCGGTCGCCGGCAGCGGCGGTGGAGTGGACCTCGGCCTGCTCGCCGCCGTGCGCGACGGACTCCGAAGACTCTGATGGAGACTGTGATGACCGATACCCAGGCGGACCCCGCCGCTGCGTACGCCCCTGCCGCCGCGCACGCCCCCGCCGCCGTCAAGATCCTGATCGCCGGCGGCTTCGGGGTCGGCAAGACCACGCTGGTCGGCACGGTCAGCGAGGTCGCCCCGCTGCGCACCGAGGAGTACCTGACCCGGGCCAGCGTCGGGGTGGACTTCCTGGACGGCGTGGCCGGCAAGGAGACCACCACGGTGGCGCTCGACTTCGGCCGGATCACGATCAGCTCCGAGCTGGTGGTCTACCTGTTCGGCACACCGGGCCAGGAGCGCTTCTGGTTCATGTGGGACGACCTGGTGAACGGCACGCTCGGCGGTGTGGTGATCGCCGACACCCGGCGGCTGGACTCCAGCTTCGCCTCGATCGACTTCTTCGAGAGCCGCGGGATCCCGTTCGTCGTCGCGATCAACTGCTTCGACGGCCACAACACCCGCAGCGCCGCCGAGATCCGCTCGGCGCTCGACCTGGACCCGCACGTCCCGCTGCTGATCGGGGACGTGCGCGAGCGCGCCTTCGGGCGCGACCTGCTGCTCGCCCTGGTCGACCACCTGATCAACCTGCCGGCCCTGGTCTGAGGAGACACCGACTGATGACGACTCTGCGCGTACTCGTGCACGGCGGCGGGATCGGCGGCCTCACGCTGGCGATCGCGCTGGCCCGGCGCGGCCACCAGGTCGAGGTCGCCGAACTGCGCGAGGAGCCGGACGCGCTCGGCGTCGGCATCATCCAGCCCTCGAACGCGCTGCACGTGATGCGCGAACTCGGGCTGCTGGACCAGTGCCTGGCGGCCGGCTTCGAGTGGGACGTGCTGACGGTCTGCGACCCCGCCGGCGGCGTGCTGGCCAGGATCCCGCAGCCGCGGATGGACGGCGTCCCGGCGAGCAACGGGATACCCCGGCCGGCGCTGGCCCGGCTGCTCGCCGCCGCCGCGACGGCCGCGGGCGCCCGGATCCGGTTCGGCACCACGATCGGCTCGGTCACCACGGAGGGCGAGGGCGTCGAGGTGCGGCTCTCGGACGGCACCGAGGACCGCTGGGACCTGGTCGTCGGCTTCGACGGGATCGGCTCGCCGCTGCGCCGGGAGCTGTACGGCGAGCGCTTCGAGCCCGAGTACACCGGCTTCGCGAACTGGCGGGTGACGCTGCCGCGCGACCCCGAGCTGACCGGGGTGCTGATGAGCGCGGGCGACCGGAACGCCAAGGCGCTGCTGACGCCGATCACCGACGAGCTGATGTACCTCGGCACGGTCTTCGCCGAGGCCGCCGACTTCCGCCCCGACCCGGCCCGTGCGCACGAGCAGCTCGCCGAGCGGCTGGCCGGCTTCGGCGGGCCGATCGCGGCGGCGGTCGCCCGGGTGACGGACCCGGCCGCCGTCGTCTACTCGCGGATCTCGCAGGTGACGGTCGAGCAGCCCTGGCACGTCGGCCGGGTGGTGCTGGCCGGCGACGCCGCGCACGCGAGCACCCCGCACCTGGCGCAGGGCGCCGCGATGGCGATGGAGGACGCGCTGGTGCTGGCCGAGTCGCTGGACGCCGAGCCCGAGCTGCCCCGCGCGCTGGCCGCCTGGGAGGCGCGCCGGCGCCCGCGCGCGCTCTGGGTGCAGGCGCTCTCCCGGGCCGTGCTCAAGCAGGAGACCGGCACGCCGACCACGCCGGAGGAGGACGAGCTGCTGAAGGTCGGCATCCCGGGCGCGGCGCACGTGCTGGTCAAGCCGTACTGACTGGTCAAGCCCGACACGAGTGAGGGGAAGTCGGCGCGGCCGACTTCCCCTCACCACGGCAGCGCCGACGCGCCGTCAGTCCTGCGCCTGCCAGTCCACCGAGAACGCCGAACCGCCGGTCAGCGGCGAGGTGGTGGCGAGCGTGGTGCCGCCGCTCACCATGGTGATGTTCTCCGGGTTGAACGAGCCGATCGGCTTCCCGTTCGCCGTCGCCGAACTGAACGCCACCTTGCCGAAGTTCGTCAGCGGCAGCGGGCCGTACAGGCTGGACGGCGCCTCGGCGATCACCTCGGCCGAGGCGAGCGCGGCATTGCGCAGCGTCTTGCGCGCGGTGTGCTGCCAGCCCTGCGTGGTGTCGGCGAGCACCAGCGTGAAGGCGCCGTTCGCGCCCGCCGTGACGCTCGCCGTGAACCGGTCGCCCGGCGCCACCTTGTCCTGGTACATGACCGGGTAGGCCGGGTACATCTCGAACCAGGAGTAGTACGTCGGCGTGCCGCTGGAGCAGTCCGCCTCGCTGCCGGTCTGCTCGACCGAGCGGCTGCCGTCGCCGTCCAGGCCGACCCAGAAGCTCGACCAGGTGTCGGTGCTGTCGCAGACGGCCGTCGGCTGGATCCAGCTCGCGCTGACGCTGGTGAACTTCTTGCCGGTGGCCGCGTAGCCGGACCAGTTGGTGCTGTCGCCGTTGATGTGCCCGCCGTGCGGGCCGGTCTGGTGCGGCAGGCCGGGGCCGACCGGGCGCAGCAGCGGCGCGTTGGCCACGGCGGGTCCGGCAAGTACGGGTCCGGCCAGTGCGGGCACGGCGTTGCCGAGGACGGCGGCCAGTGCCGCGAGCGCGGCGGTGGCCGCGAGTGGGCGGCGGGGACGGGTGCGGCGGCGGGCTGCGGACATGTGCTCTGCTCCCTGGGGTGGGACGTGAACTGACGGTCTGTCGCCACCGTAGAGCCGGGTCACAGGTCGGGTGATGTGACGGATATGCAAATCCTTACTGCTTCACCCGAAAGCACGAGCGCAGCAACCTGCACAGACGTGCCGATGGCCGGTCACCCCGCGCTCGGGGTGACCGGCCATCGGCCGGTTCTCGTCCTCGGTCAGCCCTTGATCGTGCCGCTGACCTCGCCGAAGCCGATCCGCACGCCGTCCGCGCCGGTGGCGCTCGCGGTCATGGTGACCGTGTCGCCGTCCTCCAGGAACGTGCGGGTCGAGCCGTCCGGCAGCGTGATCGGGTCACGCCCGTTCCAGGTCAGCTCGATCAGCGAGCCGCGCTGGTCGGCCTCGGGACCGGAGACCGTGCCGGAGCCGTACAGGTCGCCGGTGCGCAGCGAGGCGCCGTTCACCGTGGTGTGCGCCATCATCTGCGCGGCGGACCAGTACATGCCGGCGAACGGCGGCCGGGAGACCACCGCGTCGTTCAGCCGCACCTCGATCCGCAGGTCCAGGCCCCACGGCTCCTTCTCCACCAGGTACGGCAGCGGCTCGGGCTGCTGCGCCGGGGTGGCCGTGCGGGCCGCCTCCAGCGCCGCGAGCGGCACCACCCAGGGGGAGATCGAGGTCGCGAAGGACTTGCCGAGGAACGGGCCGAGCGGCACGTACTCCCAGGCCTGGATGTCGCGCGCGCTCCAGTCGTTGAGCAGCACCGCGCCGAACACGTGCTGCGCGAAGTCGTCCACGCCGACCGGCTCGCCCATGGTGGAGCCGGCGCCGACGATGAAGCCGACCTCCGCCTCGATGTCGAGCTTCACGGACGGGCCGAAGACCGGCGCCGGGTCGCTCGGGCCCTTGCGCTGGCCGCTCGGCCGGCGGATCTCGGTGCCGGAGGCCACCACGGTGCCGGAGCGGCCGTGGTAACCGACCGGCAGGTGCTTCCAGTTCGGCAGCAGCGCCTCGCCGCCGGGGCGGAACATGTGGCCGAGGTTGGTCGCGTGGTCCTCGGAGGCGTAGAAGTCGACGTAGTCGGCGACCTCCACCGGCAGGTGCAGCGTCACCTCGTCGATCCGGTGCAGGTTGGCCTCCACCAGGCGGCGCTCGGCCTCGTCGGTGAGCAGCCCGGTGACCCGCTCGCGCACGTACGCCCACTCGGCCGGGCCGCGCCGCAGGAAGCGGTTGAGCGAGCCGGTCGCCAGGTCCGCGCCGAGCGGGGTGCCGGCCCAGATCGCCGACAGGTCCAGCACGTGCTCGCCGATCGCCACGCCGACCCGCGCGCCGGTGGCGTGCGGGGGAGTGAAGACGCCGTAGGGCAGGTTCTGCACCGGGAAGTCCGAGCCCTCGGGGACCGGAACCCAGCTCTGCTGCACAGTCACTTGTTGTTGCCACCGTCCTGCGGGCCGCGCCCGCTCCAGCTCCATGCGTACTTGCCGTCGTCGCTCGCCCGGCCGCCCTCGGCGATCTCCAGCGGGCGGAAGGTGTCCACCATCACCGCGAGCTCGTCGAAGAACTCCGCGCCGATCGAGCGCTCGTACGCGCCGGGCTGCGGGCCGTGGGTGTGGCCGCCCGGGTGCAGCGAGATCGAGCCCTGGCCGATGCCGGAGCCCTTGCGGGCCTCGTAGTCACCGCCGCAGTAGAACATCACCTCGTCGCTGTCCACGTTCGCGTGGTAGTACGGCACCGGGATCGACAGCGGGTGGTAGTCCACCTTGCGCGGCACGAAGTTGCAGATCACGAAGTTGTTGCCCTCGAAGACCTGGTGCGACGGCGGCGGCTGGTGGATCCGGCCGGTGATCGGTTCGTAGTCGGCGATGTTGAAGGCGTAAGGGTAGAGGCAGCCGTCCCAGCCGACCACGTCGAACGGGTGGGTCGGGGTCACGAAGACGGTGCCGGCGATGCCGGAGGCGCCGTTGCCGCGGTGCTTGACGTAGATCTCAGTGTCTTCGGCGGCACCACTGTCAGCATCGACGACCAGCGGCCCGACCGGCCCGCGCAGGTCGCGCTCGCAGAACGGCGCGTGCTCCAGCAGCTGGCCGAACTTGGAGAGGTAGCGCTTCGGCGGCGTGATGTGGCTATTCGCCTCGATCGCGTACAGCCGCAGCGGCTCGTCGCCGGTCGGCACCCAGCGGTGGGTGGTCGCGCGCGGCAGGATCACGTAGTCGCCCTGGCCGACGTCCAGCGTGCCGAAGACCGTCTCCACGGTGCCGGTGCCGGACTCCACGTAGACGCACTCGTCGCCTATCGCGTTGCGGTACAGCGGCGAGGGCTGGCCACAGGCCACGTAGCCGATCCGGACGTCGGCGTTGGAGAGCACGGTGCGCCGGCCGCGCACGGCGTCGGTCTGGCGCCACTGCTCGCCGGGGAAGAGGTCGTGCAGCTTGAAGTGGAACGGCTTCAGCGGGTGGTTGGGCTCCGGCTTGCCCTCCGGCAGCACCCAGATCCGGCTGTCCACCAGCGCGGACGGGATGGCGCGGTGGTAGAGCAGCGAGGAGTCGGAGGAGAAGCCCTCCTCGCCCATCAGCTCCTCGTAGTAGAGGCCGCCGGCCTCGTTGCGGTGCTGGGTGTGCCTCTTCGGCGGCACCGTGCCGACGGTGCGGTAGTACGCCATCTCTGCGCCTCCTGAGCGACTGACCCCCTGGACTGCGCCGGCCAGGGCAGGCCCGCCCGTGGGGTGGGGGCGGCCCAGACCAATCCCATGACCTGCCCCCCTGTGGTGTCAAGGACCGGCCGGTCGGTGGACCTGTGAGTCAAGACGCGTGGAGGCAACCGTCCGGACACGTGGATGTAACGATCGCCCGGTTCTTGCAGAAACTTGCTGCAAGAACTTTCACTACCGCTTGCAGCGCTGTTACGTTCCTGCCCGAGCCCGAATCCGGCGCCAGGTGCGGTCGGCGTCAGGGGCGAGCTTGGGGGCAAGTATGCGCTCCCGTCTCCCCAGCTCGGGCACCCACCCCCACCACCCTTACCTTTGGAGTTCTCATGCGGCGTGGCATCGCGGCCTCCGCCCTCGTTGCGGCCCTCGCGGTCTCTCTTGCGGCTTGCGGCAGCAGCGGCTCCGGCTCGGCCGGCTCGACGTCCGGTCCGGTGACCATCACCTACTGGGACACTTCCAACGCCACCAACGAGGCTCCGAACTACCAGGACGTGGTGAAGAAGTTCGAGGCCGCCAACCCGAACATCACCGTCAACTTCGTCAACGTGCCGTTCGACCAGGCACAGGACAAGCTGCAGACCGCGATGGGCAGCAAGGGCGCCCCCGACGTCTTCCGCTCCGACGTGGGCTGGACCGCCGCCTTCGCCAAGGCCGGCTTCCTGACCCCGCTGGACGGCACCGCCGCGCTGCCGGACTCCTCGGCGTTCCAGCCCAGCCTGCTCAAGCAGGCGCAGTTCCAGGGCAAGACCTACGGCGTCCCGCTGGTCACCGACACCCTGGGTCTGCTCTACAACCGGGCACTCTTCGCCAAGGCCGGCATCGCCACCCCGCCGAAGACCTGGGACGAGCTGAAGGCCGACGCCGCCACCGTCAAGGACAAGACCGGCGTGGACGGCTTCGAGCAGCGCGCGGGCGACGCCTACTACGCCATGCCGTACCTCTACGGCGAGGGCACCGACATGGTCGACGCCGCCGGCAAGAAGATCACCGTCAACAAGGCGCAGGCCGCGCAGGCCGTCGCGACCTACCAGTCGATGTTCAGCGCTCCCGGCACCGTCAAGGCCGACGTGACCACCGACAGTTACGCGCACATGATGGACGCGTTCAACAACGGCAAGGTCGCGGCGGTCATCAACGGCCCGTGGGAGATCACCAACATCTACAAGGGCTCCTCCTTCACCGACCACACCAACCTCGGCATCGCCGCGGTCCCGGCCGGCTCCACCGGCAAGGCCGGCGCCCCGATCGGCGGCCACAACCTGTGCGTCTTCGCCGGTTCGGACGCCGCCCACCAGGCCGCCGCCGAGAAGTTCGCCGCGTTCATGACCTCGGCCGACAGCGAGTCGTACATCGCGCAGAAGAACTCGACGCTGCCGACCCGCACCGACGCCTACACCGCCGACGTCAAGGCCGACCCGGGCATCGCCGGCTTCCAGCAGATCCTGAGCGTCGGCCAGCCGCGCCCGGCCCTGCCCGAGTACTCCTCGCTGTACACCTCGCTGAGCACCAGCCTCGGCAAGATCGCGCAGAACCAGCAGAGCATCCAGGCCGGCCTCGACACGACCGCGCAGGACTACACCAAGCTCCTGCCGGACTTCTCGAAGTAATCCCGCGCTCCGCCCGGCCCGCCACCTGACGGCGGGCCGGGCGGCCATGCCGTCCGGTACCGACTCGGAGAAGGTGTTCCACCCTCATGACAGCACTGGTGAAGAGCCTGAAGCGCTCGTACAGCACGTATTGGTACGCCTACGCGATGGCCGCACCCGTGGTGATCATGCTGGGGGTGCTGGTCGCCTACCCGCTCGGCCGCGGCATCTACCTGACGCTGACCGACGCGAACAGCCTCAACGTGGGCCACACGGTCGGCGTCAACCACATCCCCGACACCTTCAAGTTCGTCGGGCTGCACAACTACACCGACGTGCTCTTCGGCCCCGGCTCCTACGACCGGTTCTGGTCGCACTTCGTCTGGACCATCATCTGGACCGTGACCTGCGTGGTGCTGCATTTCAGCCTCGGCCTCGGCCTCGCGCTGCTGCTCAACCAGAAGCTGCGCGGGCGCACCTTCTACCGGCTGATGCTGATCGTGCCGTGGGCCGTGCCGAGCTTCGTGACGGTCTTCTCCTGGCGCCTGATGCTCTCCGACGGCGGGATGGTCAACAGCCTGCTGAGCTTCGCCCACCTGCCGCAGCCGAACTGGCTGGAGGACCCGCTGGCGCAGAAGGCCGCCGCGATCCTGGTCAACACCTGGTGCGGCGTGCCGTTCATGATGGTCTCGCTGCTCGGTGGCCTGCAGTCGATCCCGGCCGAGCTGTACGAGGCCGCCGAGATGGACGGCGCGAGCGCCTGGCAGCGGTTCCGCAACGTGACCATGCCGGGCCTGCGTTCGGTCAGCAGCACGGTGGTGCTGCTCGGCGTGATCTGGACCTTCAACCAGTTCACCATCATCTACCTGCTGTTCGGCAAGAACAACGCGCCGGACGTGCAGATCCTGGTGACCTGGGCCTACCAGCTCGGCTTCGGTCAACTGCCGCGCGACTACGCGCAGTCGGCGACCTACGGGATCATCCTGCTGTCCATCCTGGTCGTCTTCACGGCCTTCTACCAGCGCTGGCTGAAGCGCGCCGACCAGACCGCCGTCTGACGGTACGTCAGCAGCGCCGGTAACGCAGGCAGACCAGACCACCCAGGAAGGGCCACCGATGAGCACCACCACCGACCTGATGCCCCGGGCGACCGGGGTCCCCGCCAGTGCGGCCAAGCCCGCCCCCGTCCGCCGGCGGGGTGAGCGCAGCCGCCCCGCGACCGCACTGATCCACGCCACGCTCGGGCTGACCGCGCTGGTCGCGATCTTCCCGGTGCTGTACATCTGCTACGTCTCGCTCGGCCCGGACAAGATGGACTACCTGCACCCCGGGCAGATCCTCGGCAAGGCGACGCTCGCCAACTTCTCCAAGGTGCTCGGCCAGACCGACTTCCTGACCTGGTTCGGCAACTCCGTGATCGTCGCCGGCGGCACCGCCGTGTTCGGCGTGCTGATCGCGGCCAGCACCGGCTACGCGGTCTCCCGGATGAAGTTCCCCGGCCTGCGCCCGCTGATGTGGTCGCTGCTGGCGACCCAGATGTTCCCGATCGCCGTGCTGATCGTGCCGATGTACTACATCATGGCCAGCCTCAACCTGCTGGACAGCTACGGCGGCCTGATCCTGGTCTACTCGACCACCACCGTGCCGTACTGCGCCTGGCTGCTGAAGGGCTACTTCGACACCATCCCGACGGAGATCGACGAGGCCGGCCGGGTCGACGGGCTGACCCCGTTCGGCACCTTCTGGCGGCTGATCCTGCCGCTGGCCCGTCCGGGCCTGGCGGTCGCCGCGTTCTACTCCTTCCTGACCGCGTGGGCCGAGGTGCCGTTCGCCTCGACCTTCATGCTCAGCTCGAACAAGTACACGCTCGCGGTCGGCCTGACCACCTTCGTCAGCCAGTACGAGAGCCAGTGGAACCTGATGGCCGCCACCGCCGTACTGATCGCGATCCCGGTCACCGCGCTCTTCTACCTGGTCCAGAAGAACCTGGTCACCGGGCTGACCGCGGGTGCCGCGAAGTCCTGACGGGCGCCGCTCCGCCGCATATGACGATCCGTCATACTCCCACTGCCACAAGCCGTTTCCTCGTTTCCAAGGGATCCCCCTGACATGACCCAGAACCTGGCCGACACCTCGCGGCCCTCCCGCACCGCCCCCGCCGCGGCCGCGAAGCAGGCCGACGCCGGCAGAGACTGGTGGCGGGACGCGGTCATCTACCAGGTCTACCCGCGCAGCTTCGCCGACGCCAACGGCGACGGCATGGGCGACCTGCCGGGCGTCCGCAGCCGGCTGCCGTACCTGCGCGACCTGGGCGTGGACGCGGTCTGGCTGTCGCCGTTCTACGCCTCCCCGCAGGCCGACGCCGGCTACGACGTCGCCGACTACCGCGCGGTGGACCCGATGTTCGGCAGCCTGATGGACGCCGACGGCCTGATCCGGGACGCGCACGCGCTGGGCCTGCGGATCATCGTCGACCTGGTCCCCAACCACTCCTCCGACCAGCACGAGTGGTTCGTCCGCGCGCTGCGCGAGGGCCCCGGCTCGGCGCTGCGCTCGCGCTACCACTTCCGCCCGGGCAAGGGCGTCAGCGGCGAACTGCCGCCGAACGACTGGGAGTCCATCTTCGGTGGCCCGGCCTGGACCCGGACGAAGAACCCCGACGGCACCCCGGGCGACTGGTACCTGCACCTCTTCGCGCCCGAGCAGCCGGACTTCAACTGGGAGCACCCGGCGGTCGCCGACGAGTTCCGCTCGATCCTGCGGTTCTGGCTGGACATGGGCGTCGACGGCTTCCGGGTCGACGTCGCGCACGGCCTGGTCAAGGCCGCCGGCCTGCCCGACCTCGGCAGCCACGACCAGCTCAAGCTGCTCGGCAACGACGTGATGCCGTTCTTCGACCAGGACGGCGTGCACGAGATCTACCGCAGCTGGCGCACGATCCTCGACGAGTACCCGGGCGAGCGGATCGCGGTCGCCGAGGCCTGGACCCCGACCGTCCAGCGCACGGCCAACTACGTGCGCCCCGATGAGCTGCACCAGGCGTTCAACTTCCAGTACCTGGGCACCAGCTGGGACGCCGCCGAGCTGCGCGAGGTGATCGACGCCTCGCTCGCCTCGATGCTCCCGGTCGGCGCCCCGACCACCTGGGTGCTCTCCAACCACGACGTCACCCGGCACGCGACCCGGTTCGCCAACCCGCCCGGCGGCACCCAGATCCGCGAGCAGGGCGACCGCGCGCTCGGCCTGCGCCGGGCCCGCGCCGCGACGCTGCTGATGCTCGCGCTGCCCGGCTCCGCCTACATCTACCAGGGCGAGGAGCTCGGCCTGCCCGACGTCACCGACCTGCCCGACGAGGTCCGCCAGGACCCGTCCTTCTTCCGGGCCAGCGGCCAGGACGGTTTCCGGGACGGCTGCCGGGTGCCGATCCCGTGGTCCGGCACCGCGGCGCCGTACGGCTTCGGACCGACCGAGGGCGGCCCGAGCTGGCTGCCGCAGCCGGCCGAGTGGGCCGAGCTGAGCGTCGAGGCGCAGACCGGCGACCCGAACTCCACGCTGGAGCTCTACCGCAGCGCGCTCTCGCTGCGCCGCGCGCACGCCGGGCTCGGTGCCGGCACCGGGGTCCAGTGGCTGCCCGCGCCCGAGGGCGTGCTGGCGCTGCGCCGCGAGGCCGACGGGCAGGCGGTTGTCTGCCTCGCCAACACGACCGGCTCGCCGGTCCGTTACGCCGCCCCGGGCCGGCTGCTGCTCTCCTCCGCCGAGACCGTGGTGGTGGACGGCGAGACGGTGCTGGCACCGGACAGCACCAGTTGGTGGGCGGTCTGAGGTGGGTGCAATAGGCTCTGGCCTCGTGACTACGGCGCGACTCTCGGACATCGCGGCGCAGGCGGGGGTCAGCGAGGCCACCGTCAGCCGCGTCCTCAACGGCAAGGCGGGTGTCTCCGCGACGACCCGCCAGACGGTGCTGGCCGCGCTCGACGTGCTCGGGTACGAGCGGCCGACCAGGTTGCGTCAGCGCAGCGCCGGCCTGATCGGGCTGATCACGCCGGAGCTGAGCAACCCGATCTTCCCCGCGCTGGCCCAGGTGATCGAGCAGGTGCTCAGCCGGCACGGCTACACGCCGGTGCTCTGCACCCAGACGCCGGGCGGGTCGACCGAGGACGAACTGGTCGAGATGCTGGTCGAGCGGGGGGTGGCGGGCATCGTCTTCGTCTCCGGCCTGCACGCCGACTCCACCGCCGACCACGACCGGTACGCCAAGCTGACCGGACGCCAGGTGCCGTTCGTGCTGATCAACGGCTACAGCGAGCGGATCGCCGCGCCGTTCATCTCGCCCGACGACCGGGCGGCGATGTGGATGGCCGTGCAGCACCTGGCCGAGCTCGGCCACGAGCAGATCGGCCTGGCCGTCGGCCAGCGCCGGTACGTGCCGGTGCTGCGCAAGATCGAGGGCTTCACCGCGGCGCTGCAGGCGGTGCTCGGCAAGACGGCCGAGGAGGCCGAGCAGCTGGTGCACCACACGCTGTTCAGCGTCGAGGGCGGCCACTCGGCGGCCGGCGCGCTGCTGGACCGCGGCTGCACGGCGATCGTCTGCGGCAGCGACATGATGGCACTCGGCGCGATCCGCGCGGTGCGCCAGCGCGGGCTGACCGTGCCCGGGGACATCTCGGTGGTCGGCTTCGACGACTCCCCGCTGATCGCCTTCACCGAGCCGCCGCTCACCACGATCCGCCAGCCCGTCGAGGCCATGGCCACCGCCGCCGTGGACGCCCTCCTGGAGGAGGTCGGCGGCGGCGCGGCCCAGCGGGCGGAGTTCATGTTCCAACCGGAACTGGTCATGCGCGGCTCCACCGGAGCCCGCCCCCACCGCTGAACCCCCGCCGGCAGCGCCATCCCCGCCCACCACGCTGACACCGCGCCAGCGTGGTGGCGCTGCGCCGGCCACGCGATCCCGGCCCCACCGCTGACACCGCGCGAGCGCTGGCAATCCCCTCTCCATCCCCACCCCGTAACGCTCGCCCTGCACCCGATGGGCATGCCTGAGCCCCGGCCACCTCTGGTGGCCGGGGCTCAGGCATGCCCATCGGGTTGCCCATCGGGTTGCCCATCGGGTTGCCCATCGGGTTGCCCATCGGGTTGCCCATCGGGGCTCGCGCTCAGCCGGGCAAGCCTGGGCCGGGCCCGGCCCAGGGCTGTCCGGCCCTCAGCCCTCAGCCCTCAGCCCTCAGCCCTCGGCTGCCGGGCGGTCCGTGTGGGGGCGGTCGAGTGCGGTGTGGGCCTCGCCCGTGCGCGCTTCGGTCCGCTGACCGCGGGCCAGGTAGTCGCGGACGATCAGCTCGACCGCGTCCTGCGGGTTCTTGGTGCCGCTGAGCAGCATCGCGTCGATGGCGAGATTGGCATCCAGCGTGACGGTCACCTTGGCCATGCGGGGTCCCCTCCTGATCGGTGGCGGACCCCCAGCATGCCGCACACCGGGAACGCCCGTGGGCCGCTCCCCCAAAGGGAAGCGGCCCACAGGCCCACAGTCGCGCAAGTGCCAAGTGCCAAGTGCCAAGCGCCGAGCGCTACGACCGACCGACGATCAGACCCGGCCGGCGAAGCTCGGGGCGTAGTTCGCGATGGTCTCGTACTTCACGCCCGCGCTCGGGTTGGCGGCCTCGACGAAGCTGCCGTTGCCCACGTAGATCGCGACGTGGTAAACGCCCGCCGTGCTGCCGTCGTTCGACCAGAACAGCAGGTCGCCCGGCTGCAGGCTGTTCATCGACACCGGGGTGGCGGCGGCGGCCTGGTCGGCGGCGACGCGCGGGATGGAGATGCCCGCCGCGGCCATCGCGGCCTGGGTCAGGCCGGAGCAGTCCCAGCCGCCGTTGCCGGTGCCGCCGTAGACGTACGCCTGGCCGACCTTGGACTCGGCGAACGCGACCGCGGTGGCCATCGCGCCGCTCGGCGCGACAGCGGCGGCCGGAGCCGCGGTGGCGGCCGGGGCGCTCGTCGTGGTGGTGGCGGTGGTGGCAGCGGCCGCAGGCGCGTTGCCGCCGCCCTGCTGGCCCGAGGTGCCGAGGTGCAGGCGCTGGCCGGGGTAGATGGAGTCCGGACCGTGGGTCAGCTGCGCCTTGTTGAGGTCGTACAGCTTCTGCCAGCCGCCGTCCACGTGGTGGCTGCTGGCGATGGTGGACAGCCAGTCACCCGCCTTGACGGTGTAGTCCTGGTTGCCCTGCGAGCCGTGGTTCCAGTTGCCCCAGCCGCCCTGGCCGTTCCAGCTGTGGCCGGAGCCACTGCCCTGCGCCGAGTTGCCCTGCGCGGGGGCGCTCGCGGCCGGCGTGCTCGGAGCCGGCGTGCTCGGAGCCGGGGTGCTGGTCGCCGCGGCGCCCGGGTTGATCGCCGGAGCGGCACCGCCCTGGGTCAGGCCGGCCTGCGGGCCGCAGACGGGCCAGGCGCCGGGGCCCTGGTCCGCGAGGACCTTCTCGGCGACCGCGATCTGCTGGTCCTTGGTGGCCTGGTTGGCCTGCGCGGCGTACTGGGTGCCGCCGTACGCGGCCCAGGTGCTCGCGGAGAACTGCAGGCCGCCGTAGTAGCCGTTGCCGGTGTTGATGCTCCAGTCGCCGCTGCTCTCGCACTGGGCGACCTTGTCCCAGGTGGAGACCGTCGCGGCGGACGCCGTGGTGGCGGTGATGCACGGCAGGCTGAGGCCCAGGCCGACCAGGCCGGTGGCCGCGATCAGGCGGCGCGCGTTGCGGGACGGACGGGTCGTGCCGGTAGTGGGCAGCATGAAGACGCGTTCCTCTCCTACGCCTACGAGGTGAGCTGTCGGATTCGGGCTGGAGTTGCCCGGCCGTGCTGAGCACGGCTTCACCCCTAGCCGCAGGCGTCGTGCCGGTCCGAGGACCGACGCCCGCAGCGCTTACCTGTGGTTCCCCCGCTCCTGCCGTGATGCGTCTGTGCGGTGCAAGCGCGACCGGTGGCAGGATTCGGCGTCCGGTTGCTCTTGGTCCGTGTGACCACGAACGGGGAGCACGTTAGACAGAGATAAGTTGAATTCGCAAATGCCTGTGACGGCCATCACATGGCCTTTTCGCCATTGTCAAGATCAATAGCGGAGATCATCTGACAGGCCTTCGGCTGCAAGGACCCTTCGTTGACGATCTTTACCTGGTAAGTAAGCCCTCGCCGACCGGAGTTGGCCTCCCGTCAGACCCGGCGAAACCTGATGCCCCATCCGGGATCAGTGAATTCGATCATGGCTCGCGAGGATGGGGGAGTGTCCATGAATTCGACCGACCAAAGGGTCGGGACCCGGGATCCGACGGTCCGTCCGAAGTGCCAAGACGATGGGGCGAATGTCCGTTTCACTCTGGTTTGGCATTTCTGACGACCCGTTCGCGGGTTTGCCGCACAAACGCACAAGCGTGGATGCACAAGAGCACAAGCAGCGAATGTGCGGCCGCGAAATGCACAAGCGCACAAAGCGCGAACCGGCAAAGCACAAACGCACAAACGCACAAACACGGAAAGGCTCCCCACCCGACTGCGGGTGGGGAGCCTCCCCGGTTGCTGCTGCGGAGCGCCTGAGGCGGTGTTACTCGGCCATCTCGGCTGCTGCGGCCGCTTCAGCGGCCTCGGCGGCGGCCACCGCCTCGGCCTCGATCTGCTCGGCGGTCGGCAGGCCCAGCTCGCCCAGTGCGACGAGGTACGCGGAGGCGATCAGCTGCCCTATGGTCGAGTAGCTGCCGACCGGGTCCGCCGAGGGGCAGCCGGTCTCCTCGGCCGCGGCGGCCAGCAGGGCCGGGTCCACCTCGGGGCCGATCACCAGCGGGGCGAGCGCCGGCCGCTGCGAGCCGGTGGCCCGCAGGTGCTCGACGGCGGCGGCGACCGAACCGGGCACGTCCAGCGCGGCCGGGACCACGGGGACGGCCAGGCGGGCCGCGAGCAGCACGCCGGTGATCCCGGCCGCGGCGGCGGCCTCCTCGCCACCGGCGGTGGTCAGCACCACGCCGTCGGCCGCCGTCGTGATGGCGAACAGCCGGGCGCGGTCGGCGCGGGCCAGACCGGCCTCGGAGAGCCGCACGTGGACGGCCTCGGCGAGCAGCGGGTGCGGACCGAGCGGATCGGTCAGCAGTGCGCCGGTCTCGGCGGCCAGCTGCTGCAGTGCCGTCAGCTGCTGGTGCGGGCCGGGTAGCAGCGGGATCAGCACCGGGGTCGGCAGGCCGGCCCCGACGGCGCCGGCGATCAGCTCGGCCGCGGTCGGCAGCGTGGCGCCGAACGACGGTGCCCCGGCTTCGCCCTCGCCCTCGCCCTGCGGCGCCTCGTCGGTCGCGGCCGACGGCAGCCACCCGGCGGCGAGTTGGATGCCGGGCTGCTCGCCGCGGACCATGGACAGGATCTCGTCGACCAGGGCGACCGTCTCGGGTGAGGCCTCGGCCGGGATGGCGAGCACCAGTGCGGGCGCACCGGCCGGCACCTCGGGCCGCTCGGGCCGACGGTGGCGCCCCCGCGCACGGGAGCCTGGAGTGCGGACGGGCAGTGGTGCGCCCGGGATGGCTGCAGTGCTCATGGCGGAGATCGTAGGACATTCGGGCGCACCTTCCGAAGTCGGGCACCCTCGCAGCTCAGCCGCCCCGTCCGGGTCGTGTCGCACGGTCAGCCCGCAGCCGGTTCCTCCGTTGCAACTTCCCCCGTTCCCACCGCGTCTAGTAGGTGGGCGCCCCACCGCCCGGAACGGCCGACGCGAATTCGCCCGAAAGCTCGGCTCCGCACTGCATGAAGTGACGGAGTGTGAGTAATCGGCTGCGAAGTTGATCACTTGGACCCAGGTGCCCCGCTCATCCCACCGGTCCGTCGTGGCCCGCCGACCGGCACCCGCTCGCCGCACGGCCGTCGGCCGCACGGCGAATGGTGTCCATATGTCCATGTACGCACCGTCAAACCGGCTGGTCGTGGCGTGATTCGTCGCCCCCGGTGCGTGGTTTGCCCGACTGCCGTGCACGCGCAAAATCGCATGCCGATGCACGTGCATTAGCGTTATCATTACGAGTAGTGAGGCATCTGCCCTGCCCGCACGAGCCGGAGGCGGCCGGCGGCCGGAGCGGTCGGGTGCCGAGCGGTACGAGCACTCCAGGCTCGGGCACTCCAGGCTCTTGGGAGATTTCTATGCACCACACGTACAACGGCATGGCGGCTGCGGACCTCGACGGTGTGGTCTGGCAGAAGAGTCGGCACAGCAACTCCAAGGGGAACTGCGTGGAGCTCGCCGCCCTCCCCGGCGGGGGTGTCGCCATGCGCAACTCGCGTTTTCCGGACGGTCCGGCGCTGATCTACACCCGGGACGAGATCGAGGCGCTGCTGCTCGGGGTGAAGGACGGGGAGTTCGACCACCTGGTCGGCTGAGGACCGGGCCGGGTGGGCCCGTTGGGAACGTGCACGCGCCGTCGTGGTGGTCCGAGCCGCGGCGGCGTTCGACATGTCCGGGGGAGCCGACCGCAGTCGAGCGGCGAAACGCCAGGAGACAGCGAAGCGCCGGGAGACAGCGATGCGCCTGGAAGCAGCGAAGCGCCTGGAAACGGCGGAACGCCGGGAAACAGCGAAACGCCGCGCGATGGCGCGGCGTTCGATGCACGGGGCCCGGTCCTAGGCCGAGCGACGGTGCCGACCGGAGGACGACGAGACGTCGGATATCAGGCCCGGAAAGCTCTCTGACGACCCGTCGGGATCGGCCTGGAAGAGCGCCCAGACCACCTTGCCGGCCCCGGAGGCCAGCGGGTGCCAGCCCCAGGAGAGACTGAACGAGTCCACCAGGTGCAGCCCCCGCCCGGACTCGGCGACGAAGTCCGCCTCCCGGGTGACCGGCCCCATGCTGCTCGGATCGCTCACCGCGCAGACCAGTTGGGGGGCCCGGTGTACCAGGCTGATCCGGATCGGCAGCCGGTCCGCACCCAGCGCGGGGCCGCCTTGCTTCGGGAACGCCGGCCGGCCGGACTCGGCGCGCGGGAGGTCCGCCAGCGTCGGCTCGCCGATCGCGTGCCGCAGCGCGTTCGTCACCAGCTCCGAGGCCACCAGGGCCACGTCGTCGAAGATGTCGTCAAGTCCCCAGCGCTGCAGGGTGGTCCTGGCGAAGTCGCGAGCGGTCTTCACCGCGTCGTAGCGCGGGGCGAGCGTACACGTCACGACGTCAGGATCGACGGCCAGGGCCGTACCGGTGCCCATGAAGAGCTCCTCCCATAAGGGGGCGGACACGGCTGGACCCGGCGGGGTCATGCCGGTCACCTCCGACTCGCTCGGCCGCTTCGTCATCCGCCCGAGCCGGCCGCCACGCTCGTCCACGCACCGCGCCAAGTCGCGCACGAGCGCTGCCTGGTGCGGATGCGGAGGTCGCGCGTGGGGTCGACGGCGAAGCCCGCGGGAATGTCTAGGGGGTGTGCAACTGCACGTGCACCATCGTGCTCTGCGCTCCCGGCAGATGCAAGAGTCGATTCACGTGCAGTCGCACTATTGGCATATGCAGGAGCCGGATGCACGTGCATCTGCCTGTGCTGATGGACGTGCCGAGTACGATGCCAATGGACGTGCCGATGCAAAATTGATAGATCCATCTGCCACTACACGCACTGTGAGCGGCCGGATGATGGCAGACTGTGCGCTGTTTTCCCGATGCGGAGGTTCCCACGGCATGACCAGTGTTCAGCCCGGCGGCGGCTCGATGGTGCGCCGGATCCTCCTCGGCTCGCAGCTGCGCCGCCTGAGGGAGAGCCGCAACATCACCCGTGAGGACGCCGGCTACGCCATCCGCGCCTCCGAGTCGAAGATCAGCCGGATGGAACTGGGTCGCGTCAGCTTCAAGGAGCGCGACGTCGCCGATCTGCTCAGCCTGTACGGCGTGGACGACGGCGAGGAGCGCGAATCGTTGCTGGGCCTGGTCCGCGAAGCCAACAAGTCCGGCTGGTGGCACAGTTTCAGCGACGTGCTGCCGGGCTGGTTCCAGACCTACGTCGGCCTGGAGGAGGCCGCTTCGCTGATCCGGACCTACGAGGTGCAGTTCATCCCCGGCCTGCTGCAGTCCGAGGAGTACGCCCGCGCCGTCTTCGGCCAGAGCCGCCCGGTGCTCAGCGAGGACGAGATCGACCGCCTGGTCGGCCTGCGGCTGCGCCGCCAGAAGCTGCTGACGGACGGTCAGGGCCCCCGGCTGTGGGCCGTGATCGACGAGGCGGCGCTGCGCCGCCCGGTCGGTGGCCCGAAGGTGATGCGCGGTCAGCTCCAGTACCTGATCGACATCGCCGAGCGCCCGAACGTGGTGATCCAGGTGATGCCGTTCCGGTTCGGCGCGCACGCGGGCGAGAGCGGGGCGTTCAGCATCCTGCGCTTCCCCGAGCAGGACCTGGCCGACGTGGTCTACCTGGAGCAGCTGACCAGCGCGCTCTACCTGGACAAGCGGGACGACGTGGACGCCTACGTGCAGGTCATGGAGCGGCTCTGCGTGGACAGCCTCACGCCGGAGAAGACCATCGACCTGCTCGGCGCCATCCTCGCCGAGAACTGAGCTCCGGCGGGCCGCCCGGGGTGACGGCCGGAGCGGCGGCCGGGCGTGCCCGAGCGCGGTCACGCGCTACCGTCGGTCCGGCTGACCCGGTCGGCTCGGCGGCGTCGGCTGCGGTGGCCTGCCGAGCTCCCAGGACAGCCCGTAGCGGGCGAACAGGTCGGCCCGGATCGGCGGCAGCGGCGTCTGCGCCCCCGGCAGCAGGACGCCTATGCAGCCGCCCATCAGCGCGCTGCGCAGCACCGCGTGCTCGGCCACCGGATCCGCCGCGCCCCAGTCGGCCAGCACCTCCCGCAGGATCACACTGAGCCGTTGCTGCTCCGGGTCCTGCACGAAGGCCCCGGTGTCCGGGTCGAGGATCAGCGCCAGGTGCGAGCGCATCACCCGCGGATGGTCCATCGCCAGACCGAGCACCGCGTCGATCGAACAGGCGAGCCGGGCCTGCGGCGAGCTCTCGGCCGGCAGCTGTTCGAGTGCGGAGGCCAGCTCCAGGTGCATCAGCCGGTGAGTGGCCGCCTGCATCAGCAGCCGTTTGCCTTCGAAGTAGTACGACACCAGGCCACGTGCGAGGCCGGCCTGCTCTGCGATGTCGGCCAGCGTGGTGGCCGCGTATCCGCGCTGGTCGACGAGTTCGATGGTGGCCCTCATCAGCCGGCGCCGGGAGCGCAGCCGCATCTCCTCGTTGACCGATTCCCCGCGAGGTGCCATCGTGTCAGCTCCGTACGTTGGTTGGCTCCCGGTCAATATACTTTCGGCCCGGAGCCGACGACGGCGGACGCCCGAGGCGAAGGCGGGCGTCCATCGGGTACGGAGGTCGGTGTCGGTCTCACCAGAACGGGGGACTGGTGAGACCGGCGCCCACCGGGCAGCGAGGGGTCGCCTGCCAGGTGGGCGTCTGGTCCGGTGGATCGGTCCAGCTACGTCCTGCGGTGTGGCCGTCGTTGCTGACGGGCCGTCAAACCCGCTCCTCCAGTACCGCGTTGGTGGCGGCTGCGGTCCGCCTGACATCGTAGTCCGGGACCGGACGGACCGCTGCGGTGGCTCGGCGCCGGTCGAGCAGGACGCCCGCCGCGGTGACCACGAGGCCGACCAGCGCGACGCCGGTGACCAGCGCGAGTGCCGGACGGTAGCCGTCCAACTGTGCCCGCGGGCTGGTGCCGCCGTGGTTGCCGGCGGTGATCACCGCGGTCGTGACGGCCAGCACCAGTGCGTTGCCGACCTGCATCGCGGTGTTCACCAGACCCGAGGCCAGCCCCTGCTCCTCGTCGGCCACCCCGTTGGTGGCGGCGATGTTGGCCGACGGGTAGAAGAGCGCGAAGCCGATGCCGAGCAGCACCATGCTCGGCAGTACCAGGCCGACGAAACCGCTGTGCGCGCCCAGTCGCAGGAACAGCGCGTACCCGGCGAGCATCGCGAGCGCGCCGAGCGGCAGCAGCCTGCCGGTGCCGAACCGGTCCACGATCGCGCCCATCCTGGTCGCCGAGAGCGCGACGATCGCGCCGGCCGGCAGCAGTGCGAAGCCCATCTCCAGCGCCGACCAGCCGAGCAGCCGCTGCAGGTAGAGCGCGACGACGAACTGGAAGCCCGAGTACGAGCCCATCAGCAGCAGCGCGGCCACGTTCGCCCGCGCCACGCTCCCGTTGCGGAAGATGCCGAGCCGCACCAGCGGGTGGGCGGTGCGCTGCTCGATCAGCAGGAAGACCGCGCCGAGCACGGCGACCGCGACCAGTGATCCGACGGTCCGCAGGCTCGCCCAGCCGACGCTCTGCGCCTCGGTGACGGTGAAGACCAGGAGCAGCAGTGACGCGGTGCCGGTGATCGCACCGGCCACGTCGTAGCCGCCGTGGCCGCGCTCCTCGGCCGCGTGCCGCGGCAGCAGCCTGATCGCGAAGACCAGCGCGATGAGCGCGACGGGGACCGGCATCAGGAAGGTCCAGCGCCAGCCGACCGAGGTGAGCAGCCCGCTGAGCACCAGGCCGAGCGAGTAGCCGCTGGCGCCGCAGGTGGTGAAGATCGACAGCGCCTTGTTGCGGGCCGGACCCTCGGGGAACGTGGTGGTGATGATCGACAGTGCGGCCGGTGCGGTGAACGCCGCGCTCGCGCCCTTCAGGAACCGGGCGCCGATCAGCAGTGCGCCGTTGTCCACCAGGCCGCCGAGCAGTGAGGCGGCGGCGAAGACGGTCAGCGCGATCAGGAAGACCCGGCGGCGACCCAGTAGGTCGGCCGCCCGTCCGCCGAGCAGGAGCAGGCCGCCGTAGCCGAGTACGTAGCCGCTGACCACCCATTGCAGTGCGGAGGTCGAGAGCTTCAGGTCGGTGCCGATGGACGGTAGCGCCACGCCGACCATGGAGACGTCCAGCGCGTCCAGGAAGAGCGCGGCACAGAGCACGATCAGGGTGCCCCAGAGCCGTGGGCTCCACTGCGCGGAGCCGAGCGGTGTGTCAGAAGCCTTCAGGGAGACGGATGTTGATCCGTCGAGCGGGACTGTGGTCATGGGCAAGAGACTACATGCACGTGCATCCAATGCAAGTGAATATATTTCTGATGCATTTAGTTCATGTGCACGTGTTAGGATGCGCCGGTGACCACAGTTGACTCGGCCGAAGCGGCCGCCCTGGTGGTCGAGTGGCGTGACCTGCTGGCCCGCCACGCGGCGACCGTCTGCGCGCTGGAGCGAGAGCTCGGCGAGCGGTTCGACCTGGGCATGAGCGAGTTCGAGGTGCTGGAGCGGCTGGCCGAGGCGCCTGCCGCGCAGGCCCACAAGCTGCGGGTCCAGGAGCTGGCCGAGAAGGTGCACCTGAGCCAGAGCGCGCTGTCGCGGCTGATCGGCCGGCTGGAGAAGGCCGGCCTGGTCGAGCGGACCATGTGCGACGTGGACCGGCGCGGTATCTACGTGATCCTCAGCGAGGCCGGTCGCGAGCGCTACGCGGCCGCCCGCCCGCTGCACCGCGAGGTGCTGGCACGCACGCTGACGGCCCCGCAGCCGGTCGGCTGAGCTCCGGGCGCTGTGACCGGCCTCCGGTAGTCAGGGCGCCGGCAGGTAGAGCGCCGTCGGAGCGCTGTTCACAGCGCGGCGCGCAGCCCCGGCGCCGCCGCGAGCAGCACCACCGCGGCGGGCAGCGCCAGCGCCAGCGCGGTGCACCAGAGCCGCCCGGCGACCGTCAGCCGCGGCTCGCCGGCCAGCAGCCGGTCCACCCGGCGAGGCGCCTGCGCCAGCTGGCCCGGCGCACGGACGCTCGCGCAGTCCGCGAACACCCCGCGCCCGGCGTTGATCTCCACCATCGCGAGCGCCGTGGTCAGCCGCCCGTGCCGGCGCGCGGCCCGGTCGTCGGCGGCCAGCTCGACCAGCTCGCCCACCTGGTCCCGGAACGCCCGGAACACCCCGAGGCCGGGGAACCCCGCCGCCAGCGCCTGCGCGCACTGCGCGAGCCAGTGGTGCCGGGCCCGCACATGGCCGCGCTCGTGGCTCAGCACGGCCGCCAGCTCACGATCGGTCAGCCGGCTCAGCGCGGCCGTGGTGACCACCAGCCGGGAGCGCGGACCGGGCAGCGACCAGGCCTCCGGCCTCCCGCTCTCCAGGACCACCAGCCGCTCCCGCCCGCCCGGCCGCGCGCCGATCCCGGCCGGCAGCTCGGGGGCCCGGTGCGCCAGCTCGGCGTGCCGGTGTCCGCGCAGTGCGCGGGCGGCGCGGACCTCGCGGGCCAGTGAGAAGGCCGTCCAGGCGCCGCCCAGCGCCAGCAGCGCCGCACAGAGCCGTCCCCAGCCCTCCGCCTGCGCGCCGGCCAGGCCGTAGGCGGCCTCCACCCCGCGCGGGGCACCGGTGAAGAGCAGGCCGCGGGCGTCCGGCAGCGCGGCCGACACGGCCAGCACCAGGCCCAGGACGCAGCAGAGCAGCACCGCGATCACCAGGCACTGCCAGAGCAGCAGCGCCAGGACCGGCTCGCGCTGGGCCCAGCCGGCTCTGGCCAGCAGGACGGGTCCGGTCGTGGCGAACAGCGCACCGAGCAGCAGGAGGCCGAGCAGGGCCGTCATGGCAGAGGGCTCCCCCAGGGAGAAGGCGCGAGAAGACGCTTCGGCTCAATCTAGGCGCTACCCGGGCGTCGTGGAACCGCCCCCGGCCACCCAGTGACCAACGCCACGCACAGGGTCACCGAGCCCCGGCCGCCGCCCGTCGCCCCACCTGCACCAGGAGTACCAGTGGCACCCTCACGCCCCTTCCGTGCCAGTGGATCGGCCGCCTCGGCAGCGCGTCGCCGAGCGTCCCCGGCGTCCCGGAATCGTCGGAGCACCGGCGGCTCAGAGCGCCAGCAGCATCGCGAACATGCCGACGCCCATCGCCAGCCGGCAGGCGCGTGGCAGCGCGGGATGCCGTCCGGCGAGGCCGGCGAGGCAGGCGCCGTAGGCTCGGTAGCCGCCCTCGTGACTGCCCCCGTTGCTGCCCCCGATACTGCCGCCGTGGCCGGCCGGCAGCGCGCCGCCCGGCTGCTGCGCGCCCATCGCGCCGGCCGGCAGCAGCCGGCTGCCCATCCAGAGCGCGTAGCAGCCGAAGTAGACCAGCAGCGCGCCGGTCAGCACCGGTAGCCCGGTCGGCATCGCCATCCCCGGGTGCGCCGGCTGGTGCGCGGCCGTGCCCATGGCCAGCGCCATGTAGACCATCGCCAGCGCGCCGACCGCGTGGTGCAGCCGGTGCGCGCGCAGTGCGGCCGCCGCCGGCCGCGGGGCGGCGGCGGCCAGCAGGAAGCCGGCGCCGAGCAGTCCGAAGCCGCCCGCCCAGAGCGGTGCCGGCAGCCGGTCGCCGGCCGTGATCATCACGGCCGTGCCCAGGCCCATCACGGCCTCCGCGCCGTCCGCCTCGCGGCCCGACGCATGCCGGTCGGCCGGTCGCCGGCCCACCGCCCGGTCCGCCGTCCAGCGCCCTCCTGCCCAGCGCCCTCCTATCCAGCGCGCTGGCGTCCGGGGGCCCTGCGTCCGCTGACCGGCCGCCGCTGCGGCCGCGCGGCCTGCTGCGCGCCAGCGGACCAGGCAGATGCCGCCGGCCGTGGCCATGAGTAGTGCGAGCAGCCAGCTGAGGACGGCTGGTCCGTGCATCGGTCCCCCTCGCGCGGCCCCCGTCGGACTCGGCGCGCCCGGGGGACAGCACCCACGATCACCGCTCCGCCCGCCGGTCAGCAGGGCGCGTGCAGGGGCGCACAGAGGTGCGTCCCACCTGCTGTAGGAGCCGCGCGCCCGCTCCGGGACCCCGCGCGCCGCCCGCCGGCGCGGCCGTCCGGCCCGTCCCGGGTGGCGGCCCGGCGGACCCACCGGAAGAGTCGGTTCCGGTTGGAAGTCCGAACACCCTTCCGCCGCAAGGCTTTCGGGCAGACAGGTCACAGTGTGCAGATTTTCTCACCGACCCCCCCTTGAACAGGAGAACCTTTCGTCCTTATCGTGTCCTTGATTCAATAACTTCTGTCGAAGCAGGTCTCCCATGCAGAATCTTTCGCCGAGCATCGCTGTGGCGGCCGACCTTCCTGCGGCGCCCCCGGCCGACCATCCCGCCTGGCTGCGGCTCAAGCAGGCCGTCGAGGGCCTGCGCCCGCTGCAGTCCAAGGACGGCTCCATCGACCTGGCGGCCGTCCAGCGCAGCGCGGTCGACCCGCTGCTGACCACGGTGCTGGACGCGATCCAGGAGCTGGCGCCGCTCTTCCCGCACGACGCCGAGTACCTGGCGGCCGTGCAGGCCGATCTGCGCAAGTGGGCCGACACCGGCTACCGCGAGCCCGACTTCCTGGACTCGCTGCTGGCCTTCCAGCCCGCCGACCAGCGCATCGACGGGCTGAGCCACCTGGTGGTCTTCCCGATGTACACGCAGAACGGCAACCCGGACCGCAACCTGGAGGCCGTGCTGCTCAAGGTCGTCTGGCCGGACTGGCTGGCCGAGCTGGAGCGGACCCGCTTCGACAACCCGATGTTCGTCCCGATCACCTTCACCGACTTCACGGCCGGGTACGACACCAACTCCGCGGTGCTCTTCCCGGAGACCGTCGCGGTCCGCAAGGCGCCCGAGCGCTTCACCTGGGGCGGCATCTTCTGCGACCGCGAGGCCGCCCGCTTCCGCGCCGTCTCCAACGCCGCCGTCGAGCTGCTCGGCCTGGACATCCCGGCCGACGCCGCCGCGCTGATCGGCGACCAGGCCCGCGCCCAGCAGACCTTCGTGCTCTGGGACCTGGTGCACGACCGCACCCACAGCCACGGCGACCTGCCGTTCGACCCCTTCATGATCAAGCAGCGCAGCCCGTTCTGGATGTACGGCCTGGAGGAGCTGCGCTGCGACCTGACCGCCTTCAAGGAGGCCGTCCGGCTCGAGGCCGAGGGCTACGAGCAGGGCCGCGACGTCCAGTACGCGATCCTCTTCGACCGGCTGTTCCGCTTCCCGGTCAGCGGTGACCGGGTGCGCAACTACGACGGCATGGGCGGCCAGCTGCTCTTCGCCTACCTGCACCAGCACGACGCGCTGCGCTGGCGCGACAACCGGCTGACCATCGACTGGTCCCGGGTCGCCGAGGTCACCAACGCGCTCTGCGCCGAGATCGAGACGCTCTACCGGGCCGGCATCGACCGCCCGAAGACCGCGCACTGGATCGCCGCCTACGAGCTGGTCTCCCGCTACCTGACCCCGCACCCGGCGTCCACCTGGGCCAAGGGTGCCGACGCGCTGCCGCTCGACCTCGACGGCAAGGCGCTCAACAAGGCGCTGTGCGACGCCGTCCACCCGGACGAGTTCCCGCTCAGCATGTTCTACGAGGCCCTGTCCAAGAAGCTCAGCGGCGTGATCGCCGCCACCACCGGCATCACCGGCGCCGGCATGACGGAGGTTGCCGCATGAGTTCGGTCCAGAACAAGGTCATCGCCGTCGCCGGCGCCAGCGGTCCGGCCGGTCAGGCCACCATGCGCCGGCTCGCGGCCGGCGGCGCGGTGGTGATCGGCGCGGACATCGACCAGCAGCGCCTCGACGCGGCGCTCGCCGGCGTCCGCACCGCCGTCCCCGGCGCCCGGGTCAGCGGACAGGTGATCGACCTGCTCGACCCGCAGGAGGTCCACGACTGGGCCGACCACCTGGAGGCCGAGCACGGGCACGTCGACGGCCTGCTCCACCTGGTCGGCGGCTGGCGCGGCAGCAAGACGTTCCACGACACGCGTATCGACGACTGGGACTTCCTGCACGACACCGTGGTGCGCACGCTCCAGCACACCTCGCTCGCCTTCCAGCCCGCGCTGCTGCGCAGCGAGGCCGGCCGGTACGCGATCGTCTCCGCGTCGGCCGCGCACAAGCCGACCGCGGGCGGCGCCGCCTACGCGGCCGCCAAGGCCGCCAGCGAGGCGTGGACGCTCGCCATGGCCCACTCCTTCGTGAAGGAGACCACCGCCGAGGACGGCACGCCGACCGCCGCGGCTGCGATCCTGGTCATCAAGGCGCTGGTCAGCCCCGAGATGCGGGCCGAGAAGCCGGAGGCGAAGTTCGCCGGCTTCACCGACACAGCCGACCTGGCCGACAACCTGGCGGCCCTCTGGGACCGCCCCGCAGCAGAACTGAACGGACAGCACCTGTGGCTGACAGCCCGATGACCACCTCTCTCTCCGGTACGGACGCCGTGCGCCACCACGACCCGGCCGTACGCGGGTTCTCCAGCGACAACTACGCCGGAGTCCACCCGGAGATCCTCGCCGCGATCGCACTGGCCAACGACGGCCACCAGGTCGCGTACGGCGAGGACCAGTACACCGAACACCTGCAGACCGTCTTCAAGCGCCACTTCGGCGACCGGGCCGAGGCCTACCCGGTCTTCAACGGCACCGGCGCCAACGTGGTCGCGCTCCAGGCACTGCTGCCCCGCTGGGGCGCGGTGGTCTCCGCCGAGAGCTCGCACATCAACGTCGACGAGTGCGGCGCGCCGGAGAAGATGGCCGGCATCAAGCTGCACAACGTCCCCACCCCGGACGGCAAGCTCACCCCCGAGCTGATCGACCTCCAGGCCTACGGCTGGGACGACGAGCACCGGGCCTCCCCGCTCGCGGTGTCGATCGCGCAGAGCACCGAGCTCGGCACGCTCTACACGGTGGACGAGGTCAAGGCGATCTGCGACCACGCGCACGAGCGCGGGATGCTCGTGCACATGGACGGCTCGCGGCTGTCCAACGCCGCCGCCTCGCTCGGCCGCCCGTTCCGTGAGTTCACCACGGACGCCGGCGTCGACGTGCTCTCCTTCGGCGGCACCAAGAACGGCCTGCTGCTCGGCGAGGTCGTCGTGGTGCTCAACCCGGAGAAGGTCAGGAACCTCAAGTTCCTGCGCAAGATGTCGATGCAGCTCGCCTCGAAGATGCGCTTCGTCTCGGTGCAGTTCGAGGCCCTGCTGACCGGCGACCTCTGGCTGCGCAACGCCGGCCACGCCAACGCGATGGCCAAGCGCCTGGAGACGGCGGTCCAGGGGATCGACGGCGTCACGGTGGTCCGTCCGGTGCAGTCCAACGCCGTCTTCGCGGTGCTTCCGCGCGAGGTCAGCGAGCGGCTGCAGAAGCGTTACCGCTTCTACTTCTGGAACGAGCACACCGGCGAGGTGCGCTGGATGGCGTCCTTCGACACCACGGAGGCGGACATCGACGCCTTCGCGGCGGCGATTGTGGAGGAGATGGGTCGCGAGGGCTGACGCTCCGCGCACTCGCACGCGCTGAACGGCCGGCCCGGGTCACCGGGCCGGCCGTTTCGGTGCCTGCGTGCCGCTGTCCGTTCGCGGTCCGGCACTACTCCGGCAGCAGGTGGGACCAGACGTCGCGTTCCGCGGTGGTCGCCCAGAGCAGGTCGCCGTGGCCGTAGCCCGGGACGACGCGGTAGTCGACCCGGGCGCCACCCGCCCGGATCAACCGGGCGCCGAGATCGTGGTCGCCGCGGCCGAGCTCGGCGTTCACCCAGACGACATCGGCGCGGATCGCCGACCAGTCGATCCGGTAGACGTCCTCCCGGCCGGCCCAGAGTGCGGCGAGGTCGCGCAGCAGGGCGGTCGGCTGCAGGCCGCTGCCGAGCCGGTCGATCGCCGCCGCCCAGACGGCGAGCGGCGTGCGGTCGAGGCCGAAGCGGTCGTCGGCCGGGGTCGCGCCGAACGCGTAGTCGCCGCTGCTGTGGCCGCGCCGGTAGATCCAGTTCGCCGGTCCCGGCAGCTCGTGCGTGCGGGTCAGCGCGTAGTGCAACAGGCCGAGGTTGCCGAACCGGCCGGTCCGCCAGTCCGGGCGCGGCAGGCCGCTGTCGGCCTCCGGCGCGGCCGCGGCGCGGGCGAAGAGGCCCTTCAGCCCGGGGTCCAGCGTCCAGCTGCCCTGTGCCAGCTGCTCCTGGAACGTGTCGGCCAGCGCGGCGGCGCGGGTGGCGAGCTCGGATTCGTACGGACCGGTGGTGTCGAGCACGACCACCCGCCCGAGGCCTGCGCCCGCCTCGGTGTCTGCGGAGGTGTGTGCGGCGGTGTCCAGCGCGAGCGCGGCGCCGGCCGAGTGCCCGAACAGGTCGTAGGGCAGACCGCCGGTGGCGGGCGCGAGCGCGGCGACCACCCGCTGGACGTCCCGCCGGTGCGCGGCCAGACCCCAGCCCGCGCAGTGCGGTCCGGCGCTCGCCGTGGTGAGCGCATCCTCGCGCGGGGTGACGCCGACCACGAGGTGGCCGTGCTCGGCCAGGAAACGGGCGAGGCTGCGGCCGGCGGCCGTGCAGTAGTTCGCCCGGACGTTGAGCCCGCCGCCCGGCAGCAGCACGGCGACGCGTCGCGGTGGTGTCGCCGTCGCCGTCGCGGGCGCCGCCATTACGTCGAGGACGAGCGGCACCGGATCCGGGCCGTCGGCGAGGACGAGGCGGTGGTGTTCGATCCCGCCGACGCTCCCGCCGTCAGCTTCGATCGGCACCGGATCGGCGCCCAGCGTCCGGCCCAGCAGTGTGACCATGTCCATGCTCGTTCCCTCCCGTAGCTCGGCTCCCAAGAATGCCCGGAGCCGATTTGCTTGCGGCAGGCCGGTGCCCGTACAGTTCCGGAGTCGCACCGAGAGGGGCGACGGGCGAGTCGGGAAGATGAACTCCGGTAAATCGGAGGAAAACGAATCTGATAAGCTTTACGAAGTAAGAACGAAGGGCCCGGAGGGACTGCGAGAGCAGCTCGAAGGAAGTCTCCGTTCCTTGAGAACTCAACAGCGTGCCAAAAGTCAACGCCAGATATGTTGACATCCCCGGCCTCGATCACTGATCGGGGTTGGAGATTCCTTTTGAAGTAAAAACACTAGCGAGGACGCAGTGCACGGGGTCGGCCTATTCCGCTGATCGTCGTGCCGCTCAACGCGGGTGGGATCCCGCGCTTTTAATTAAGCACTGACGGGAAATCATTCACGGAGAGTTTGATCCTGGCTCAGGACGAACGCTGGCGGCGTGCTTAACACATGCAAGTCGAACGGTGAAGCCCTTCGGGGTGGATCAGTGGCGAACGGGTGAGTAACACGTGGGCAATCTG